>CAJWFS010000088.1 GCA_913030665.1 uncultured Acidimicrobiaceae bacterium
ACTCGTTCGGTGGATGGAACGACTCGGCGTTCGGCGACACGACGATGTACGGGCCTGAGGGCCTGCGCTTCTACACCCGGCCCAAGGTCATCACCAGCCGGTGGCCCGACCCGTCGACCAGCAGCGTCGACCTCGGGTTCCCCCGCAACGACTGATGGGACGGCGAAGCTGATGGAGTTCGGAGTGGTCATGCAGACTGACCCGCCGGCGTGGCGGGTGGTGGAGCTGGCGACGCGGGCCGAGGCCCTGGGCTTCACCCACGCGTACACGTTCGACAGCCACGTCCTCTGGCAGGAACCGTTCGTGATCCACAGCGCCATGCTGGCAGCCACCAAGGAGATGGTCGTGGGCCCGATGGTGACCAACCCCGGCACCCGGGACTGGACCGTCACCGCCTCGATGTTCGCCACGCTGAACGACATGTACGGCGAGCGAACGGTCTGCGCCATTGGCAGAGGCGACTCGGCGATGAGGGTGCTCGGCCTCAAGCCCTGCAACCTGGCCACCCTGGAGGAGTCCATGGGGGTCATCAAGGGCCTGGCCGAGGGTGGGACCGTGGAGTACAACGGCACCACGCAGACCTTCCCGTGGCGCAGCGGTGGATCGCTGCCGATCTGGATGGCCGCATATGGCCCGAAGGCGCTTGACCTGTGCGGCCGGAAGGCCGACGGCTTCGTCCTGCAGCTGGCCGACCCCCAGATTGCCGAGTGGACGATCGCGGCGGTGCGCAGGTCGGCCGAACAGGCTGGTCGCGACCCCGACTCGATCACGATCTGCGTCGTGGCGCCGGCCTACGTGGGTGACGACATCGCCCACCAGCGAGACCAGGTCCGATGGTTCGGTGGCATGGTCGGCAACCACGTGGCCGACCTGGTCGGTCGCTACGGCTCCGATGGATCGGCTCTGCCCCAGGCCCTCACGGACTACATCGAGGGACGGAAGGGCTACGACTACACCGAGCACGGTCGGGCCGGTGCCGAGCACACGGAGTTCGTGCCCGACGGGATCATTGACCGGTTCTGCATCCTCGGCGACGAGGCGACCCACATCGAGAGGCTGCAGGAACTCGAGGCTCTGGGCGTGGACCAGTTCGCCATCTACCTCATGCACGACCAGCAGGACGAGACGCTGGATGCCTACGGGCGAGGAATCGTCCCTGCCATGGCCAATTGATCGGAGAACAAGATGGAGACCCAGATTCCGACGATGCCGGTCGTGCCACGGCCCGGGCATGGGCATGGGATGGCATGACGGGCCCGCTGTTCATTCAACGAAAGACCTGTCTCGTGGTCGAGGAGATCCACCACGACTTCGGACCGCTGCCTGACCGACCTGCCCTGAAGGGAGCGGTGGCCGCAGTCGTGAGCAACCCGTTCGTGGGCGGCTACGTGGCCGACCTCAGCCCGGCAACGGCGGAGTTGCGCGAGCTGGGAGAACACCTCGGCGAGTTGCTCATCAGCCACCTGGGTGGTGCCCGAGATGAGATCGACGGCTACGGCAAGGGGGCGATCGTCGGAGCGGCGGGAGAGATCGAGCACGGTGCGATGTGGCACATACCGGGGGGCGGCGGGATGCGGGCCGCCCTGGGCAGGGGTGAGGCCATTGTTCCGTCGACCAAGAAGGTAGGTCCGATCGGGGCAAGGCTGGACGTACCCCTGACGCACCTCGAATGGTCCTACGTCGGAAGCCACTACGACGCGATAGAGGTCGGAGTTCCTGACGGGCCACGTCCCAATGAACTGGTGCTGATCCTGGCCATGGCGGTCGGCGGCAGGGTCGATGCCCGCCTGGCCGGTGGCTTCAGCCTGGCCGATCGGGGTGGTCCCGGGGTGCCGGCATGAGGATTGCAGTCCTGGGCCTCGGGCGCATGGGTTGGCACATGGCCGCCCACCTGTACGACAGCGCTGCTGCCGATGAGCTCGTCGTGTTCGACGTGGTCGACGGCCTGGCGAACAGGTGGGCGGACGAAAACGGTGGCGAGGTGGCCGACTCCGTGGCATCTGCGGTCACGGGCGCGGAGTTCGTCATCACCTCCCTCCCCGCGGACCGGGAGCTACAGGCCGTGGCTGATGAGCTGGTGCCCGCCATCGCGGCGAGGGCGGTATGGGTCGACCACTCGACCACCTCTGCCCGGCTGGCCCGCGCTGTCGGCGCGAGCGTGTCGGCGGCCGACGCGTACTTCCTGGATGCTCCTGTCTCCGGTGGGGTCGACGGTGCACGGAAGGGTGTGCTCACGGTGATGGTCGGCGGTGATGAGGGAGCCTTCGCAAGGGCCGAGCCGGTGGTCGGTTCGTACGCTTCTCGGGTGAGGCGCATGGGCGGCCCGGGCGCCGGACAGCTGACCAAGATGACGAACCAGATCTGTGTGGTTGGGCTCTGCCAGGCACTCGCCGAGGGCCTCGACTTCGCATCCAGGGCGGGGCTGGACGTCCAGAACGTGGTCGAGGCCATGTTGCAGGGCTCCTCCACCTCCTGGCAGATGGAGAACCGGGCCGAGAGGATGCTGGCAGGTGACTACGACTTCGGCTTCTCCACCACCCTGATGCGAAAGGACATCGGGCTCGTCTTGGATGAGGCATCTTCGATGAACGTCTCGCTACCGGTCACGGCGCTGGTCGGCCAGTTCCTGGCGGACGTCGATTCTCTGGGGGGAGCGGGCTGGGACTGGTGCAGCCTGATGGAGAGGCAGCGCCGGTTTGCACCCGGGAGTCCACCTGCAGGCGAGCCGGCGGGTAGTTGAACCATGAGGCCCAGGTCCGGTTGCCTGCCGGAGTGCGACACCCAGGGTTGCGACAGGCCCACTGATGGTCGGGCCCACTACTTCGGGGAGAGGCCGTGAGGGGCGGTCGGACCCTGCGCGTGGTGGTGACGACGGCCGTGGCGCTGCTACTCGTGGTCATCTTGTGGGAGGGATACAAGTGGATGGGCGGCCAGACCGACGACCAGTGGCCCGGCACCTCGATAGGGCTACCGACGACGACCGACGACCTCACGATGCCGCACGCGACCGACATCGTTGGCGAGTTGTTCGAGGAGGTCAGGGACGGCCGGGCTCGGTTGCCGCTCTACCTGTTCCTGCTCAAGAAGGGCTGGTACACCTTCCAGGAGGCGGCCATCGGGTTCACGTTCGGGCTCGCCATCGGCATGGGGCTGGCGATCCTGATGCTGCGCTGGCGGGTGGTCGAACGCGGCCTCCTGCCGTGGATCAACGTGTCCCAGACGGTGCCGCTCATTGCCTTGGCGCCGATCATCGTGACCTGGGGGCGACTGCACGACCTGCCGGACATCTTCTCGATCTCGTTGATCGCCACATACCTGACCTTCTTCCCGGTGGCGGTCAGCGCGTTGCGGGGCCTGCAGTCTCCGGACGCCGCACACCTGGAGCTCATGCGGTCGTACGCTGCTCCGTGGCGGACAACCCTGTTCAAGCTTCGGCTACCGGCTGCCAGGGCATACCTGTTTCCTGCCCTCAAGCTGGCGGCCACCCTCAGCGTGGTGGGTGCGATCGTCGGTGAGATTTCGATCGGCACAAAGACCGGCCTGGGCCGGGCGATCCTCGAGTACGCACAGCGCTATGCCGTCTCGCCCGAGCGCCTGTATGCAGCG
The DNA here is from genome assembly GCA_913030665.1 of uncultured Acidimicrobiaceae bacterium. Taxonomy (GTDB): domain Bacteria; phylum Actinomycetota; class Acidimicrobiia; order Acidimicrobiales; family MedAcidi-G1; genus UBA9410. Next base: position 3,607 of record CAJWFS010000088.1, read on the forward strand.
GTGTTGGGTGCGGCGGTTCTCGGCCTGTCGGTGTTCGGCCTGATCTCCCTTGCCGAACGGCTGGTCATGAAGCGGGCCGAGGGAACCCAGCATGCTGACGAGGTGGTGGCATGAGCCAGCCCGTCGCATCCGAGGTGGCAGTGGTCGTCAGCGGTGTCCACAAGGTCTTCAACGTCGACAGCGCCGACGAGGTCACCGCCCTGTCCGACATCGACCTGACCATCGGGGCAGGCGAGTTCGTGTCGCTGATCGGACCGTCGGGGTGTGGCAAGTCGACGCTCCTGCGGCTCATAGGAGACCTGCTGACGCCGTCCGTAGGGGAGGTGACGGTGTTCGGCAAGCCGGCACATGCGGCCCGTCTGGACCAGGACTACGGAATGGTCTTCCAGCATGCCGGGTTGTTCGACTGGCGCCGGGTGGCCGCCAACATCGAGTTGCCCCTGGAGTTGCGGGGCTGGTCCAGGGTTGACCGGGCGGCCCGATCGGCCGAGATGCTGGAGCTCGTCAGGCTCCCAGAATTCGGTGGCCACTATCCCCGCCAACTCAGCGGGGGGATGCAGCAGCGGGTCTCGATAGCGCGGGCGCTCTCTTTCCAGCCGAAGCTGCTGTTGATGGACGAACCCTTCGGGGCCCTGGACGAGATGACCAGGGAACACATGCAGTTGGAGCTCCTGCGCATCTGGCGGGAGACCGGCACCACGGTGGTGTTCGTCACCCACTCCGTCTCGGAGTCGACGTTCCTGTCGTCCCGTGTTGTGGTCCTGTCGGCCCGCCCGGGACGGATCCACTCGATCGTCGACGTCGACCTGGGAGACCGAACTGACGACACGCGGGAGGATCCGGCGTTCTTCGCCAAGGCCACTGAGGTCCGAGAGGCCCTGCGGGGCAGGGGGGGCGCCCGGTGATCCGGAACCGCCTGACCGGTCTCGGGCCGCCGATGGTGGTCGGCGTGGCCGGCCTCGGCCTCTGGGAGGGCATCGTGTGGGGCTTCGGGATTCGCGAGTTTCTGCTGCCCAGGCCCAGCTCGATCATGGATCGCTTGTCCGAAAACTGGCCGATGCTCCGCCAAGCGGGTTGGGAGACCGGACGGATCGCAGTGAGTGGCCTGGTGGCGGGGATCGTCGCCGGTGTTCTGTTGGCGCTCGTCACCACCCGCTTCCGCACCCTGAACGAGGGCCTCACGCCGTTGGCCGTGGCCGTGAACGCCACACCGATTGTGGCGCTGGCCCCGATATTCAACGCCTGGTTCGGTATCACCGGCACGCTTAGTAACCAGGCTGTGGTGGTGGCCATCGTCTTCTTCCCGGTGTTCATCAACACCGCCCGTGGGCTGACCGAGGTGCACCCGGACGAGCTCGAGCTGATGCGGTCCTACGCTGCCGGTGAATGGACGATCCTCCGGGAAGTCCGGATCCCCAACGCCCTCCCGTTCTTCGCCAACGCCCTACGGGTGGTGGCTCCCCTGTCGGTGATCGCCGCGATCGTGGCCGAGTACTTCGGCGGTCCCCAGAACCGCATCGGCAATATCATCACGTCGAGTGCCGCATTCGCCAGGTATGACGTCGCCTGGGCAGCTATCGCTGTCGCATCGGCCGTCGGCCTGGGACTGTTCGCTGCAGCCCTGCTCCTCGAGCGCGTCAGCATGCCCTGGCGCCTGGTGGACGGGGGTAGTGAGAACCACAACACACCCGGGAGGGAAAAATGAAGAAGCAATGGACAATGAGGCTGCTGGCAGTTATGGCAGCACTGACACTGTTCGCCACGGCATGTGGCGATAGCGAGACAGCGGCCGGTACCGGCGACTGTGATTCGGTGGACGAGGTGTCGCTGCAGTTGCAGTGGGTCACCCAGGCTCAGTTCGCCGGCTACTACGCCGCCCTGGACGACGGGATCTACGAGCGGTACTGCCTGGATGTGACCATCCACGAGGGCGGTGTGGACATCGCTCCGCAGCAGCAGCTGGCCTCCGGAGCGGTGGACTTCGCGGTCTCCTGGGTGCCAAAGGCGCTGGTGTCGCGTGAGGGTGGAATGGACATCGTCAACGTGGCGCAGGTATTCCAGCGTTCGGGCACGCTTCAGGTTTCGTGGGCCGATTCGGGCATCAACGGCCCGGCGGACCTGGCCGGGAAGCTGGTCGGCAACTGGGGTTGGGGCAATGAGTTCGAGCTCCTGGCAGGTTCCCGTCGGGCCGGCGTGGATCCCAGCAGCGACTACGAGCTGGTACAGCAGAGCTTCGACATGCTGGCCCTGCTCAAGGGCGAGATAGACGCCGCCCAGGCGATGATCTACAACGAGTA
>CAJWFS010000089.1 GCA_913030665.1 uncultured Acidimicrobiaceae bacterium
ACCCGTCTGGAGAAGGCGGCCGGGTTCGACGCCATCGTCATGGCCGCCGCCGCCCTGGACCGACTGGGTATCCGACCCGATGTGGCGGATCGCCTCGACCCGTCCGTCCTGTTGCCCCAGGTGGCCCAGGGGGCCATGGCCGTCGAGTGTCGTACCGACGATGAAGGGGCCCGCGAACTGCTGGCGGCCGTCGAGGATGCCGTGGCGCGCCGCGCGGTGGACACCGAGCGGGCGTTCCTCGCGGAGTTGGGCGCTGGATGCGACCTCCCGATAGCGGCATACGCGGTTCTCGAGGGCGACGAGGTGTACCTGACCGGTGCCATCTCGTCACCCGACGGCGCGGTGCTCCTGCGCGAAGCGAGGCGATCGGCGTCCGGCCCCAGCCTCGGCCGGGCGGTGGCCCGACACCTCCTCGACGAGCGGGGCGGTGCGGAGCTCCTGGAGCCGCAATGAGTCCGCTGGCCGGTCGCACCGTTGTCGTCACCAGGGCGACCGACCAGGCTGGCGGCCTCGCCGGCGCCCTCGCCGACCTTGGTGCCCAGGTCATCGAGCTACCGGTGGTCACAATCGTGGAGCCGGCCGATGGTGGCACCGCCCTGGCAACCGCCCTGGGCTCGTCGGACCGGTACGACTGGATAGTCGTGACGTCACCCAACGGCGCCCGGCGGGTCGCCGACCTGCTGGACGGTCCCTCCACGGCTCGCCTCGCCGCCGTGGGGCCCAGGACGGCCGGCCCACTGGAGGCCCTGGGTCAGGTGGTGGATCTTGTCCCCGGCCGTGCCGTGGCCGAGAGCCTGCTGGAGGAGTTCCCGGATCCTCCGGAGTCCGGCGGCCGGATCCTCCTGGCGCGCGCCGAGGTGGCCCGTGACGTGCTGCCTGACGGCCTTGTCGACAAGGGTTGGGAGGTCGACGTCGTCGTGGCCTACCGCAACGTGGTGCCCGAGGTGGACCCGGCGGTGCTGGCCCGTGCCCGGGCCGCCCATCTCGTCACCTTCACCGCGGAATCGACGGTCCGTCGCTACCACGAGGTGGCCGGAGCCACGCTGCCCGGAGTCGCCGCCTGCATCGGGCCGATCAGTGCCGCGACGGCGAGGGAATTGGGATTTACCACCATCGAAGCCGATCCACACTCGGTCGCCGGCCTCCTGGATGCCGTGGTCGCCTGGGCAGCGGCCTCGCCGCCCACGACCTGACCTCCGTAGGCTCGCCGGGTGAGCTTCCCCGTCTCGCGACCCCGTCGCCTGCGCCGAACCGCTGCCCTGCGCCGCCTGGTGGCCGAGACCCGCCTCTCGGTAGACGACCTGGTCGCGCCCCTCTTCGTGCGCGAAGGCATTGACGAACCCCAGCCGGTGGCCTCCCTCCCGGGCGTCGTGCAGCACACCCGGGCCAGCCTTCGAGCCGAGGTGTCCGCGCTGAGGGGCCTCGGCGTCCCGGCCGTCATCCTCTTCGGGATCCCCGAGGAGAAGGACGCCGTCGGCTCCGAGGCGTGGAACCCCGACGGCGTCGTCCAGGTGGCCCTGCGTGACCTCCGCGATGAGGTCGGCGACGAGATGGTCCTCATGGCTGACCTCTGCGTCGACGAGTACACGGACCACGGGCACTGCGGCGTACTGGACAGCCATGGCTCGGTGGACAACGACGCCACTCTCGAGCTCTACGCCAGGGCTGCTGTGGCCCAGGCCGAGGCCGGGGCGGACGTGACCGCTCCGTCCGGGATGATGGACGGCCAGGTGGCAGCCATCAGGGGCGCCCTGGACGATGCCGGACATGTGGACACGGTGATCCTGGCGTACGCCGCAAAGTACGCATCGGCCCTCTACGGCCCGTTCCGGGACGCCGTCGATGTCCAGATCGTGGGCGGTGGTGACAGGAGGGGATATCAGCAGGACCCACCCAATGCCCGCGAGGCGATCATTGAGATCATGGCCGACGTCGACCAGGGCGCGGACATGGTGATGGTGAAGCCGGCGCTTTCCTACCTGGACGTCATCGCTGAGGCCAGGGCGGTCGTGGACGTGCCGCTGGCGGCGTACCACGTGAGCGGCGAGTACGCCATGGTCCAGGCCGCTGCGGCCAACGGCTGGCTGGACGGTGACGCCGTGGGCATGGAGCACCTGCTCTCGATCCGCCGCGCTGGTGCCGACTTCATCCTGACGTACCTGGCCCGTCGGGCCGCCGAGATCCTGCAGGGTTGAGCAGACCGTGACCGACGCCAACCGGACGCTCTTCGAACGGGCGCAGCGGGTCATCCCGGGTGGGGTCAACTCGCCGGTCCGGGCCTTCGGTTCGGTGGGCGGCACGCCCTACTTCGTGGACCGGTCGGACGGCCCCTACGTGTGGGACGCCGACGGTCGCCGCTACATCGACTACGTGCAGTCATACGGGCCGGGGATACTCGGCCATGCCCATCCGACGGTACTGGAGGCCATCTCGGTGGCGGCCTCCAGGGGTACCAGCTTCGGCGCTCCGACGGAGGCCGAGGTGGTCATGGCCGAGATGGTCGTGGAGCGCATCGCCGGCCTCGAGTCGGTCCGTTTCGTGTCATCGGGGACGGAGGCCACCATGTCGGCCGTCCGCCTGGCAAGGGGTGCCACGGGTCGCCCGGGAATCGTGAAGTTCGCCGGCTGCTACCACGGGCACGGCGATGCCCTGTTGGCCGCAGGTGGAAGTGGGGTGGCCAACCAGGGGCTCACCGGGTGCGATGGCGTCACCGCCGGCGCCGTAGCCGACACGATCGTCGCTCCCTACAACGTGGTCCCCGAACTGGACGGGACGGTGGCCGCGGTGATCGTGGAGCCGGTGGCGGCCAACATGGGCCTCGTGGCGCCGGTGCCCGGCTTCCTGGAGGGCCTGCGGGCCGCCTGTGACGCCGCCGGGTCGTTGCTCGTCTTCGATGAGGTCATCACAGGGTTCCGCCTGGCGCGTGGCGGGGCGGCCGAGCGGTTCGGCGTCACGCCGGACCTCTGGTGCTTCGGCAAGGTCATAGGCGGCGGCCTGCCGGTCGGAGCCTTCGGCGGTAGATGGGACGTCATGGAGCACCTGGCGCCGCTGGGCGGCGTGTACCAGGGCGGCACCCTGTCGGGGAACCCGCTGGCCATGGCCGCAGGTCGTGCCACCCTCGAACTGCTCGACGACGAGGCCTTCGATCGGCTGACCGCCACGGCTGCCCGCCTGGCCGATGGGCTGGCGGTCGCCTTCAACGGCGCCGGGCTCCAGACCGTGCTGCCCCGGGTGGGTTCGCTACTGGGGTGCTTCTTCGGCGACGTGGCTCCCGCCAACTTCGACGAGGCGAAGGTGCTGGCCGACAACGGCATCTACCCGAAGGTCTTCCACGCCCTCCTCGAGCGGGGCGTGGCGCTGGCCCCCGGGGCCTACGAAGCGCTATTCCCCAGCCTCGCCCACTCGGACGAGGTCATAGACGAGACGATCTCCATCGCCGTCGAGGCCGCCGAAGCGGTCGTTGCCGAGCTGGGCTGAAGCCTCCCGGTTCAGGTTCCGCGTAGCTCCCTGTAGCGGCGGAGCAGCTCGACTGTCGACCCGTCGTGGGCCCCATCGGCGGGTTCGGTGGCTATGCGGGAGGCGAGCTCCTTGCCGAGTTCCACCCCCCACTGGTCGAACGGGTCGATGCCCCACACGGCGGCCGCTGTGACCGTCCTGTGCTCGTAGGTGGCCAGCAGTTGGCCGAGGGCAGAAGGCGTCAACTCGGGCAGGAGGATGGTGGTGGACGGGCGATTCCCGGCGAAGGTGCGGTGCGGTACGAGGTCTGGCGGTGTGCCTCCCGCTGCCGCCTCGGCACCTGTCCGCCCGTGGGCGAGTGACTCGGCTTGGGCCGCAAGGTTCGCCAGCAGCAGGTCCTGGTGGGCGCCGCGGGGATCCTCCGCAGGCCTGGCCACGCCGATCAGGTCGCACGGCACCACGTCCGTGCCCTGGTGCAGCAACTGGAAGAAAGCGTGCTGCCCGTCGGTGCCGGCCGCCCCCCATACCACGGGACCGCTGGGGGTCTCCACGGCCCGCCCATCGATGGTGACGCCCTTGCCGAGGCTCTCCATGGAGAGTTGCTGCAGGTAGGGGGGAAGCAGCCTCAGGCGGTGCGCATAGGGCACCACGGCCATGGAGGTGCGTCCTAGGAGGGACCGGTTCCAGACGTCGATCAACCCCAGCAGCACAGGTCCGTTGCGCAGCGTCGGGGCCGTCGCCACGTGTTCGTCCACCAGTCGCATCCCGGCCAGGAGCTCCATGAACGCCGATGGGCCGATGGCCACCATGACGGCCAGCCCGACCGCCGACGGTAGCGAGAACCGCCCCCCAACCCAGTCCGGTAGCTCGAAGGTCAGCTCGGCGTGGATCCCGAAACTCGCGGCGCGCTCCAGAGAGGCGGTGACGGCAACGATGTGGTCCGCCACCCGGCCGTCTCCAAGTCCGCCTGCCAGCCAGGAGCGTGCACTCTCCGCCGCTGTGAGGGTCTCGACGGTGGTGAATGACTTGGAGCACACCACGATCAGCGTGCTCGCCGGTTCCAACCCGTCGAGGGTGTCAACCAGGTCGGCGCCGTCCAAGTTGGAGGAGAACCGCACCGTCAGGTCGGTCCGGGCCAGGTGGGAGAGGGCGTCGACCGCAAGTGCGGGTCCCAGGTGGCTGCCGCCTATCCCGAGGCTCACCACGGCGGTGATCGGGAGCCCGGTGGCCCCCAGCCTGCGGCCGTCCCGGATGGAGGCTGCCAGGTCGGACATCCGGTCCAGGGTGGCGTGCACTCCCGGCACCACGTCCATGCCGTCCACCCTGACCACCTCGTGGAGGGGCGCACGCAGGGCGGTGTGGAGTGCGGGAAGACCCTCGGTGGCGTTCACTGGCAGGCCGTCCAGCATCTGCTGCAGGGAGGAGGCCACCGACCGCTCGTCGGCCAGGTCCGCCAGCAGCCCAAGGGTCGTATCGGTCACCTGTTGGCGGGACGGGTCGATCCACAGTTCGCCCACCTCGATGCCCAGGCGGGTGGCGCGGTCCGGATCGTCGGCCAGCAGGTTCCTTAGTGGAGCGATGCCGTCGTCGCGGTGGCGGACCAGCGCCTTCCAGGCGGCGCTGGTGGTCGTCGAGCCGGTCATGCTGGCCATTCTCCCCCGGGCCGTAGTCGTCCGTGGGTCATCCGGTTCAACTCCCGACCCTTAGCCCGGTCGATGCCGTGGGGTTCAGGAGGCGACGAGGCGGTCCGGGACCAGGCGGACCATGCCTGCGATCGCCGAGTAGGCCGCCTCGGCGGCGCCCCGGTCCTCGTCCCGCAGGAGGTTGGCCATCACCCTCAGCGCCCACTCCATGAGGGGTTGGGACCGCATCCCAACCCGCGTCAACTCCCGGATCAGGGTCGGGTTGCCGATCACCTTCGCGAAGAGGCGGGCCACCTTGAAGTAGAGCCCGTATTCCTCGTCCAGCAGGTCGGGATAGCGGGCCAGCACGGCATCGTCACCCCGGGCGGCGGCTTCAGCGATGAGGCCGGAGGCCAGGCGACCGGTCTCGTAGGCATAGTCGATTCCCTCACCGTTGAACGGGTTGACCGCCCCAGCTGCATCTCCGACCACCAGCCAGTTGGGTCCGGCCTTGGGTCCGACCGAACCGGCCATGGGCAGGCGACCACCGGTCGGCGGGGCGATCGGTCGGGTCGGGTCTATCTGCCAGTGCTCCGGGATCGTGTGGGCGAACTCCTCGAACAGGTGGCTGGTGTTGACCTCGCGATAGTCGCGGAAGGTCGAGAGCAGCCCTATGCCCACGTTGATGGTCCCGTTGCCCACCGGAAAGATCCAGCCGTAGCCGGGCATGGCGTTGCCGTTGCGGTCGCGGACGTCCAGCGACGACTCGATCCAGGGGTCGTCGTGGAGGGGGCTCTCGAAGTAGCCGCGGATGGCCA
>CAJWFS010000090.1 GCA_913030665.1 uncultured Acidimicrobiaceae bacterium
TCAGTCATGCTTCTCTCTTCTCGTAGCCCGCCCGGAACGACTCCGGACGGTTCGATGGCCGCGATCTGCGACACATCGGGGATGTGGGCGCGTGTCGCCCATCCCCACTCATCGATCTGGTTGTCGGTCCCGTTGGTCCGGTCCCGGACGCGACACGGACGGCCCAGTGGCCGTCCGATGTCTGAATCTACCTACCTGCGCAGCCCCAGCTTGGCGATGATCGCCCGGTAGCGCTCCACGTCGTTCTTCTTGACGTAGTCGAGCAGCCGCCGGCGGCGACCCACCAGCATCAACAGACCCCGCCGACTGTGATGGTCCTTCTTGTGGACCTTCAGGTGGTCGGTGAGGTGGGTGATGCGGTCGCTCAGGAGTGCGATCTGCACCTCGGGAGAACCGGTGTCACTCTCGTGCAACCGGTTCGTCTCAATGGTGTCGCCCTTGGGGGGCAGGTTGGTAGGCATCGGAACCTCGGGTATCGGACCCAGCCTCGTGGTGCGCTCTGCGCCACCGGAAGCCATACGGAGGGCCGGAGGTATTGGGTTCCGACCCTGGACGACCCCGGTCGGGCCGTCCTCGGAGGGAATGATACCAGCGGGCCTGTCCGGGGCCACCTGGTGACCCGTCGTGGAGACTGCCGGCCGGACAGCCCCGGAAACCAACTGATCAGCACCGTCAGGCCCCGTAGTGTGGCGCCATGGCCGCCAGATTCACCCACCTGGCCCTCCCCTGCCGGGATCTCGATGCCACGATCGCCTGGTACGAGGCCCACACGCCGATGCGGGCATTCCACCGGCGGGTCGACGCAGACGCCGAGGTGGCATGGCTGACCGAGGTGCTGTCCGGCGGTGGCACGACGGTCGGCCTCGTGGTGGTCCAGACGTTCGAGGCAAAAGCCTCGGGCGAGCCACAGACCACGCTGTCGCCGTTCGCCCATCTGGGCTTCGACGTTGATGACCCGGCCGAGGTGGACGCTGCGGCCGAGATCGGCCGGGCATCGGGATGCCTCCACTGGGAACCCGCCAATCACCCATCGCCGGTTGGCTACCTGTGTGCCCTCACCGATCCGGACGGCAACGTGGTCGAGTTCAGTTTCGGCCAGGGCCTGGCGGACGCGGCGATCTGACGGTCCTGCGACCTGCGGACGTGGTCGAGCTCAGCAACGGAGCGGGCCCGAGAGGCCTGCCGGACGAAGGTGCGCTGTGGCCCGGAACCGGTCAGCCGGACTGGATGGCTCCCAGTAGGCGAACCATCTCGACGGCGGCATCGGCGCAGTCGGCGCCCTTGTCACCACGGTCCACGTCGGCGCGCTCCATCGCCTGCTCCACGGTGTCCGTGGTCAGCACGCCGAACACCACCGGCACGCCCGTGTCGTGGCCGGCCCGCATGATCCCTGCGGCAGCCTCCCCGGCCACGTAGTCGAAGTGCGGGGTCTCGCCCCGGATCACGGCCCCGAGGCACACGACCGCGTCATAGCGACCCGACTCGGCCATGGCCCGTGCCGCCAACGGCACCTCGAATGCTCCGGCCACCCAGGCAATGTGGATGTCGGGATCCGATACACCGAGCGACACCAGCCTGGCGCAGGCACCGGTCACCAGGCTGTTCGACACGAAGTCGTTGAAACGGCCTGCGACGATGCCGATGCGGAGCCCGGAACCGTCCAGCGGCGCCTCGATCACCTTCATGATGCGCCCACCTCGCCGCCCACCTCGTCGGCGGACCCGTCGCCGGTGGGCAGCAGATGGCCTAGGCGATCCCTCTTGGTCTCCAGGTACCGGACGTTCTCCGGATTGGGCGCAGTGTCCAGGGGAACCCGGGCGGCGATCTCCAGGCCGTAGCCCTCCAGACCTCCGTACTTGGCCGGGTTGTTGGTCATCAGCCGCATGTGGGTGATCCCCAGGTCGGAGAGCATCTGGGCACCCACGCCGTACTCCCTGGAATCCACCGGCAGGCCCTGCTGGAGATTCGCATCGACGGTGTCCAGGCCCTCGTCCTGGAGCCCGTAGGCACGCAGTTTGTGGCCAATGCCGATGCCACGACCCTCGTGACCCCGCAGGTAGACGATGACCCCGACGCCCTCGACGCCTATCCGGGCCAGGGCGGCCTCGAGCTGCGACCCGCAGTCGCACCGCAGCGATCCCAGCAGGTCACCGGTGAGGCACTCCGAGTGGACCCGCACCAGCGGGGCATCCACCGATCCCAGGTCGCCGAGTACGTAGGCCACGTGCTCCTCGTCGTCGAGGAGCGACACATAGGCGTGGGCGGTGAACTCGCCATACTTCGTCGGGATGCGCGCCGAACCGAAGTGCTCGACCAGCTTCTCGTGCCGACGCCGGTGCCGGATCAAGTCGGCGATGGACACGAAGTGCAGGTCGTGCTGGACGGCGAAGGCCTCCAGGTCGGGCACCCTCGCCATGGTCCCGTCGTCGTTCACGATCTCGCACAGGACACCGACCGTCTGACGGTCGGCCAGGGCGCAGAGGTCCACCGCTGCCTCGGTGTGGCCGGCCCGCTTGAGCACGCCGCCGGCCCTGGCCCGCAGCGGAAAGATGTGGCCCGGCCGGGCAAACTCGGCCCGCTGGCGGGTGTCGTCGGCCAACGCAACCACCGTGGCCGATCGGTCCGAGGCTGAGATTCCCGTCGAGGTGCCTTCGACGAGGTCGACCGACACGGTGAAGGCGGTTCGCATCGACTCGGTGTTGTCCACCACCATGAGTGGCAGGTCGAGTGCGTCGGCCCGCTCGTCGGACATCGGGGCACAGATCACGCCGCTGGTGTGGCGGATCATGAAGGCCATCTTCTCAGGCGTCATGGCGTCGGCGGCGATGATGAGGTCGCCCTCGTTCTCACGATCCTCGTCATCGACCACGATCAGGAACTCACCCCTGGCGTAGGCCTCGATGGCGTCTTCGATGGTGGACAACGGCATCAGCCGCCTCCTTCTTGGTTCACAGGCTGGTTGGCAGGCTGGTCGGCCGGCTCGCCAGATTGCTGATCGGCAGTTTCGTGGTAGGCAGACCCGTAGGCGACAGCGGGCCCGTCATCGGCCGGGTATCCGTAGTCGGAACCAACCCAGCCGGCGGCCAGCAGGCCCACCACGTACCGGGCCAGGACATCCACCTCGACGTTGACCAGGTCGCCGGGAGCCAGGCGGCCGAACGTCGTGACGTCCAGCGTGTGGGGGATCAACGCCACGTCGAACGTGTCACGACCAACGGACGCCACGGTCAGGCTCGCGCCGTCGAGTGTTATCGAACCCTTCTCCACGACCTGCCCGGCGAGCTCGTCGGGCAATCGGAAGGTGAGACGACGTGACCCGTCTGACAGGGTCTCGAGGTCCACAACCTCGGTGACGGTGTCCACATGCCCCTGGACCATGTGGCCGCCGAACCGGCCGTCGGCGGCAAGCGGACGTTCGAGGTTGACGGCCACGCCCGGCCCCATGGCGCCCAGCGTGGTGCGTTCGAGGGTCTCTGGTACAGCATCCACGGCGAACCAGGCCTCCCCCCACTCCACGACGGTGAGGCAGCAGCCGTTCACGGCGATGGAGGCCCCGAGGCTGACGTCAGCGAGCACGGTCGCCGCATCCACGACGAGGCGCCGACCGTCGCCGACCTCGTCGATCGAACGGATGCTGCCGAGTTCCTCGACTATTCCGGTGAACATGCGTTCCGTGCGCTCCTGGATGTCCGACCCCGGACTACATGGTCGACGGGACACGACGGGACGCGACCAGCGGTCACGGCCACCGAAACCCGACGGGTCGGTGGCCGCGGCACGATCGCCGCTTCCGACGTCCTCTCCCATCCGGACTCTGACCGTCGGCCCAGGACTTGCACCTGATCGGCCCCGAATGACGCCTCGCGGCAACCATCCGAGGTTCGCGGGCTCGTCGGATTACTCCGACTCACCGCCGGTCGGGACTTTCACCCAACCCCGAGGACTCTGTTGTGGACCCAGCGTACCGGTACCCGACGGCGCCACATCCAGCCAGGGCTCAGTACAGGCCCAGCAGGCGTCCTGACATCGCCAGCACCGCCACCGCCATCACCGGCCGGACCACCCTCGAACCACCGGAGACCGTCAGCCGGGCACCGATCGCGCCACCGCCGGCGAAGCCGACGGCGAGGGCCAGTGCCGGCCCCCAGTCGACCAGGCCACCGAGGATGAACACCGGAAGGGCTGTGATGGTCACCACCAGGATGACAACCGCCTTGACGCTGTTGGCCACCACGAGGTCGAGACCGGAGCGCGAGAGGGTCAGCACCAGCAGCAGGCCGATCCCCGCCTGGAAGGCTCCCGCGTAACAACCCACCCCGAAGAAGACGAGGGCCGCCACCGGACCGGTCCAGGGGCGATCCGCCGCCTTCAGCTTCGGTGGGCGGAGGGAGAGCACGAGAAGCGGAACCATCAGCACTCCGAAGACCCGCTCGAACGACTCGGCAGGCAACCTGGAGATGAGGACCGAACCGGTGACCGAGCCCGCTATCACCGGAACCAGCACCGGCAGGGCCCGCGACACCCCTGACGTCCCCAGGCGACGGAAGGTCGCCGATGCGCTCAGGTTCGAGGCCAGGATGCCGACCCTGTTGGAGCCGTTGGCCACGTCGCCCGGCAGGCCCGTCAGGACGAGTAGGGGAACGGTCAGAAGCGACCCTCCACCCGCCATGGTGTTGACGGATCCAGCCAGGAGGCCGCCACCCACCAGGAGCACTACGTCGAGTAGGTCCACGGGTCGATGCTGCGTCAGGCCAGCGCGGCCCGGGTCTCGGCCACGTCCCGATGGAGCTGGTCGACCAGGGAATCGAGGCCCTCGAAGTGGAGCTGGCCCCGAAGGCGACGGACGAAGCGGACCCGAGCCACCTCGTCGTACAGGTCCGGTCCACCGGAGTCGGGCCCTCCGACGTCCAACAGGTGAGCCTCGAGCAGCAGGTCACCGTCCTCGTGGAACTGTGGACGAGTTCCCAGGGAAATCGCCGCCGGGAACACCGACCCGTCGGGACGCTCGTACCAACCGGCATAGACGGCATCCTCCGGGAGCAGGATCGATGGGTCGACACGCACGTTCGCCGTCGGAAATCCCAGCTCACGACCTCGCCTGTCGCCGCCGCCGACCACTCCCCGAACCTCATAGGGCCTGCCCAGCATCGAGTTGGCGAGCTTCAGGTCACCTCGTGCCAGTGCCCGGCGGATGAAGGTGGACGAGACCTGTTCGTGGTCCCTCGCAGGCATGCCGTTGGGCCCGACTAGATCCAGTCCGATCACCTCGAACCCCAGGGCGGCTCCGGCCTCACGCAGCATCGCAACGTTGCCGAGCCTCTGGTGCCCGAAGTGGAAGTCCTCACCCACGACCACCAGGCCGATGCCCATGCCATCGACCAGAACGTCGCGGATGAACGACCCGGCCGACTCCCCAGCCCGCTCCTCGTCGAATGGCAGGACCAGCGCCATGTCGACACCGGTCGTCGCCAACTGCTCCAGCTTCTGGTCGATGTCGGCGAGGAGCAGCGGAGCCGACCCGGGACGAACCACGCTGGCCGGATGCCGGTCGAAGGTGAGGACCGCCGACGTGAGGCTCCGTTCGACCGCCAGACGGCAAACCTCGGCGATCACCTTCCTGTGACCCGTGTGCACGCCGTCATAGGCGCCGATCGTGACGGCGGTACCGTGCGCCAAAGGGTCGCGCTGGCTCAGGTCCCGGCGAATCTCCACGGCGACGAGGCTAGCGAGGGCCCACGGGTAGCACTGTCAGCGGAACGCCCGTTCAGGAACC
>CAJWFS010000091.1 GCA_913030665.1 uncultured Acidimicrobiaceae bacterium
CTCGAGGCCAGCCTACGAACCGGCGGTCACCTCGGCGAGCGTGGCCAGGAAGCGGTCGTTCTGCGCCGGTGTCCCGATCGTGACCCGCATCCCCACGCCGGGGAACGGCCGGACCACCACGCCCCGCTTCTCCATCTCGGGGAAGACCGCGTCAGTCTGCGACCCGAGTGGCAGGTACACGAAGTTGGCATGGGCGTCGGGAAGGTCCCAACCGTCGGCCCGCAGGGCCACCACCACCCGGTCCCGCTCCACGGTGATCCGGTCGACCACCGTCTGCACCTCGTCACGGGCCGCGATCGCAGCCAGCGAGGCCACCTGGGCGAGGTGGTTAACCGCAAAGGCGATCAGGACCTTGTCCAGCTCGACAACGACGGACGGTTCGGCCACCGCGTAGCCGGTCCGGAGGGCGGCCAGGCCGAACGCCTTGGAGAAGGTCCGCAGCACGACCACGTTCGGATGGTCGGGTTGCAGGTCGGCTATCGGATCGCCGAGGTCTGCGGTCACGAACTCCCGGTAAGCCTCGTCCACTACGACCAATACGTCGTCGGGGACCTGCTCGACCAGGTGGCGGAGTTGGTCCACGTGGACCGCCGTGCCGGTCGGGTTGTTGGGGTTGGCCAGCAGCACCAGCTTCGTCTGATCGGTGACCGCCCCGGCCACCGCCTCCAGGTCGAAGGTGTGGTCCACGAGAGGCACCGTCACCTCCACCCCACCGGTCAGCTGAACGTCGATGGGGTAGGCCTCGAACGAGGGCCACGGGTAGACGACCTCGTCACCCGGGTCCACGTAGGCCAGCAGGAGCTGCTGGAGGAGGCCCACGGACCCGCAGCCGGCTGCCACCCGGTCAACGTCGACTTCCAACCAGCCGGCGATGGCCGCGCGGAGATCCGCTGCCCGGTGGTCGCCGTACCGGTTCACGTCCCCGGCGGCGGCGGCGATAGCCGCTACGACGGCCGGCACGGGCGGGTACGGATTTTCGTTGGACGCCAACTTGATGGCGTCGGTTATCCCGTGCTCGTCCTCGGCCTGTGCTGAAGACTTCCCCGGCCGGTAACTGGCCATGGCGGCCACAGCGGGCCGGACGCGTCCGACGCTCATGGGCGGGCGGGCGCGGCGACGACGCAGTGCGCTCCACGCCCCGGGTTGAACATGTCGTCGGGGTCGAGTGCCTTCTTGAGACGCCTCATCAGGTCCAGCTCCACCTCCGACTTCTGCCCGGCCAGTCGGACCAGCAGGTCCTGGCCCACCCCGTGCTCGGCGCTGATGGTCCCACCGAGGCTCCAGATCAGGTCGTCCACGGCCGCCGTGGTCGCCGCCACCAGCTCGGGTGCCAAGCGTCCGCCCCTTTCCAGGGATGGAAGCACGTATACGTGGAGGTTGCCGTCGCCCAGGTGGCCGAACGAGAAGACGACGGCGTCGGGCCCGCAAATCTCGCCGGCGATGGCCTCGGCGCCAAACTGGAGATCGACGATCCGGTCGATCGGCACGGCGGCGTCAAACTTGGCTCCCTTGCAGTCGATGAGGGTCTCCGGGGGAAGTTCGTCGCGCATCCGCCATAGGTTCTCCTCCTGGGCGGCCGTATCGGCCACTACGGCGTCCAGCAGCAGCCCGGCCTCAACCGCCTCGCCCAGGAACCGGGTGACCTTGTCGTCCATGGGGACGCTTCCGCTGAACCGGGCCAGTAGGTACCAGTCGGACACCGTCGTGATCGGTCGGGCAACGCCGATCTCCACGACCGCTGCGGCCAGCCCCATCTCGGGGACCAGCTCGAAGGCGGTCAACCCACCGTGGTCGATCGCACACGCCAGGCCGTAGAGGTCGTTCACCTGTCCCAGGTCGGAGATGGCTGCGAACATCGACCGGTGGTGGTCCTGGCGGGGATACAGCTTGAGCACCACCGCCGTCACCACGCCGAGCGACCCCTCCCCTCCTATGAAGAGGTGCTTGAGGTCGTAGCCGGTGTTGTCCTTTCGCAGCGCCCGTAACCCGTCGAACACCCGGCCGTCGGCCAGCACGGCGCTGAGGCCCAGAATGTTCTCCCGTGTGGACCCGTAGCGCAGGACGTTTAGGCCTCCGGCGTTGGTCGAGACCGCCCCACCGACGGTCGCCGTCCCCCGTGCCCCCCAGTCCATGCCCAGTTGCCGATCTACCCCCGCCGCCGCCTGCTGGACCTGCTCGATGGTGCAGCCGGCCTCTGCGGTGATGGTGAACCGTGCCGGGTCCACCGAAAGGACACTGTCCAGGCGCGAGGTGGAGAGCAGCACCGAGGGTCTGTCGCTGGTCGGCACCGACCCACCGGACAGCGACGTGTGCCCACCCTGGGTGACCACGGCCACGCCGGCCCGGGCACTCGCACGCACGACGGCCTGCACCTCGGCGACCGTGCCGGGCCTCGCTATGAGGATCGGGGTGCCGGAGTAGGCGCCCCTCCAGTCGACGGTCAGGCCGGGCGCATCGGCCGGGTCCAACCAGCCTCCGGGACCCAACAGGTCCCGGAGCTCGTCGGCCAGCTGGGCTGGAACGTCGGGACCGCTCATCGGTTGGGACTCTAGGACAGCCGTCCCCGTGGCGATCCCGTCCGGCGTGGTGACCCGCCCGCCGTCAGACCCAGGGGCAGTTGGAGTTGCGGTCCCCGAACGTCGTGCCGTCGGCATAGCGCCCCAGCGTGAACGGTCGCAGCTCGGAGGGCTTCTCCCCGTGGACCAGCATCGAGGCGGTCAGCTTCCCCACACCGATCATCTTGAACCCGTGGTTGGAGTCTGCGATAACGAAGGCGTTGTCGGCCACGTGGTCGAAGATCGGCACGTTGTCAGGGGTGAAGGCGCCGATGCCGCCGTTGCGGCGCTGCTTGAAGTACGGCTCCAGGTCCTCGAACCGTTCGAAGAGCATTCCGAGGGTCCGGCAGTAGTACTCGGGGAACCAGTCATCGGCCTGGTAGGCGTCGCTGAGGTGTCCGTACGGATCCACCTCGGCCTCGGACCCCATTCGGATCGGGATGGTGCCGCCCTGCAGGCCCGGTGCACCCACGCGTTCGGCGGCGTACCTGGTGTATGTGTAGACGTGGTCCTGGATCATCTCGCCGTCACGTCCGTAGACCGGCGTGTTCATCAGCTCTACGTGCAGCACGGGACCATCCCGTCCGTCGGCGGTTCGATAGTCGACGCCCGACGGCAGGAACACCTCGCCCTCCAGCAAGCGCCAGTAGGTCCACATGGCCATGTCCGCCTCGATATGGCCATCGGGGTAGGTGACGTCCAGGTTCGATGGACCGCCCAGCCACTCCCAGTGCTTCGGCGTCCACGCGCCGGCACCCACCACCACCTGCTCACACTGGATCCGGCCCGCGGTCGTCTCCACGGCGGCGACCGACCCCGAGGCGTCCAGGTCATAACCGGTGACCGCCACGCCGTAGACCCGCTGCACACCGAACTGCCGGCACTTCTGGTCCAGGCCCCACATGACCATGTGGGTGCCGGCATAGCCGGACCGGTGCTCGTGCAGGGCCACGTCACAGTTCTCGGTCTTGAAGTCGGGCCACAGTCCCTTGAGGAACCGGTGGGCGTCAGCGCCCGTGTAGAGGTCCGAGGGATACCCGCTGGCGATCTGTGACTCGTTGAGCCGCACGTAGTCCTCGACCTGGTTCTCCTCGCCGATCGACACGTAGCCGACCTGCTGGAATCCGAAGTTGACGGGGTCGGACTCCCACACCTCGACGCTGGCCCGCAAGATGGCGTGCAGTGGACCGGTCATGTAGAAATTCCGTACGCAGCCGCAGGCCAGGCCGGTCGCCCCGGCGCCCGGACCGGCCTTGTCGATGAGGACGACGTCGGAGCCGGTGCCCTTCCCCGTGCGTTCCAGTTCCATAGCCAGGTGGTACGCCGTGGACATGCCGTGGATGCCGGCACCCACCACCACGAAGCGGGCCGAAGACGGGAGCGGTGCCACGTCGTTGACGGGCACCACCGGTGGGTTCTGCATCACTCCGTCCACGATGGACGGGGCGGGGCGGTCCATGAACGGGTACCACTGGTTCTGGCCTTCTGCCGGCCGACCGATGTTCGTCACGTTGGGTCCTCCTCCCATTGACCACACCCGGCGTCGTCACCGAGAGGTGGCCGGACCGGCGCAGTATGCCGCCCGACGGGCCTGTAGAAAAGCCCCCAGCCGATCGGGTTCAGCCGGTGCCGTAGACGGCGCCGCCGTCGACCTTTATGACTGAACCGGTGGTGAACGACGAGGCGTCGCTCGCCAGGTACAGCGCCGCTCCGACGATCTCGTCGACCTCTCCGGCCCGTTGCAGGGCGAGGTTCCGTCTGAACATCTCGTGGGCGCTTTCGTGCCAGTGCGTCGAGATATCGGTCAGGAACGGCCCCGGCTGCAGGCAGTTGACACGGACCGAGGGTCCGTAGGCGCGGGCAAAGGACTCGGTCAGCGAGTGCACACCCGCCTTGGCCGCCCCGTAGACCGCCTCGATGGGCGTGGGAGCCGATGCCGACACGGAGCTCACGTTGATGATCGACCCAGCTCCTGCTTCCACCATCCGTTCTCCGAACGTGGCCGAGAGGCGGAACGTACCTCGCAGGTTCACGGCCAGCGTCTTGTCGAAGAGGGCCTCGCTGACCTCGGCCAGCGACGGGTAGAGCGGCGAGCTCCCGGCGTTGTTGACCAGCACGTCGCACCTGCCGAAGTTGTCGTAGACGGCCTCGGTGAGGGCGTCGCACTGGTCCCAGTCGCCCACGTGGCAGGCGACGGGAAGGGCGCTTCGTCCCGTTGCCGATGCCACCTCGGAGGCCAGGGCCTCGCAGGCGTCGAACTTGCGGCTGGCTATCACGACGTCGGCCCCGCACCTTGCGAACGCCTCGACCATCGCCCTACCCAGGCCACGGCTGCCACCGGTCACTACGACGACCCTGCCGGCGAAGTCGGTGAGTCGTTCTTCGGGCGTGGTCATGGCGCAACTCCGGTCCGGTCGGATAGTGGTCCGAGTCTGGCAGTCGGCCCGGACCATCCCCGGTGTCGGGACCGCACCTAGGGTGCGCCCGTGGCCGACGAACGGATGCCGGGTGGTGGGAATCGATCAGTGACCGAGGGCTTCGAGATCCGTGGGGTCAACCATCTGGCGCTGGTGTGTCGGGACATGGCGGCGACGGTCGCCTTCTACGAGGGCATCCTGGGCATGCCGCTCATCAAGACCATCGAGTTGGGCGGTGGCGCCGGCCAGCACTTCTTCTTCGACTGCGGTGGCGGCAACTCGCTGGCCTTCTTCTGGTTCCCCGACGCGCCGCCGGCCGCCCCGGGCATCGCCATGCCCGCCGACCGGCCGGACCGCGGAGCCATAAGGTCGGCCCACGGCTCCATGAACCACGTGGCGTTCCACGTGCCGGCCGAGGCCATCGACGGCTACGTGGGGCGACTCCGCGACGCCGGGGTGGAGTGCTCGGAGGTCTTGAACCACGACGACTCCGAATGGGGCGTGGCACGCGACACCCACGATGGGGTGTTCGTGCGGTCGGTCTACTTCCGGGACCCCGACGGGATCCTCCTGGAGTTCGCCGCCTGGACCCGTGAGTTGGGTCCCGACGACGTGTCCCACGACCCTGCCGTAGCCAGTAACGGCTGAGGGCCGCCCTCTACCGGGCGCTCAGACGAAGTCGGAGTACTGCTCCAGGTGGCGCACCGGCGTGGACAGGGCGTCCTTGCGGAACGGGT
>CAJWFS010000092.1 GCA_913030665.1 uncultured Acidimicrobiaceae bacterium
GAGTTCGCCAAGGACCTCGAGGACCTCGGCTGGTTCGTCATTGACCGCCTCCCCCCGGAGATCAGCTCCAAGGTGGCGGACCTGGCCCTCGGTGGTGGATCCTCGTGGGACCGGGTGGCCTTCATACTGAGGGCGGACCTGGCCGGTGGGGAGACGCTCCGGGCGGTGGAGGAGCTGAGGGAGACGGGAGAACGCCTACGCGTGGTCTTCCTGGACTGTTCCACCGAAGCCCTGGTGCGCCGCTACGAGAGCAGCAGGCGTCCGCACCCATTCCCGGTGGACAGGGGCCTCCAGGAGGCCATCGAGGCTGAGAGGGACGTCATGGAACCCGTCCGGGCTGCCGCCGACCTGGTCCTGGACACCTCGGACCTGAACGTGCACGACCTACGGGACAGGGTGTCGGCCCTCTACGGCGAAGTGGACGACCGTCCGATGCGCACGACTATCACCTCGTTCGGGTACAAGCACGGCCTACCCAGGGACGCCGACCTTGTCTTCGACTGCCGGTTCCTTCCCAACCCGCACTGGATTCCGGACTTGCGACCGTTGAACGGGCGTGACGGGCCGGTGAGCGAGTACGTGCTGGGCCATGACGCCACCCAGGACTTTCTGGACCAGTTGGACGACATGCTGGCTGTCCTGATGCCGTTCTACGTGTCGGAGGGTAAGTCCTACCTTTCGGTGGCATTCGGATGCACCGGTGGCCGGCACAGGTCGGTGGCCGTAGCCGAGACGGTCGCCGAGATGCTCAGGGGCAGGGGCTTCGATCCGGTGGTCAGCCACCGCGACGTCGAGCGGTGAGCGCCCCGCGTCGGGTCTGTGCTCTGGGTGGAGGCCACGGCCTGGCGACCAGTCTGCGGGCCATCCGGACCTATGCGGAGGAGGTCACGGCGGTGGTTTCCATCGCCGATGATGGCGGCTCCAGTGGACGGATCAGGGCGTCGGAAGGTGGCCCGGCTCCCGGCGACCTCCGGCGATGCTTCGAGGCCCTGGGTGACGGTTCGATGCTCACGGCCGAGCTTGGGTGGAGGTTCTCCGGCGGGGAGTTGGATGGGCACGCCCTCGGGAACCTCCTCATCGCAGGCCTGGTGGGTGCCGGCGGGGACCTCGTGGGTGCGCTGGACGAGGTGGGTCGCCTGGTGGGCTCCGTGGGTCGGGTGCTGCCGGCCACGAGTCGACCGGTGGACCTGGTGGCGGACACAGGGGACTGGGAGGTTGAGGGGCAGGTGGCAGTCCATCGGGCCTCTGGGATCGTGAGGCTCCGACTCGTGCCATCGGACGTGTCATCGCCACCGGAGGTAGTGGCGGCCATTTCAGGGTCGGACCAGGTGGTGCTGGGTCCTGGTTCGTTCTACACGAGCGTGCTGGCGGCCACCCTCGCTCCCGACGTGGTCAGGACACTCGCGGTGAGGGCCGGTCCGTTGGTCCTGGTGGCGAACCTCGTGCCGGACGTCGAGTCACCGGAGCTGATCGCCGACCAGCTGGAGGTCCTGGAGGACCACGAGATCCGGCCGGACGTGGTCCTGGTGGACAATGCGTTTCAGGGCACTGTCTCGGGCCGCTGCGCCGTCATACGTGCACCGATATCGGCTCCGGGTGGGAAGATCCACGACCCGGTGGCATTGGGCGCAGCGCTGGCCGGCTGCGTTGACGCGAACTTGTGAGACTTTTCCAGTAGGGAAACCGTGTCGATGCCTGAACGATCGGCTATCAATGCGGAGATCCGGTGTCATGACGGCACCGACCGTTTCGCAACAGTTGGGCGACGACCCGTCGCAGGAGGCAGCACTTCCCATGACAGTCCGTGTGGGCATCAATGGATTCGGCCGCATCGGCCGCAACTTCTTCCGGGCGGCCAGGGCCCGGGGAGCGGACCTGGAGTTCGTCGCCGTCAACGACCTGGGGTCGATCGACACCATGGCGTTCCTCCTGGCCAACGACTCGGTCCACGGCCGACTTGATGCGAGGGTGAAGGCCACCCGGGACGGCATCACCGTCGACGGCCAGAAGATCCGGGTCCTCTCGGAGCGGAACCCGGCCGACCTGCCGTGGGGTGAGCTCGGCGTGGACGTCGTGATCGAGTCGACCGGCTTCTTTACCGGCCGTGACAGCGCAGCCCTGCACCTCGACTCGGGTGCCAGCAAGGTCATTATCTCTGCGCCGTCCGGCGACGCCGACGCCACCTTCGTGGTCGGCGTGAACGATGACGACTACGACCCTGCCCGGCACCATGTCGTCTCCAACGCCTCGTGCACAACGAACTGCTTCGTGCCGATGATCAAGGTTCTGGACGACAGATTCGGGGTAGAGCAGGGCTTCATGACGACGACGCACGGCTACACCGGCGACCAGAGCCTGGTGGATGGTCCGCATAGCGACCTCCGGAGGGCCAGGGCAGCGGCCATCAACATCGTGCCCACCTCCACAGGAGCCGCCAGGGCTACCAGCCTGGTCATGCCCAAGATGAAGGGGAAGCTGGACGGCATATCCCTGCGTGTGCCGATCCCGGATGGTTCGATCACCGACTTCGTGGGAACCCTCAGGAAGCCGGCCACGGTCGAGCAGGTAAACGCAGCCTTTGCCGCAGCGGCCCGCAGGGGCCCGCTCTCCAAGGTTCTGGACTACAGCGAGGAGCCGCTGGTGTCGTCGGACATCGTGGGTCGGCCGGCATCGTGCACCTTTGACGCCGGCCTCACGATGGCCGCGGGGAAGATGGTGAAGGTCTTCGGCTGGTACGACAACGAGATGGGCTACTCGACACGCCTTGTGGACCTGGCGCGGATCGTCGGCACCCGACGAACGAAGAAGGCCAGGGCAGGGAAGCGGAAGTAGCCGTCCGGCCCGCCGATTCCGTGGACGTTCCCCGGCTGGAGGATCTTGGCGACCTGGACGGTCGTCGGGTGCTCGTGCGCTGCGACTTCAACGTGCCCCTCGCTGGCGGGGTCATCACCGACGACCTGCGCATCAGGGCGGCGATACCCACCCTGCGGTACCTGCTGGATGCCGGCGCCCAGGTGACGACGTGTTCCCACCTGGGGCGTCCCGGCGGCTCGCCTGATCCGGCGTATTCCATGGAGCCGGTCCGCGCGAGGCTCACAGAGTTGGTCCCCGGTGTGGAACTGCTGGAGAACCTTCGGTTCGATCCAGGCGAGATGGTTGACGACACAGGCTTCACCGAGCGCCTCATCGAGGGCCACGACGCCTATGTGAACGACGCCTTCGGCGCCTCGCACCGGTCACACGCCTCGGTTGTGGGCCCGCCCCGGTACCTGCCGTCCGCTGCTGGCCGCCTGCTGGCTCGAGAGGTGGAGGTCCTCTCCGGCCTGCGCAACTCTGCCCGCCACCCGTTCGTGGGAATTCTGGGCGGAGCCAAGGTGAGCGACAAGCTGGGTGTGATCGGGGCCCTCCTGGACGTGGTCGACGAGCTCATCGTGGGTGGCGGCATGTGCTTCACCTTCCTCGCGGCGAAGGGAGCCAACGTCGGCTCCTCCCTCCTGGAGGAAGACCTGATCGAGGACTGCGCCCGGCTGCTTGATTCCGGTGCCCCGATCCGGCTGCCGTTGGACATCACGGCGCTGGGCCCCGGCGGGAGGATCGGCGACCCGGCGGCCGGGGGAGAGGTGCGCCAGGTTGGCACGTCGATGCCCGATGGTTGGATGGGTCTCGACATCGGCCCCGGCTCGGCCGTGGAATTCTGCGACGTAATCGCCGAAGCCCGAACCGTGTTGTGGAACGGGCCCATGGGCGTGTTCGAGGATCCCCGGTTCAACGCCGGAACCCGTACGGTCGCCGAGGCCGTGGCCGACTGCCGCGGTTTCACAGTGGTGGGTGGCGGTGACAGTGCGGCGGCGGCACGGCAGTTCGGCCTGGACGACAGGATGGACCACGTGTCGACCGGCGGCGGTGCGGCGCTGGAGTTGATCGAGAAGGGTGACCTACCGGGCCTGGCGGCCCTTCGCGGCGAGGACGGGTTGACGGGGAACTAGACAGGAATCTGGAGAGGGAGCCGAAGATGGCCGATCGCAAGCCGCTCATCAGCGGAAACTGGAAGATGAACCACAACCACTTCGAGGCCATCCAGATGGTCCAGAAGCTCGCGTACGCGTTGTCGCAGAACGACTACGACGTGGTTGACGTATCCGTCCATCCGCCGTTCACCGACCTCAGGTCCATCCAGACCGTCCTGGAGTCGGACGACATCCCGATCGCGCTCGGAGCACAGAACTGCCACTGGGAGGCGAAGGGCGCCTTCACAGGCGAGGTCGCCCCAGGGATGCTGGCCAAGATGAACGTGTCGGTGGTGATCGTCGGACACTCGGAACGTCGGGAACTGTTCGGCGAGTCAGACGACGAGGTGAACCGCAAGGTGAAGGCCGTCCTGGCCAATGGTATGACCCCGATCATGTGCTGCGGGGAGACCCTTGAGGAACGTGAGGCCGACGGCGCCGTGACGAAGGTGAAACTCCAGGTGCTCGCCGGCCTCGCCGGCCTGAAGGCCGAACAGGTGGCCGGACTGGTGATCGCCTATGAACCCATCTGGGCGATCGGTACCGGTATGACGGCCACGCCCGAGGATGCACAGGAGATGTGCAGCGCCATTCGTGGAGTGGTGCGCTCGAAGTGGGGCGCCGAGGCGGCCCACGGAGTGCGGATCCAGTACGGCGGTTCGGTGAAAGGGGCCAACGCCCCGGATCTCATGGGCCAGTCGGACATCGACGGGGCGCTCGTCGGCGGGGCGTCCCTGGATGCTGACGAATTCGCACGGATCATCGGCTACCGACTGGTCGGCTGACCGTCCGGTCACCGATAGCCTCAAGCCATCATGTTCGTGATCGTCGCCATCATCCAGGCCTGCTCAGGGCTCGGCCTCATCTTCCTGGTCCTGCTGCACAGCGGCAAGGGCGGTGGCCTGTCCGACATGTTCGGTGGGGGCATCGGTGCCCAGACCGCCGGTTCCACCGTGGTGGAGCAGAACCTGGACAGGATCACCGTTCTGACGGCTTTGGTCTTCGCCTTCACCACGATCACCCTCGGCCTGCTCTTCTAACAGGGCCTCGGCCTGCTCTTACCAGTTCGGCAGGGCTCACCCTCTGGTTCTCGGCGGCCGACGTCTCGCCGTTACAGGATGTGAACTATCCCCGATGGCGACTCAGGGTCTTGCCGGCCAGGGTCGCGACCAGGGCATGCCTGGTTGGCGCTTCAGATCCTGGTTGATGGTCCCTGCAGAGCAGCGGATGTAGGCATCAGACGTCTCTGCTTTGTCTGTGCATGAAAGGGGTTCAGCAGCCCGCTTGTCCAGCGGTATGCCGATGGCCCGACATGTGCGGTCAGCTGCGGGTTCACGCAGGCCACTGACCAGGTCACTGGTCATCCTAGGGGTGACGGCGTTGAAGCCTGAACGCTGATGCGCCACGGTTGGCGGCTATCGAGGTGGCAGCGTTTGACGGGGAGCAGCGACCTGGCCGGTAGATTGACCGCCGATCCGGGGCGATCCGGAGCCACGTCGGAGTGGCGGAATTGGCAGACGCGCCAGCTTAAGGAGCTGGTGCCCGAAAGGGCGTGGGGGTTCAAGTCCCCCCTCCGACACCACGAGGACTGCCCCGGTTACCGTCGGACCATG
>CAJWFS010000093.1 GCA_913030665.1 uncultured Acidimicrobiaceae bacterium
CATCTTCATGGCCAACGCCGGTGGCGCCTGGGACAACGCCAAGAAGTACATCGAGACGGGGCACCATGGCGGCAAGGGCTCTGACTGCCACAAGGCGGCAGTGGTCGGAGACACCGTGGGCGATCCCTTCAAGGACACCTCCGGCCCGGCCATGAACATTCTCATCAAGGTGATGACCATCGTGTCGTTGGTGTTCGCCTCGGCATTCGTCGGCTGACCACCGAAGCTGAAGTCGATTCCCGAAGGGGCCCCTGGGGCCCCTTCGGTCGTTTTCGACCGTTGCTCAGCTGGGAAGGACGATCATCGGATCCTTGGCCTCGCCACCGGAGCGAAGCTCGAAGTGAAGGTGGGGGCCGGTGGACCAGCCGGTGGAGCCGCATCTGCCCAACACCTCACCCTTGTCGATCCTGTAGCCACTCGACACGTTGGTCTCCTGCTGGTGGGCGTACACGGTCACCACGGGCCCCTCGTGCTCGATCAGGACAACGTTTCCGTACCCGTTCTTCCAGCCGGCGAAGATGACCTTGCCGGCCTTCGCCGCCCAGATCGGTTGCCCCCTCACGCAGCCGATGTCCACACCGTTGTGCTGGCGCATGGTCCCGAAGATCGGATGCTTCCGGGGCCCGAAGCCGGACCCCAACCTGCCCTCGATCGGCATGATGAAGCCCTGCCCGGATTCCTTTGTTAGGTCGGGAGCCGACTTCCGAAGTTCCTCGGCTATCAGGTTCTCGATGAGGATCGCCATCACATACTGGTCGCGTTCAAACTGGCGGATCTCGGCCTCGTAGGCCCTTATCCGTTCGTCCAGTTCGCTTTTCACATTTTCCTTCGCGGCGATCCGTCGATCAAGGACGAGGATCGAGGATTCCAGCTCCCGCTGCCGTACCTGGGCGTCCCGGATGGCGTCGTCAGCGGAGCGTGCGATGTCCTCCAGGTCCGACTCCAGGGAGCGGAGCCTGTCCACCAGGTCACCCCGGTCGCCCGTCACAGCGTTCAGGATCGCCGAGCGGCGGATCCCAAGGGTCAGGTCGTCGGACTCCAGCAGGATTCCAGGCCGCATGCGCGAGATGTAGACGTCGATGGCCAGCTCCTGGATTCGCTTCCGGAGCATGACCACCTCGGCGGCCACCTGGTCGGCCTGTACCCAGCGCAGGGTGGCCTCGGACTCGGCAGCCTCGATGGCCTGACGGGCCGCCGTGATCCTGGCCTCCTGGAGAGACACTGCGTCGTCCAGGGCGTGCAGTGCGTCGGAGACCTGGTCGTCCTCGGCAGCAACCAGCTCGAGGGCCTCTGCAGCCGAGGCAGCCTCGTTCCTGGCGGACTCACGGCGGTCGCGTGCCTCCCGGATCGAGTCGGTGTCCGATACCGCTCCGGCCTGTACGGACATTGCGGCCAGCAGCAGGCAGGCGACGAGCGTGGTACGGCGCAGGGAGGTGGCGGGTCGGTTCAGCATGTGGGTCTGGCCCGGTAGGGGCGCGCGCAGGGTACCCGTGACACTCGGTCCGTTGCCGTACCGGTGGGTGCGCCCCGCCCATCGGCCGGGTGATAGACCCTCCTCAGAGACTTACGCCGACCACCCGGGGCCGATGCCGACCACCCAGCTACCGTTGGAGGACCTCAGGGTCCTGGATCTGACAGATTTCCGGGGCGACCTCTGTGGTCGACTACTCGGGGACCTCGGAGCCGACGTGCTCAGGATCGAACCACCGGGTGGGGCGGGAAGCCGGACGCTTCCCCCCTTTGGGCCGGACGGAACATCGCTCCACTTCGCCTACCGCAACACCAACAAGCGCAGCGCCGTATTGGACATCACCACCCCGACGGGACGAGCGGAGCTCCTGGACCTCGTCTCCCAGGTTGACGTGCTGGTGGAGTCATTCCGGCCGGGAGCCCTCGCCGATCTCGGCCTGGGTCCCGATGTGCTCATGGAGCTAAACCCCGAACTCGTCATGGCATCGCTGACGTACTTCGGGCAGACCGGGCCCGACCGGAACCTCGAGGCCACTGACGACGTGGTGGTGGCACTCTCGGGTTGGCTCGCCTTGTCTGGCGTTCCGGACAAGCCCCCGCTGCTTCCTCCCGGGAGCCTGGCTTCCGACACCCTCGGGGTGCTGGGCGCCTACGCCGTGGCGCTCGGCCTGCACCAGGTGCTCCGTGGTGGCGGCGGTCAGCACCTGGACGTCTCGGCCCTGGAGGCCCTGGCTCAGATGAACACGTGGGGACTGCCCAACACCAGCCACTCGCTGGCACGGGGGTCGCTCCCGCAGATGCTCCGCTCAGGAGACAGTCCCATGTACCCGACCATCGCGTGTGCCGATGGCCACGTCCGGCAGGTCGTCATGGCACCAGGACAGTGGCGAGCCCTGTGGGAGTGGATGGGTTCACCCGAGGCTTTCGCAGACGAGTACTGGGAGAGCTTCTTCAACCGGCTGTCCAACCTGGACGTCCTGAACCAACTGTTCGAGGAGCACTGGTCCTCCCTGCCGATGCTGGAGGGCTGCCGGGAGGCCCAGTCCAGGGGAATCGTGGCCACCCCGATGCTCTCCCCTGCGGACATCCTGGACAACGAGCACTTCACCGTCCGCGGCACCTTCCGGCGAACGGAGGTGGCTCCCGGCCTGCAGGCACCCGTCATGGCCGGACTGTGGGAGATCGACGGAGAGCGTGTCGGCTACAGGTTCCGATCCCCGGCGCTCGGAGAGCACGAGCCGGGCTTCACCGGTGCGCGTTTCATGGGTTCCGGTGAGCGGCAACCGGAGACAGCCGACGCGGGCGACCTGCCGCTGCGTGGCCTACGCGTTGCCGACTTCGGACATGGTGGCGTCGGGGTGGAATGCGGACGGATGCTGGCTGAGTACGGAGCCGATGTCGTGAAGGTGGAGAGCCACGCCTACCCGGACTTCATAAGGATCTTCCTCGGCAGCGAGATGACGCCATCGTTCGCCTCATCCAGTCGCACGAAGCGTTGCCTGGGCCTGGACCTGAAAAGCGAGCGGGCAGACGAGGTGCTGGAACACCTGGTGGGATGGGCCGACGTGATAGTGGAGAACAACTCCACCGGCACAATGGCCGACCTGGGCCTCGGCTGGGAGGCCCTCCATGCCATGAACCCCCGGTTGGTGATGGTGAGTAGCCAGTTGATGGGCTCGCGGGGACCACTGTCCGACTGGACCGGTTACGGGCCGACCATCCAGACCGTTGGCGGCCTGAGTTGGCTCTGGGCCTTCGACGACGGCGACGGACCCCCCGGTAGCAACGCCATCCACCCGGACCACCTGGCCGGGCGAATCTGTGCCCTTGGCGCCCTCGCTGCCATCATCGCCCGGGAAAGGGGATGCCCTGGTGCCCACATTGAGGTGGCGCAGGTCGAGGCGCTGCTGGGGACCCTGGGCGACCTGTTCCTGGGAGAGTCACTGACGCCCGGCTCTGCTCGCCCGGAAGGCAACGACTCCCCCACCGGCGCCCCCTGGGGGGTGTTCGAATGTGCCGGTGAAGAGACGTGGTGCGTCCTGTGCGTCAGGAACGACGAGGACTGGGTGAACCTCCGGCGGGTCATGGGTAGCCCCGCATGGTCCGAGCAGGACGACCTACGGACCGCAGCGGGCCGGGTACTTGCCCGGGACCAGGTGAACGCAGGCGTAGCGTCATGGACGGCCACGAGGTCCCCGCGGGAGGTCCAGGACCTCTGCCAGGCCGCCGGAGTACCCGCCGGTCGACTAATGCACCCGGTGGACCAGCTGGAGGACCCACACCTGGAGCAGCGCGGCTTCCTCGTCGGGATGGACCAGCCGGGCCTCGGCCGGGTGGTCCTGGAGGGCGCCTGCATAACCGGTAGTGGCATGCCGAACCCGGTGATCGGGCCCGCCCCGTTCATTGGACAGCACACCCGCCATTTCTGCATCCAGGACCTCGGCATGGAAGCGGCTCGGGTCGAGGAACTCATCGCTACCGGGGCCCTGGAGGCCGTCGACGAGCTCCCCACCTGAGCTGGTGGCCTCCGACCTCCGCTCGATCTACAAGGGCCGATCATGAGCGACCTCCGCCGCCGCTACCTCGACCTCCTGGCGGGCTGTCTCTCCCGGGAACTCTTCCTGGACCAGGACGAGCCCTGGGTTGACCCCGCGGATCGACTCGAGGGCCGGGACTGGCCCGCCACCGCCGAGACGATGATCGGGCGCAGACGACTGGACAACCTCATCGACAGCCTGGCCACCGTGCTCGACGATGACATCCCAGGTGACCTGGTCGAGACCGGGGTGTGGCGTGGGGGTGCGGCCATCCTCATGCGCGCCGCCCTGGCCGCGTGGGAGGACCCGGATCGTTCGGTCTGGGTCGCCGACTCCTTCAACGGCCTCCCGCCACCCGACGCTGTCGCGTTTCCCGCTGATGAGGGGGTAGATCTCTCAGGAATCAAAACTCTTGCTGTCTCCCAGGCCGAGGTGGCCTCCAACTTCGCCCGATACGACCTGCTCGACGACCGCGTCCACTTCCTGGAGGGGTGGTTCGCAGACACCTTGGGTGTCGCCCCCATCTCAACGCTGGCCCTGATCCGCCTAGATGGCGACCTCTACCAGTCGACGTGGGAGGCACTCGACGCCCTCTACCCGAAGCTCTCACCCGGCGGAATCCTCATCGTCGACGATTACGGGGCCTTCGAGCCGTGCCGTAGGGCCGTCCACGACTACAGGGACCTGCACTGCGTCCACGAGGAGATCGTGGCCGTGGACTGGACGGGTGTCTGGTGGAGGCGGGACCGGTGACCGCCCCGTACGAGACCTATCTCCACATGCTGGTGGACCTGCACCGCTTGTTGGGTCCGACCCGCTACCTGGAGATCGGCGTCAACGAGGGCCACTCGCTGGCATGCGCAGGCAGCGACACGAGGTTGGTCGGAGTGGACCCCGCTCCCCTTGTGGGTTCCCTCGACCATCCCGACTGGTCGGTGGTCGAGGCCACCTCGGAGGCCTTCTTCAGGGAGTGGGACGTGGTCGACCTGCTCGGAGGCCCGGTCGACCTGGCCTTCGTGGACGGCCTGCACCACTTCGAGGTGGCCCTGGCCGACGTGCTCTCCATCGAGCACTACGCCCACCCCGGCACGGTTGTCCTGGTCCACGATGCCCTGCCGATTGACAAGCCCACCTCCGAGCGGGACCGAGTTTCGGTGGTCTGGAGTGGCGACGTCTGGAAGGCGGTGGTCCTGCTGCGCAGGCACAGGCCTGACCTGACAGTGACCACCCTGGACGTGGCTCCCACCGGAATGGCGGTCATCACCGGCTTCGGTGGATCGACGGACGAAAGTTGGGTGAGACCTGCGGTTGAGGACCTTATGGATGCCGACTACGCGGACCTGGTGGCCATGGGTGTCGATCGTTCACTGGGGGTGCGCCCGGGCACGCCCGAGGTGCTCGCCGGCCTGCTTCCGGTAGGAAGCCCATGAGACCAGACCCGCGCCTCGACTACCAACGTGGTACGAGGTCGCTCCAGTAGGGCATCCACCAGGTCACCGACGAGGTCATCGAGCAGGGACCGTCACGATGACCCGGATCCCGTCGTCCACCTGGGAGGAGACCATTGCCGGGAACCACGTGATCTGCCGGGCGGCATCGACCACGACGT
>CAJWFS010000094.1 GCA_913030665.1 uncultured Acidimicrobiaceae bacterium
CGGGGTGGCGTCGACGACCGGGATTCCCACCACCACCGTCCCCGTGCGGACCTTCACGCTCGTGGCAACCGGCGACATCATCAGCCATGGGGCGGTCGCCGAACGGGCCGACGCCAACGTGGACGACGGCTGGGACTACACGGAGATGTTCCGCCGGGTCCGCCCGATCCTGGCCGGCGCCGACCTGGCCCTCTGCCACCTGGAGAGCCCGCTCTCGATGGACGACGAGGACCTCAGCTTCAGCGGCACCTTCCGGGTCCCCTCCTCGCTGGCCGACGCCATTGCCGCCGCCGGTTACGACGGTTGCTCGCTGGCGTCCAACCACGCCCTGGACTCCGGTCGATCCAGCGTGGACGCCACCCTCCACCACCTCCGACGGGTCGGCCTGGGCACCGCCGGCATGGCCGACACCGCTGACGGCGCAGGGCCCGCCTGGTACGAGCCGGGTGGAATCCGGGTCGCCCACCTCTCCTACACGGACCTCATGAACGGCCGCGACCTGCCGACCGATCCCCCATGGCTGGTAGGCCACCTGGATCCGGCGGGCATCGAGGCCGACGTTGCCGCAGCTGTCGCCGACGGCGCCGAGTTCGTGGTCGTGAGCCTCCACTGGGGCGAGGAATACCGGACCCAGCCGACCGACCGGCAGGCGGTGCTGGTCGACCGCCTGCTCGCCATGCCCGACCTGGACCTGGTGCTGGGCCACCACGCCCACGTGGTCCAGCCGGTGGTACGCCGGGACGGCAAGGCGGTCGTCATCGGCCTGGGCAACTTCCTGACGAACCAACCGGGCGACGAGGAGAACCCGTGCAGCGCCTGTCCACCATCCACCCAGGACGGGTTGATCGCCTGGTTCGCTGTTGCCGACGGCGCCGATGGGCCACGCCTGGTGGACGCCGGCTACGTCCCGACCTGGGTGGACCGGGAGCACGCCTTCGAGATCGTGCCGATCGGGATCGGCGACCCCGGGCAGGTGGACCCGGTGCTGCTGGCCGAGTCGGCTGCGAGGACCGCCGCCGTGGTCGAACCCGGGCTGAGGCGCCTGGAGTTCACCGCGGGCTGACCCCGGCCGGCAATCCGCTGTGTCGGCGTCCGGTCAGCGGGGACCGGAATGATCAGGGGTCCTACCCTCCGATGGGCTCTCCGGTAGGATGTGGCGGTCTACCGACGACCCCGGCGTCCGCTCAGGCCGGCCCGGGCTCGACTGAGGGAGAAACCCCATGACCACGTCCACCCGTGTCCACAACTTCTGCGCGGGCCCGTGCACCCTTCCGGTGCCGGTCCTCGAAGAAGTCCGTGACGAACTCCTCGACTTCGACGGCACCGGCATGTCGATCATCGAGGCCAGCCACCGTGCCGACGCCTACGACGCCGTGCACATGGAGGCCCTCGCCGACTTCCGGTCGCTGGCCGCCATTCCCAACGACTTCACCATCCTCTTCCTGCAGGGCGGCGCCTCGCTGCAGTTCGCCCAGGTACCGATGAACCTGTTGGCCGAGGGCCAGACCGCCGGCTACCTGAACACCGGTACGTGGGGCACGAAGGCCCTCGGGGACGCCGTGAAGGTCGCCCCCGTCTACGAGGCGTGGTCGGGTGCCGACGGATCCTTCATGCGGATGCCGGCCACCGATGAGATCGAGGTGCGCGGCGACGCCACCTACCTGCACGTCACCACCAATGAGACCATCGGCGGAATCCGGCTACCCGAGGTGCCCACGGTCGAAGTTCCGCTGGTGTCGGACATGAGCTCCGACTTCCTCAGCCGGGCGATCGACTGGGACGTCCACGACCTGGTCTACGGCGGAGCCCAGAAGAACCTGGGTCCGGCCGGCCTGGCCGTCGTGATCGTGCGCCGGGACCGCCTCTCCACCCACGGTCGCGACCTCGCCTCCTACCTCGACTATGCCACCCACGAGGCCAGCGACTCGATGGCCAACACGCCCCCCATGTTCGCCATCTACGTGATGGGCAAGGTCCTTCGCTGGATGAAGTCCGAGGGTGGCCTGGGAGTGTTCGAACGCCGGGCCGCCGAGCGGGCCTCGCTGGTGTACGGCGCCATAGACCGAAGCGACGGCTGGTACTCGTGCCCCGTGGACGAGGCCAGCCGGTCGCACATGAACATCGTGTTCCGCCTGCCCGATGAGGACCTGGAGAAGCGCTTCGTGGCAGAGGCCGCCGACGCCGGCATGGTCAACCTGAAGGGCCACCGCAGCGTGGGCGGGATCCGGGCCAGCGTCTACAACGCCATGCCGGTCGCCAGCGTCGAGGTCCTGGTCGACTTCATGGGTTCTTTCAGGGCCGCCAACGGCTGACCCGAGCAGCGGGCCGACGGGCCCCGCCGTCCCTGCCCACCCGGGTCGGATACGGCCAGCACGATCACCTTGCCTGCACGCAGGCACAAGCCATCATGGAAGGCCCGTTCCCGGTTCGGCCACCACGGTCACGGTTCCCGCGGCTCCGTCCACCTCGACCAGCGCCCCGTCCGGAATGGACCTCGTGGCCCCGGTGACGGCCACGATGCACGGCAGGCCGAGCTCGCGCGACACGATCACAGCGTGGCTCATCTGACCCCCGACGTCGACCACCACCGCCTCTACGGGCACGAACAGCGGCGTCCAGCTGGGATCGGTGAGCGGTGCCACCAGGACGTCACCGGGCCCCAGGTCTCCCGGATCGGACGGGTCGATGACGATCCGGGCCCGACCCCGTACGACACCCGGGCAGCCGGCCAGTCCCTTCAGGACCGATCCGACCGCCGCTGTCGGACCGGCCGGGGCGTTCCGTCGCCGCCAGGTGTCCGCCGGCGGCAGCGCACCGTCGAACGTGAACGGCGGCTCCAACTCCAATAGCCGGTCGCGGATGGCCCGACGCCGCGCCACCACCCCGGCGAACGACCCGGGATCCCGCCGGTAGTCGGCGAACTCGTCGAGCGTCACGTACCAGAGGTCGTCCGGCCGCCCGTCGTGCGTCCGGGCGGCGAGCCGTCTCCCCAGTTCCCGCATCCGGAGGCGGCCATCGTGGATGGCCCCCACCATGAGCGTCTTGCAGCGCTCCCGCCCACGGGTATTCAGCACGGCGCACCGCAGAGCCCGGTCGAACAGCCACCGGTCTCCGGACCGGATCCGGCGACGCACGTCGGTGGTGGCCACCTCGCGCTCTGCGGCCCGGGCCGCCGAACGGACCCTCGGGTCGTGGTCGTCACCGGCGTGGCGCATGCGCTCGATGATGGCCAGCGGCAGGGACGGGTCGGTACCCCACACCTCGCAGGCCATCTCCCATTCGTTGGGCCCGCGAGCGGCGTGGATCGCGAGGAAGGCCTTGAACGCCGAGTTGAAGGCCTCCGCACCTGCATCGCCCGCCAGACGCTGGTCCATGCCCGGTAGGCCACCGTCGAACAACGCCTCCAGATGGGGGTCGGACCGCACAATGCGGCTGAGGTCCCACAGGGCGAAGGACGGATCGGCGGAGTCCACCTCGCCCAGGCCACCGAGTAGCGCCAACGCCCTGGAAGGGTCACCCAGGCGACGCCGGCAGAGCTGGCGCAGGACGTCCAGCCCGATGCCCGCGCCGCCGGTTACGACCAGGTGGACGGTGAAGAGCCTGGTCAACATGGGAAGCGCATCGATCGCCGCCGCTGCCAGCTCCTCGTCGGTGGCCGTCGCCACGTCGGGCAGGGTGGCCCGCCACCGGTCGACCTCCAGGATCCCGGCCTCCAGGTCCGGAAGGTCCGACGTGGCGAGGATCCTCCACCCGTACCTGAGGCCGCGCAGCGTCGCCAGCAGGTTCCTGTCGCCACGGCTCGCCACGTGGGGCGGGGCCAGGGCCTCGGATCCCAGGAAGGTGGCGTCGGCCTCCAGCGGTGTCGTACCGGGCGTACGGATGGCCAGTACCCGCGGCACGGAGAGGTTCAGGTACATGTACCCGCCGAACACCCCCATGAACACGTCGCCGGTCTCGTCGCACTCGGCGGCGGTGAGCATCCCGGTGACCGAGAGGACGTCCCGGGCCGGATCCCCACCGAAGGCCGTCGCCAGTCCCGCCGACAACGGGAACACGGGCTGCGGGTAGACCTCGCCGGCGTTGCCACGGGTGTAGACGGGGAATCGCCGGCTGGGAACGCCGTGGACGTACGGCCCCAGCCCGAAGTCGACCAGGACGGGAGCCGACCTGTCGTCCGGTTCCGGCAAGGCGCGCCTCAGAGCCTGATCATCTGGCCGGCCAACACGCCCGTGTGCTCCCCCGACTCCATGAACACCTCGCCGTTGACCACGGTGTGCTGGTAGCCGTCGGCGGCCTGGGTCCACCGGGAGGCACCACCTGGGAAGTCGGCGACCATCTCCGGGTACCCGAGGGCCAGCCCATCCATGTCGATCAGGTTCACGTCGGCGAAGGCGCCCGCCTCGAGCCTCCCCCGCCCCTTCACGCCGAACAGGTCGGCGGTGTCCGAGGTGAGGCGGCGAACGGCCTCCTCGAGGGTGAAGGCTCCCCGGTCCCTGACCCAGTGGGTGAGGAGGAAGGTGGGCTGGCTGGCATCCATGATCTGGGTGGCGTGGGCGCCGGCATCGGCCAGCCCCAGGGTCACGTAGTCACGGTTCAACATCGCGAGCACCTCGTCCAGGTCCTGGTTCAGGATCGGCCAGTTGAAGACACGCCGTCCGCCCATCTCGCAGGCCAGGTCCACAAACGCCTCAGCGACCGTCACGCCCCGCTTCGCAGCGATGGCGGCCACGCTGTCGCTGGGGCCGAAGTCGTGCGAAACCGGTGAGTCGGGAAGGGGGAAGAGCCCGGACCAGTCGATACGCCCCGACGCCATGGACTGCTCGGCCTCGGCCAGCAGCACGGTGCGCCAGGTCGGATCGACCAGCCTGGCGACCCGACCGGCCAGCGGCAGGTCCGACAGGTCCCGCCAGGCGTCCAACTTGTCGAACGGGGTATGCCCGGTCAGGCCCAGGAGGACGCCGACCTGGCGCGACGTGGTCTGGGGGCGGATCCGGGCGCCGTTCCCATTCTCCGCCTCGACCGCGGTCAGGACCCTGAGGTGCAGGTCGGGAATCGAATCCACCTGGGTCAGGGCGATCGACACGTCGCAGTCGCCGGCCCGGCTGATGTCGCCATACATGGCGACCTCGTCGGTCACCGGATCCCCGGAACCTCCCTCGAACCTGATGTAGGCCGGCGCCGCCTCGAAGATCCCGCCCCTGGCCCGCAGCACGTCGGCGAACGCCAGCAGCTCGTCCGGAGCGGCGAAGGTACCCGGAACGTTGCGACCGTCCGGGACGTGGTGGAGCAGGGTCCGCGACGTCGAGAATCCCAGTGCGCCGGCGGAGAGTGCCTCGTCGACCATGCGGGCCATCCTGGCGATGTCATCGGCCCCGGTCGGCGTCTCGTCCATCCCTCGCTCACCCATGGCCGCCAGGCGGACCGCGCAGTGTCCGACCAGTCCACCCACGTTCAGACCCTTGGGGAGGCCGTCCAGCTCATCCAGGTAGTCGCCGTAGGACTCCCAGTTCCAGGACAGGCCCTGCAGGATGCTCGCCGCCGGGATGTCCTCGACGGACTCCATCATCTCGGCCAGGGCTTGGCGGCCCCCC
>CAJWFS010000095.1 GCA_913030665.1 uncultured Acidimicrobiaceae bacterium
GGGTGCTGCTCGCGCAACAACCTCACCTTGCGGTTCTTGCGGGTCACCAGCGACTGGCGGAGCGTCGTGACCTCGAGGTAGAGGTCGTGGTCCGGAAGGTAGAAGTCGGGCGTGAATGCCATCCTGGGCATCCCGTCGGGAGCGGATTCCAGCACGAAGGTGCGTGGCTCGTACTCCCAGGCGATGTCGTAGAAGTCCAGCAGGCCGGCGACCCGCTGCTCCGACTCGTGTGAGAACTCGACGCTGTCGGAGGACCCACCCGGTGGCACGGGTCGGAGGGGCACCACCCCTCCCCTACCCGGGTCCACGATGCCGTCGATGCGAACGCTTCCGGGGCTAGTTCCCGGCGGCCCTGGCTGCCGGAACGGTCTCGGCGGCACTCCGGCCCTCCGGGTACAACTCCACGATCCGGGCGTCCACCTGCTCCTTCACCCCTGCCAGCGGGAGGATGTTGAGCACTCCCTGGCCATGGCGGATGAGGTCCACGATCTCCTCCTCGCCGGTGCGGACCATCACCGAGGTGCCGCTGATGACCAGGTTCACCCGGGTCACGTCCTCGTCCAGGTGCTGAGTCAGGTACTCGAACACCCCGCGAACCAGCTCGAGGCGGATCCCGGCATCCAGGAGGGACTTCACAGCACGTAGCTCCAGCAGGTCCCGGTAGGAGTAGCGGCGACGGCTGCCGCTGCCGCTGGCCTGTGTCAGGGACGGCCCGACGAGCCCGGTACGGGCCCAGTAGTCCAGTTGACGGTATGTGATGCCGGCGATCTCGGCGGCTCGCCTGCCCGAGTAGCCCTCGGGCGCTTCGCTTGTCATTGGGACGTCTCCCTCATGTCGAATCCTGCCGGCGCGAGATCTCGCCCCTGTACCACAGGGCTGGAACTACAACACTGTGACTCTAACCATCAGGGTACGGGCCGCCGACACTGCGGTCAAGGATTTCGCGCTCGGAGTGGTCAGATGGACGCTCTGGGCGCGTCAGCCTTCGCCCTGCCACGCGACACTCCCGGCGTCAGCCCTCGAAGTCCTCGGGATCGACCGAATCCAAGAACGCCCGGAACTCCTCCACCTGGGCCTCCGCCATGGGTTCCTCCGTCGGCGGCGGCAGGTACCCGGCCTGCTCGACCACCTCTTCGGCAGCGAAGACCGATGCACCCGTACGCACCGCCAACGCGATGGCGTCCGAGGGGCGAGCGGACACCACCTCGACCCCCACCGGCCCCCGCAGGTACATCTCGGCGAAGAAGGTACGGTCGCGGAGTTCCGTGACCACGACCCGCTCAAGGGTGGCCGAGAAGGTCGCCAGCAGGGTCGCCATCAGGTCATGGGTCATCGGCCGAGGCGGATCCTGGCCGGCAAGTGCCAGCGAGATGGCGGTGGCCTCAGGCATTCCGATGAAGATCGGCAAGAGGCGCTCCCCTTCAACCTCGCGGAGCAGCACCACCGGAACGCTGGCCGGCAGCACCTCCTGGACACCCACGACCTCCATCTCGATCATCGGTTGTCCCTGATGCTGGGGCGACGGCGCACGCCGGAACCCTAGTGCCACGCCCCGGACCACCCGGCCTTACGGACCTCGTCACAGAACTCGTCGTCGGCCTGGTCCAGGTCGGCCAACTCCACCTCGACCACCCCCGGCAGGTTCCGGAACTCGCCCCGGTGGTCAAGCCCGTACCCCACCAGGAAGGCTGCGTCGGTGGCGAAGCCGACGTGGTCGATGGGGATCGGGAGCACCCGTCGACTGACACGATCGAAGAGGGTGCAGATCCTCAACTCGGATGGCCCATGGTCCATGATGTGCCGGCGCAGGTAGTCCAGGCGGAAGCCCGTATCCACCACACCCTCTACCAGGACAACCTGTCGGCCCTCGACATCCACCGAAAGATCATTGGTGAGGCGAACCCGCCCGCTGTCGGGAGCAAAGGCGCTGAGGGCCAGGAAGTCGACCACGATCGGTGTGGAGATCCGTCGGATCAGGTCGGCCATGAAGGGCAGGCAGCCCTTAAGGACTCCGATCAGGACCGCTTCCGGCTCCAACACCTCGTCCAACTCCCGAGCCAGGTCGGCCACCCTGTCGGCGATGCATCCCGCCTCCAGATACGGGGTTGGCCCGAGCATCAGGTGAACGGACCGAGCGACCGGCGGAGCAGAAGTTCGTGGAGTGACGCACCGGCAGCCGCCAACTCGTCGAGGAGTCGGCGCGCCTCGCCACCGGCCCGGCCAACGCCCTTCCGGCGCAGCGGTAGCAGTACCTGCTCCAGGATCCCCGCCTCGCGCTGCGCAGCCACTAGGTACATGCGTAGGTGGCGAACGTCGAAGCCGTGCTGCACGAAGCGGGCCGCCACCCGGACGACCAGGAGGGCGTCGCCGTCATAGACCACCGTCCTGCCAGCATCGATGCCCTCGATCAGGCCATGCTTCTCCAGGTCACGCACCACCTGGACGTCAAGGCCCCCCATGGCAGCCAACTCCTCGAGCCTGACGCTCACCGAGGCAATTTCACCGGATCGGCCGCTCTCGCGGAACGGCCGCACGTCGGAGGATTCCTGCGGCTCGACAGCAGTCACGTCCACACCATCCAGGAGCATCGCCCGGATCACCTTCAGCGGCAGGAAGTGGTCCCGCTGCTGGCGCAGGATCCAGGTCAGCCGTGCCACGTCATCCACCGAGAAGAGCCTGTAGCCGGCCGGCGAGCGTCCCGGCTCCAGGAGCCCGCTGGACTCCAGGTAGCGGATCTTCGAGACGGTCACGTCGGGGAACTCCGAGGCCAGTCGGGTTATGACGTCGCCGATGTTCACCGCC
This sequence comes from uncultured Acidimicrobiaceae bacterium, assembly GCA_913030665.1. Taxonomy (GTDB): domain Bacteria; phylum Actinomycetota; class Acidimicrobiia; order Acidimicrobiales; family MedAcidi-G1; genus UBA9410. The sequence goes on from CAJWFS010000095.1 coordinate 2,803, forward strand.
CTACCCGGCGCAGGACCAGCGGGGTCCACCTCCCCAATCGCCACCGTCTCTCAGGCCCCCGTGCCGTGGAAGAACACCAGCTTGAATCGCCCGATCTGCAGTTCGTCACCGTCGTCCAACTCGACGGACTCGATGCGGAGTCGGTTGACGTATGTGCCGTTCAGGGAGCCGACGTCGCGCACGACGTAGCGGTCGCCGACCCGCTCCACCTCGACATGCCGTCGCGAGACGGTCACGTCGTCCAGAAGGATGTCAGCCGCCCCGTGGCGTCCGATCGTCGTGACGGGGGCCTCCAGCCCGTACCTGGATCCGGCCTTGGGTCCGGACTCGACCACGAACAGGCCGCACTCCACCGGGAACCGGCCCCGGTCCTCCTCGTGCGGAAGTTCCTCCACCGGATCGAAGGCATCCGTCACCTCGTCAACGACAGGCAGCAGCCTCGTTCCGCAGGCGTTGCAGAAGCGGGCGTCAGCCGGCTCCGAGCGGCCGCAGTCCGGACACCGGAGGCTCAAGGCTCACTCGCCGATCAGGGCCTGGTAGGTAACGGCGTCCAGGAGGTCGCCGGTCGCCGAACCGTCGGTACCCATCTCGCAGATCCACCCATCCCCGTAGGGATCCTCGTTCACCTTCTCCGGGGTCGCCTCCAGATCCTCGTTGACGGCCACCACCTCGCCATCCACAGGGGCGAACAACTCTGAAACCGACTTCGTCGACTCCACCTCGCCGAACACCGATCCCGCCGCCACCGAGGTACCGACCACCGGTACCTCCACGAAGACCACGTCACCGAGGGCGTCCTGGGCGTAGTCGGTGATGCCGATCCGGATCCGACCACCGGCCAGGTCGCGAACCCATTCATGGTCGGCCGAATAGAGGAGGTCGACAGGAACGTTCATGGTCCGAACCTACTTCGGAAGATCCGGGTCGCTGGCACCACCGTCATCCGCCGCCACGGGAACTCCTCTCCGCCAACACTGCACGCGCTGCCGGAATATACGACCAACCGGCCACCCAGGAGATCACCAGACCCGGCAGGCCGAACAACCAGGCGCCGATGGCGAACGCCTCGTGGGCGAAGGCGGTGGACTCCCCAGCCAGGAAGAACGGTACGGCCCACAGCAGGGCAAAGGTTCCGGTCTTGCCCCACCAGGTCACGTCGATGCGACGTGCCCCCATGGCCAGCAGGACGAGGCCGACCAGGCCGATCAGGACCTCCCGGACGAGCACCGCCACGGCGAACCAGGTGGGAACCGAACCGTCCACCACCATTGCAGCGAGCGCCACGACGAGGAGGAGCCGGTCGGCGATCGGGTCCAGGAGCTTTCCTACGTCGGAGACCTGGTCGAATCGTCGGGCGATCCAACCGTCCACCCAGTCGGTGGCGCCGAGGGCTCCCAGGAGGAGGGCCGCGTCGGTCCGGTTCCCGACCTCGAACAGGAGCCATAGGAACCAGGGAATGCACGCCAGACGCATCAGGGTGATCAGGTTCGGCAGCGTCCATACGCCGTCCCATCCGGCCCTGGACGGCACCGGGGTCGCTGCGGTCTCGGATCCCATCAGGGACAGCCTACGATCCGACCCTGCCGTGCCCCAGCCGGGGCCGGGACGGGCCCGTCAGGAGGACCAGTGGCGTCGATCTTCACCCGCATAATCATCGGCGAGATTCCGGGTCGGATCATCTGGCGGGATCCCACCTGCATCGCGATGGTTGACATCCGCCCCCTCAACCGTGGACACGTCCTGATCATCCCGATCGCCGAGGTGGACCGCTGGACCGACCTGCCACCGGATACCGCTGCGCACTGCACACGGGTGGCCCACGCAGTCGGCCGGGCACAGATGGCGTCATTCGCGCCGGAGCGCATCGGCCTCATGATCGCCGGATTCGAGGTACCCCACACCCACCTGCATGTGGTGCCCCTTGACCACATGGGGCACCTGGACTTCAACCAGGCAGACGCCGATGCCGACCCATCGGACCTTGACGACGTGGCCGAGGCACTCCGTGCCGCACTCCGGTCTGCCGGCCACCCCGAGGCGGCCTGACCGTCACCGACACACCTCCAGCGGGTCAGGACCCCGGGCGACGCACCCAGAGTCGGACGCCGTCGGAGTCCAGTCGCTTGCGGAAGTCCATCAGGATGAGGCGACTCTCGAACATCCGGGCCTCCGATGCGGCCCAACCCGTGGACTCCACGTCCACCACGACGACGTCGAACCGGTCCGGCCAGTCCAGGCCGGGCAGGAAGCCCTGCGTCGGACGTAGGACGCGGGCCTCGTCACGATCGGCCACCAGCGGATAGACCTCGGGCGAAACGAGCACCCGTGCGTCATCGCCGATCAGCACCGATGCCGACACCCTCGCCACGTCCACCGATGAGCGCCTTCCCCAGTCCCACGGTTCTTCATACGGAGATGACTCGGCGTCACGTACGAAGAACACGACCGCTGTGAGGACCAGAACGGTCAGTACCCGGCGGTCCACCAGGATCCGACTCACCCCTGGGGTTCCGATTCGCATCAGGGCGTACGTGGCGGCAATGAACACGAAGGCCAGCGTGGCGACGTCCTGCTGGGGGTTGCCGAATCCATCGTCGGACACGTCGGCCACCAGGTACAGGGCCAGGAGGGGCAGGACCGGCACGAGGTACCTGGGCCTCACCAGCGGTAGGAAGAGCACCGGCGCCAACAGGAGGAGGACCTTGTCGAAGCCGTCCCGACCGAACAGGTCGCTGACGAGGCC
>CAJWFS010000096.1 GCA_913030665.1 uncultured Acidimicrobiaceae bacterium
CGAGGAGCTGTACGACAAGGTCTTCTTCGAGTACGGCGACGACAGCGTGGCCCAGCTGGGTGGGGTCCACCTCGCCTGCGAACAGGCATCCAACCTCCTCACCAAGGTCCTGGAGTGGGGCCGGCTGATGGCGTACCTCGAGCAGTCCACCCGGTACATCGCGTATGACTCCCGGCTGGGTGGCCGCTACCGCTACTTCCGGGACCCGGACGTCCTCGCTTCGTCAATCGGTGCCCGCTACATCTCGGACATGGACCGGCTGTTCGAGGTCTACGCCGACCTCGTCCGCGACATGAACGACCACTTTCGCAAGATCCTCCCGAAGTCGGCGGGCGACTCCGACTTCGTCTACAGACAGGCCATCGCCGCCAAGGCGTTCGATGCCGTGAGGGGAGTGCTGCCTGCGGCATCGCTCTCCAACGTCGGCATCTACGGCACCGGGCAGGCCTACGAGTCGCTCCTCGTCCGCATGCGGGCACATCCCCTGCCGGAGGCCCGCACCTATGCGGAGATGATGCTTGTCGAGTTGCGAAAGGTCGTTCCGTCGTTCCTGAAGCGGGTGGACCTTCCGGACAGGGGCGAGGAGGTGGGTAGGTACGCCACCGATGTAAGGGAGCGGCTGGAGGACCTCGCCGAGGAGTACTTCCCCCCGGAGGAGGCGGTAGCGGGTTCGCCGGTCGTGGACCTCACCGACTGGGATCCGGATGCCGAGGTGAAATTGGTGGCGGCGGCGCTTTACCCGGTGACCAACCGATCCGACCGTGAGGTCGACGCCCGGGTCCGGGCGATGTCCATCGAGGAACGACTCGCCATCCTGCGTGCGTTCGTGGGGGATCGTGGCAACCGTCGACATCGGCCCGGTAGGGCACTCGAGCGTCCCGCCTACCGGTTCGACGTGCTGTCGGACTACGGCGCCTTCCGGGACATGCAGCGGCATCGGATGATGACCCTGGACTGGCAGAGGTTGTCCACAGATCATGGCTACGTGAGGCCGCCCGAGGTGGACGAGGCCGGGGTGGGTGGCCGGTTCGATGCCGCCATGGAACGCTCGCGGGACCTGCATGAGGCGCTCCGGGGGCCCTACCCCGAGCAGGCCCCGTACGCGGTGTCGTTGGCCTACCGGGTCCGGTACCTCATGCACATGAACGCCCGTGAGGCCATGCACGTCCTGGAGATCCGGTCCACCCCCCAGGGCCATCCCTCATACCGGGAGGTGGCGCAGCAGATGCACTACCTGATATCCGATGTGGCCGGGCACCACGCCATCGCCGGGATGATGTCCTTCGTGGACCATTCAGGCGAAGCGGAGTTGGAACGCCTGGAAGGCGAGCGTCGAGCCGAGAAGAAACGACTCGCTCGTGGTGGGGGTTGATGGCGTGCTGATCCTGTCTATGATCCCGCCGCGACCACCCGACCGCATTGCCCGAGGATCCGATGGATGAAGAAGTGACTGAAGAGGGGCCCGACGACGCCGAGATCGACGACGCTGAGGTCGATGATGACGTCGACTTCGGCGGAGATGAATCGGAAGCTGAAGACGCAAATGGGTCCGACGGCGAGGATTCCGACGATGACGACGATGACGACGACGAGGACGACGAGGAGGGGGCGCGACCTGCCGGCTCCGGTGACGAGGACGAGGAGGACGAACCTGATCCGGACGAGGTCGAGGCGGACCTGAACGAGATCCTCCGTGATCGGATCGCCGCAGATGAGGACGAAGAGGAGGATGAGGACGTTCCGGTCCCCGTTCCGACCGGTGGGATGGTTGAGCGTCAGGACACCGAGGTGCACTGTCCGCACTGCTTCCTGTTGATCCAGGCCAAGGCGGTGGCCGAGACCGGTGAGTGCGGCCACTGCGGCGGCCCAATCACCTGAGCAGGTCGGTCTTCTGATGGAGGAATCCGCACGACGGGCGTCGAGCGGGGACCTCGATGTCCTGATTGGCCTGGTGGCGGCGGCCCGTAGGGAACTTCCCGAACGAAAGGGTGGAGACGTCGCCGCTCGCCTGGACCCGCAGCGCAACGACCCGGGTGCTCGGATCGCGACGGCACTCGACGACGAGGCGACGGTCCTGTTCGTTGGAACGATCGATGGCACGGTCGTCGGCTACGGCCTCATGACGCTGGGAACCGTGTCGGATGGTTCCGCACAGGCCAACGTCGAGGAGATCTTCGTGGATCCCGGCGCCCGGTCGGTCGGTGTCGGCGAGGCGATCCTGGAGGCACTCTTGATGGAGGCATCCGGGCGGGGAGCGGTGGCCATCCAGTCTGTGGCGTTGCCTGGGGACCGTGCCACGAAGAACTTTTTCGAGGCCCATGGCATGGTCGCCCGGGCGATCCTCGTCCATCGGTGGTTGGACGAGCGGTGAGCGGTGGACGACCGGAACTGTGCGTGGGCGCCATTGCCATCGAAGACGACCAGATCCTCCTCGTACGCCGGGGAACCGACCCCGGCAAGGGCCTCTGGTCGCTGCCCGGAGGACGTGTGGAGGCCGGTGAGGCCATGGTCTCCGCGGTTGTGCGCGAGCTCCGTGAGGAGACGGGCCTCTCAGGGGTATGTGGTCCGATCCTCGGATGGGTCGAGCACCTGACGGTCGATCACCACTTCGTCATCGCCGACTTCCAAGTCACGATCCTGGACGGCGGTTCGCCTGTGCCTGGCTCAGATGCCGTAGATGCGGCCTGGCTTGACGTTTCAGATCTGGACGTCGTCCAACTGGTGGACGGCCTGGCCACGTTCCTGGTGGAACAGGGACTGGCTCCCGGCCGGTTGCTGTCCCTGGACTGATCACCACCACGGGTCGGGACCGCAGGCGGGCGGGCAAGACCGCATCCCTGCCGGTCAGGAGGAGATCAGCGCCCCGTCCAACGCGGTGCGCGCTTCTCCACGAAGGCCCTGGGGCCTTCCTGGAAGTCCTCGGTTCCGACAACGTCACGGGTGGCGTCCGCTGCCACCTGGAAGGCCTCATCGTCTTCCAGCAGATGGGCGGCCAATACCACCTTGCGCGAGGCGCGTACGGCCAGCGGGGCATTGGCGTTGACGGCCTCTGCGAGTTGCATGGCTGCCACCAGCGCCTCTCCGGGTTGGACGAGGCGGTTCACGAGGCCGTGCCGGTATGCGGAATCGGCGTCAAGGTCGTCACCGGTCAGGGCGAGTTCCATTGCCACGTTGCGCGGCAGTGCCCTGGGGAGGCGGAACAGGCCGCCGGCATTGGCAATCAGGGACCTCTTCACCTCGGGCAGCCCGAAGCGTGCCGTGGTACTGGCAACCACCAGGTCGCAGGACAGGACGATCTCGGTTCCACCGGCCACGGCGGGGCCCTCCACGGCGGCAATGAGGGGTTTGCTCCTGGTCCGCCGGACCAGCCCGGCGAAGCCCCCACGTCTTGTCGTAAGCCTGGTTTCACCGGATGCGATCGCCTTCAGATCCGCACCAGCGCAGAAGGCGGGACCGTTGCCGCACAGGATCCCGATCCAGAGGTCCTCGTCGGCTTCGAGACGGTCAATGGCCGCCTCGAGGTCCTCGGCCAGTTGCTGGCTAACAGCGTTGCGGGCCTCCGGCCTATTCAGCGTGATGATCGCGATGCGATCCCTGACCTCGAAGTCGACCGTCATGTAAGTGACCCTATAGATGGGTCATCCTGGGGTTGGAAGCGGGCGTCAGCCTCGTGGACGTCCGCGTCGGGACCGCGGTGGGGCGGTCGGCTCTATGCCGAATGCAGCGGCGATGGCCGGGACGCCCATGGAGACGCGCTTCACCACGTCCAAAAGTTGGTCGCCGGGCTCGGCCGGTAGTCCAGCGGGGACGACGCGTAGGTGGACGGGGGAGAGGGCTACCGCATCGAGCAGCGTGGCCCAACGGTCCTGTCCAGTCTCGCTCGTGAGGCTGGCGTCGGCCATCGTCGCCAGCCGGTCCAGGACGGGCCCGGGTAGTGGGGCGCCGGCCTTCGGAGGGCGGGAGCTGAGGCGCAGTGCACGCACGATGCGATCTTCGTCCATGGCACTGGCCACCTCGGCCTGCCAGGCCTGCTGCTCGCGCTCGACGCGGGCGGTGAGTGCTTCCCGGAGCTGGTCGGCAAGTGAGCGGTTCTCGTCGGTGCGAAAGGCCGAGTCTGCTGCCACCACCACGGACCGCAGGTCGCGGAGGTCCACGTCCCCGACTCCAGCCAGTGCCGCTTCTGCGCGGTCCTGCCAATCGGCGCTCCTCAGGGCCGGGTGGATTCGCTCGGCAAGCTTCAACAGGAGGTCGGCCGGGATGCCCGGCTGGCCGACTGCTTCAGCTGCCTTGTTCTGTGCCTCAATGGCGGTCCTGAGACCGGGCACGCCGTCACGGACGAGGATCTGGGCTAGGCGCCGCTGGTCATCCGGCAGCGCGGCGATTGCCGCCTTTCGATGGATACGCCGCGGTCGGAGGCGACGGGCCCTGGTCTTCGTGTCGGCGGCCGCTGCCGGGCGTGTCCTCTGGCCGGTCCGGCTTCCGCGACTGTCGCCGTCGCGTCGTGTGGCCTTGCGTCCCCGTTGCTTGTCGCCGTCCTTCCGGTCGGCCGCATCGCTGTGCCCACGGGCTCGGTCACCCCTGCCGGCACCATCTCGTCCCTGGCGCCTGTCGCCATCGCGCCGTTGCCCCCGGCCACCCTCGCGTCGACTGTCCCTGCGATCGTCGTCGCCGCGACGACCACGTCCTCCGGTCAGCTTGCTGGTCACCAGTGGCTCGTTGCGACCCGACCCGATGATCTCGAGGGTCTCGGCCTCGCTTCTATCAGCCTGACTCTGGAGGACCGACGTGACCTCAATCCCGTCCATGAACTGGTCCACCTCGACGCGAAGGACATCGCCGACCACCGCGCCGTCGGGTACCAGGTTTCGCCCAATGGAACCCTTCGGCTGCCGGGCACCCTCGGCGCGCCATGTCCAGTCGCCGTCGTCTCGAGCGCTCGTCAACTGGATCTTCATGCGTGGCATGGGCAGGAACGCTAGCCGTCTGTGGGGGATTGCGGGTCGGACCTCGTCCACTGGAAAAGCATCGGTGGGACCCTTTTTGACATTTTCTGACACATCGTCAGATCGGGTGTATGTTGTGCCCGCTTGCCGAATGGTCGGCATGCGATGGCGCGTCGGGCCTCAGTCCGACAGGCGGAGGGGATGTTCTTCATGGGAACTCGACAGGTCCGATTCACGGTGGTACTGGCGGCATTCGCTTTGCTGGCCGGGGCATGTGGCGGCACGGACAGTGGGGGAGGGGGCGACGAAACGGCTCCAGCCGCCACTACTGCTGCTCCTGCTGCGGCTACGACAGCTGCGCCGGCTGCTACGACTGCTGCGCCGGCTGCGACTACTACCGCGGCTCCTGCCACTACTGCGGCTCCGGCTCCTGAAGAGGTGGCGACGGTTGAGGACCATCTGGGTGATGGTTCTCTTGGAACCGTCGAGGTTGGTGATGGTGAGG
>CAJWFS010000097.1 GCA_913030665.1 uncultured Acidimicrobiaceae bacterium
TGGCCCTTCGTCAGCCCGTAGATCTGGTTGTTGAACAGCAGGATGTTCAGGTTGATGTTGCGACGCAGGGCGTGGATGAGGTGGTTGCCGCCGATCGAGAGCATGTCGCCATCGCCGCCGATCACCCATACGTCCAGGTCGGGGCGCGCCATGGCCAGGCCGGTGGCCACCGCCGGCGCCCGACCGTGGATGGTGTGAACGCCGTAGGTGTTCATGTAGTACGGGAATCGGGCAGCGCAACCGATGCCCGAGATGAACACCGTCTTCTCCCTGCGGGAGCCCAACTCAGGCATGAGCAGCTGCATCGCCGTCAGGATCGAGTAGTCACCACATCCCGGGCACCAGCGGACCTCCTGGTCGGTGGACCAGTCGGAACGGGTGGTCTCCGGGACGGGATCGAGGTCTATTTCGGTCCCCGGGTCGAGCACGTCGGTCATGACCGACCTCCTTCCAGCGCCACGAGGCGGTCCCCGATGGCGTGCTGGATCTCCCCAGCGGTGAACGGCTGGCCCCTCATCTTGCTGAGCGGCTCCGCGTCCACCAGGTACTCGGCACGCAGGATCCGTACCAGTTGGCCCAGGTTCAACTCCGGAACCAGCACCCGTTCGTACGATCGCAGCACGTCGCCGAGGTTGGCCGGCAGCGGGTAGAGGTGGGTCAGGTGGATGCTGGCCACCTTCAGGCCGCTGGTCCGGACGCGTCGAACCGCTCCGGTGATGGCTCCCCACGTGGAACCCCAACCGACCACCAGCAGGTCGGCGTCCTCGTCGCCCTCGACCTCCACGTCGGGAACCGGTATGGAGGCGATCCGACGATCCCGCAGATGGACCATCAGCTCGTGGTTGTCCGGGTCGTAGGAGACGTTGCCGCTACCGTCCTCCTTCTCGAGACCGCCGATCCGGTGCATCAGGTCGGGCGTGCCGGGCAGGGCGATGGGCCTGACCAGATTTTCGTCGCGGAGGTACGGCCAGAAGACGCCGTCACCGTCCTCGTTCGTCTGGTTGAACTCGGTGGCGTGCTCCACGTCGATGGATGGCAGGTCCGCCACGTCGGGCAGCCGCCACGGCTCGGACCCGTTGGCCAGGTAGCCATCCGACAGGAGCAGAACCGGTGTGTTGTACATGAGGGCGATGCGGGCCGCCTCGATGGCGGTATCGAAGCAGTCCGACGGCGTGCGGGCCGCCACGATCGGCATAGGAGACTCTCCGTGGCGCCCGTACATGGCCATCATCAGGTCGGCGGCCTCGGTCTTGGTGGGCAACCCGGTCGACGGTCCGCCCCGTTGGATGTCCACGACCACGAGCGGGAGCTCCAGGCTCACCGCCAGGCCCATCGCCTCGCCCTTCAATGCAATGCCGGGTCCGCTGGTGGTCGTAACCGCCAGGGAACCACCGTAGGAGGCTCCGATCGCCGCTCCGACCGCAGCGATCTCGTCCTCGGCCTGGAAGGTGGTCACGCCGAAGGCCTTGTGCTTGGACAACTCGTGGAGGATGTCGGTGGCAGGCGTGATGGGATACGAGCCCAGGTACAGGGGCAGTCCGCTCAACTGGGACGCTGCGACGAGGCCCCATGAGAGGGCCGTGTTGCCGTTGACGTTGGTGTAGGTGCCAGGGCTCAGCGGGGCTGCGTTCACGATTACCCGCTGGGCGCCCAGTTCAGTCGTCTCGCCGTATGCGTGTCCGGCGTTGAATGCCGCCTTGTTGGCCCCGATCACGAGGTCCTTGCCTGCGAACTTGGAGTCGATCCAGTCCAGCGTCGGCTCCACGGGCCTCGAGTACATCCAGGAGAGCAGGCCCAGGGCGAAGAAGTTCTTGGACCGGTCGGCGTCCCGGGGCTTCACACCGAGGTCCTTGCAGGCGTCCTTGGTGATGCTGGTCATCGCCACCTCGATGACGCTGTAGCCGGCCAACTCGTCGCCATCCAGGGGGTTGTGGTCGTACCCGGCCTTGGCCAGGTTCCGCTCGTCGAAGGTGTCCTTGTTGACTATGAGGGTGCCACCGGGCACCAGGGTGTGGAGGTCAGACCGAAGGGCCGCCGGGTTCATCGCCACGAGCACGTCCGGGGCGTCACCCGGGGTGGTTATGTCGTGGTCCGAGATGTGGACCTGGAAGGCCGACACCCCGGCCAGGGTGCCGGCAGGCGCCCTGATCTCGGCCGGGTACTCGGGAAGGGTGGAGAGGTCGTTGCCGAAGAGGGCGCTGGCGTTGGTGAACCTGTCACCGGTGAGCTGCATCCCGTCGCCCGAATCACCGGCAAAGCGGATGATGACCTCGGCAGCCTCAGTTGCCTCGACCATGTCAGTCACGCGCGATCCTCCACCCGGCCACGTTGCCCCGGCCGCCACTAGGCGGGCCTAGGCGGCGGTTTGACCCTAACCGCGCTCTCAGGACCGGATGACGATGAGGGTCGAACCCGGCGGTGCAATCGGTCACACCTGGCCGGAGGGGTCAGCCCTGGTCGGTGCGGTAGTCGCCGAATGGAAGGTCGCGGTCCTGGAGGGCTCCGGTCAACCCCTCTCCACGGACCTTCTCGAGGAACTCGGCCATTGCCGAAGAATGGGTCCCGAGGGCGCACAGTTCTGTACCCGCCCGGATCCCGGCCCTCATTCCCATGTACTCCATCTGCGTGTGCACGGCGCGCTTGTTCATCTGCACTATCTCGGTCGGCAGGTCGGCCACGCGACGGGCGACTGCCAACACCGCCCCGTCCAGTTCCTCGACCGGGAAGGCGGCGTTCGCCCAGCCTTCCGCCACGGCCTCCGCGCCGGTGATGGCGTCACCGGTGATCATCATCTCCATGGCCCTGCGCATTCCCAAGAACCAGGCGTGGAAGTGCATGTCCGGAACGCCGAACCGGACTGCCGGGTAGCCCATGCGGGCATCGGTGGCCACGTAGACGAGGTCACAGCCCGTCGCCAGCTCGCTCCCACCGGCCAGGCACCAGCCGTGTACCTGGGCTATGACCGGCTTGGCCAGGTCCCAGATCCCCATCCAACCGTCGGTCACGTGGCGGGGCCACTGCCCCTCCCCCGGGGTGGTGGGAAATGGCAGCTCGTGACCGTCGCTGCCCCCGCCCAGGTCGTAGCCGGCGGAGAAGCACGTACCGGCGCCCCGGATGATCGTCACCCGCACCTCGGGATCCACGTCGTACTCCACCAACGCATCCAGGATGGCGCCCCGCAGGGGATGGTTCAGGGCGTTTCGCTTCTCGGGACGGTTCAACGTGATCCGTCGCACGCCGTCGGCCGGTTCGTCGACCAGGATCACATCGTCAGCCACGTCGCTTCGCCCCCGCCCCGGAGTCCTGTCGCCTGACGTCGAACCCCGACGCTCAGGCGAGGGTGATCGAATCATCCAGGTAGACGTCCTGGATGGCGTTCAGGAGCTCGATGCCATCGGCCATCGGCCGTTGGAAGGCCTTCCGCCCGCTTATCAGGCCCAGCCCGCCGGCCCGCTTGTTGATGACCGCAGTGCGCACCGCCTCGGCCAGGTCGCCGGCACCCGACGACGCCCCACCACTGTTGATGAGGCCGATACGACCCATGTAGCAGTTTGCGACCTGCCAACGGCAGAGGTCGATCGGATGGTCGGTGGTGAGCTCCTCGTAGACCAGCGGATGGGTCTTGCCGTAGCCGGCCAGGACGTTGTAGCCGCCGTTCGTGTCGGGGAGCTTCTGCTTGATGATGTCGGCGCCGATGGTGACGCCTATGTGGTTGGCCTGGCCGGTGAGGTCCGCCGAACCGTGGTGGTCGACGCCGTCCACCTTGAAGCCCGAGTTCCGCAGGTAGCACCACAGCACGGTGAACATGCCCAACTCGTGGGCCTGAGCGAAGGCATCGCTGACCTCCTGGATCTGGCGGGTGGACTCCTCGGAGCCGAAGTAGATGGTGGCGCCCACGCCGGCGGCTCCCAGGTCGTAGGCCTGGGCGACCGAGCCGAACATCACCTGGTCGAACCGGTTCGGCAGGGTCAGCAACTCGTTGTGGTTGACCTTGACGATGAACGGGATGCGGTGGGCGAAGCGTCGCGACATGGTGGCAAGCACTCCGAACGTGGACGCCACGGCGTTGCAACCGCCCTCCATGGCCAGCCCCAAGATGTTGGCCGGATCCAGGTACGCCGGGTTGGGAGCGAACGATGCCGCCGCCGAATGCTCGATCCCCTGGTCCACCGGGAGGATCGACACGTGGCCGGTCCCGGCCAGGCGACCATGGTCGAGCAGGCACTGCAGGTTGCGCAGGACCTGGGGCGATCGGTCCGACTGTCCGAACACCTCGGTGACCGAGTCCGGGCCGGGCGTGGTCAACTGGTCGACGCTGATCGTGGTCGACACATGGTCGAGCAGGTATGCGGCGTCGTCACCTAGCAGAGATGCGATGTCCACCTTCAGGGCTCCTAGTGCGGCGGGCGGCCGTAGGGCCGCTGTCCAGACTCACCATAGGCGGCGCGCCCTCGGGTCGCGCGGCCAGATACACGGTCAGGACCGGGCCGACGGGCGTTGTTCAGGCCAGGGACCGGACCCGGTCGGCGACGTCAGCGAAACCGCCGTCGTGCCCCCTCACCCAGGTGAAGAGCTCCCTCGCCCGGGGCGTGGCACCGGACCGTTCGTACAGGTCGGCGAGGGCGTAGGCCCGTCGCAGGTGGTGGTCCCGAGGCCGCGACGGGATCTTCCAACCCTTCTCGAGCAGGCTGACGGCCTCCGCAAGGCGACCCTGGTCGGCTATCGCTCCGGCCGCGACGAGGCGACCCTCGGTGACAAGCGGTGCGCTCGGCGAGGCATCGCGCAGCTCGACCCACAGGACCTCGACGTCGTCCCACCGTCTCTGGGCGCGGTAGCAGTCAGCCAGCACCGGGTGTTGCTCGGTGCTGCACGTGAGCTCCCGGAAGGCCTCCAGGCGCTTCGCTCCCGCCCGCCAGTGGCCCATCCGATAGTGCACCAGGCCCAGCAACTCGAGCACCTCCGGCACTTCGGCGGTCCGCTCCACGAGCTGGTTGAGGATCCGCCGGGCATCCTGGAAGCGCTCGTCCTCGAAGGCGCGGGCCGCCTCCCCGAGACGCCCCAGTGCACGGCCGCCGGCCCGGTCACCGAGGGCTCGACGGAACAGGACATCGGCGTCCGGCAGCCGGATCGGAGAATCGGGAAGCGAAATCCGGTTCAGAGCCCGGGGAGAGCTCCCGGGGTTGCGTCCCGCCGCACCGCGACTGATCGCCTCGGCAGCCTCCGTCCGGAGCCGGTCTGACCGTTCGGGTTCGGGACGGCGCGAACGGGTGGTCCGCTCGGCCGTCATCTCAGCACGCTCAGGGCGATCCTCGTACTCCTCCCGCCTGAGGCGACCGGCTCCACGCCGTGCCACTCCACCCCAGGTACTGGGACCTGCAGCGTCAGGCCCCCGACGTCGCCGATCCAGGTTGGGGCGGTCGTCGGACCTGCCGCCGGATC
>CAJWFS010000098.1 GCA_913030665.1 uncultured Acidimicrobiaceae bacterium
TCCCGGCGTGGTGCAGGCCGATGCCGTGGCCGATGAAGCGCTTCAGGTCCTTCCCGATGGGGGTGTCGAACCGGAAGCCGCCCACCTCCTGGCGCACTGCCGCCTTCTCCTCCTTCGTGAGCACGTCGATGCTGCAGAGGTCCTGGGCCTTCTCGGATGCCGCCTTCTGGGTGAAGTGGACGATGTAGACCGGCGCCCGGTCGGAGTCGACGAGCTCGGTGATCGACTCGTGGAGCGGCGTCTCCCGGTACTCGAAGGTCAGCGGAACCGGCCTGACGCTGCCCGCCACGGTGACGGCAGGGCGCCCGGTCCGTCGGGTCAGGTCGTCGGTGAAGCGGGTCGTGGGCCCGAGCGTGGCGGACATGAGCAGGAATTGGGTGTTCGTCAGCTCCAGGAGCGGAACCTGCCAGGCCCAACCACGTTGCGGGTCACCGTAGAAGTGAAACTCGTCGGCCACCACCAGTCCGAACGGGCAGTCGGCGCCCTCCCGGAGGGCCTGGTGGGCGAGGATCTCGGCCGTGGCGCAGATGATGGGTGCGTCCTGGTTCACCGAGGCATCGCCGGTGACCATGCCCACGTTCTCGGGTCCGAAGTCCCGGGCTAGGGCGAAGAATTTCTCGCTCACAAGGGCCTTGATCGGGGCGGTGTAGATGCTTCGCTCACCTCGGGCCATCGCTGCCGCATGGGCTGCGGTGGCCACCAGCGACTTACCCGACCCGGTGGGGGTGGCCAGGATGACGTGGCTGCCTCCGAGGATCTCCAGGATGGCCTCTTCCTGTGCCTCGTAGAGCTCCAGGTCCTGTTCGGCTGTCCAGTCGATGAACAGGTCCGCCACCTGGCCGGGTTCGGTTCCCGCAGGTATCCGATCGGCCAGCGTGGTCGTGGCCTGACCGGTCACCCGGTCGCCTCCACGGTTCCGCCATCCCGGCCGAACTCTGCGGCCAGCAGTTCGTAGGAGTGGACCCGGGCCTCGTGGTCGTGGCAGATCGTCACCACCATCAGTTCCTCGGCGCCGAACCCGTCGACCATTCCGTGCAGCTGCTCGGAGACCCGGTCGGGGGAACCGTTCGCTATCGAACGCCGCCCTGGCCGCACCGTCAGGGGAACCGGGGTGGAACCGCCGGAACCGGCTGGGATGGGGCCCCGCAGGCCTGCGGCCCGCCATGCTCTGACGGAAGCCACGATGGCTTCCGCCTCCCCATCGGTGTCGGCCACCACCGCGCTGGCACACACCAGGACCCTCGGCTCCGGGCACCGGGCCGACGGTCGGAACTGTCGTCGATAGGCATCCACTATCGGGGCGCCGTCAACCTGGGCGATGAAGTCGGCCCAACCCAGCGGCAGCCCGAAGTGGGCGGCGAATGCCGCCGAGTCTGGGCTGGAGGCCAGCATCCACACCTCTGGTGGCTCGTCGGGTCGTGGGGTGGCCCGCACGCCCTGGATGGGGCTGTCGGCCGGCAGGGTGTCGTCCAACAGGTGGACCAGTTCCTGGATCTGGTTCGGGTAGTTCTCCAGGGCGGTCCGGGCGCCACCCCTGGCCAGGGCCGCTGCAGTGAGGTGGTCCGACCCGGGGGCCCTTCCCACCCCGAGGTCGATCCGGCCCGGATACAGCGAGGCCAGCACGCAGAACGACTCGGCCACTTTCAGCGGCGCGTAGTGCGTGAGCATCACACCGCCGGAGCCGACCCTGAGCCGTCGTGTGGCGCCTGCGACCGACCCGATGAGGGCCTCGGGGCTGGATCCGGCCAGGCCCGTCATGCCGTGGTGCTCCGCCACCCAGTAGCGGTGGTAGCCCATGGCCTCACACCGCCGGGCCAAGTCCACGGTGTTTCGCAGGGCATCGCCGGGAGTGGATCCCTCCGGAACGGGCGACTGGTCCAGGACCGACAGCCTTGGACTCATGACGGTGCACCTGTCGGTATCGGGCGGACCAGCGCCGAACGCTCTCGCTCGACGCCGTCGTGGAACGCACAGCCCGGCAGGTGGTCGTTGACCATTCCCATGGCCTGCATCAGGGCATAGATGGTGGTGGGGCCCACGAACGACCAGCCGCGTCGCTTCAGGTCGCGGCTCAGGGCGGTGGATTCGGGCGTGGAGGAGGGGATGCCTCCGATGGCCGCCCGCGGCTGGCTGGAGGGCTCGAACCCCCACAGATAGGAGGCCAGGGACCCGAACTCCTCGGCCAGGTCCAGGACCCGTCCTGCGTTGTTGATCGTGGACTGGATCTTCCCCCGGTGTCGCACGATGCCGGTATCTCCCAGGAGGCGTTCGACGTCCGACGCGTCGAAGCGTGACACTGCAGCCGGATCGAAGCCGGCGAACGCGACCCGGAAGTTCTCCCGCTTGCGGAGGATGGTCAGCCACGACAGGCCGGCCTGGAACCCCTCCAGGCAGACCTTCTCGAAGAGGCGCACGTCGTCGACCACCGGTCGGCCCCACTCATGGTCGTGGTAGGCGATGTAGTCGTCATGCGCGCCGGGCCAGCGGCAACGGACGATGCCGTCGGCGCCGGTTCCCAGTTCGTCTCCCATGCCCCACCTCCTTTCGCCGGTTATCCGGACTCGCCCGCTTCCATACCGGAGAAGGTCCGACAGTACGCTCCGCGCCGACCCGTCAGACCAGTAGCCACTACCCACGAAGGCCAACACCCAAGGCCGACCTCCGGAGGTCCAACCATGCTCGTCATCGCCGGCACCATCAACCTCGACCCCGACCACGTCCATGAGATGCTGGACGCCATCGTGCCGTTGATGGAGGCCACCCAGGCTGAGGAGGGCTGCATCGACTACGTGCTCAGCGCCGATCCGAAGGAACCCGGCACCATCCGCATCTTCGAGAAGTGGGCGTCGGACGAGGCCCTAGGTGCCCACATGAAGGCGCCCCACATGGGCGTGTTCCAGAAGGCCATCCGGGGCTGTGGCGTAACTGGGATGTCGGTCGACAAGTTCGAGATCGCCTCGGAGTCCAAGCTCATTTGAGACCACCGCGGCTGCTGGCGATGCCGGCTGAGCTGTCTCAGACCGAGTCCCGCAGGTTTTCGACCACGTCCGACCAGCGGCCCAGTAGGTCGGGGTCCCTGCGCCAGTGGTCTAGAGCGGTGTACGTCATCACCCTCAGGTTCGGCGCCACCCCCCGGTAGCGGTCGGCCAGCACGCTGCCCAGGTTCCCCCAGGTGGCGCTGACCGTGTAGTGGTCGAGTACGTCGTCGGTCACCAGGTCGACCATTCCGGCGAGGTCTCCCGCCCGCTGGAGCGAGTTCAACTCCCCCTGGAGGCCATCGAAGCCGTGGTGTTCCAGCACGGGTGCGTAGTTGGGGGTCGAGCCGTAGAAGGCGATCGTGGCCCGGTTGCGTTCCCGCATGGCCTGGATCTCCTCGTCGTCGTCGCCCACGGCGATGATCACCGGGCAGACGAGGGTCACGTCGTCGAGCGTGCGCCCTTCTGAGGCGGCGCCTTCGGCGATCAGCGGAATCTGTACGTCCGACAGCCAGCCCGACGAGTGCATCGGGTGTATGTGGACGCCGTCGCACACCGCTCCGGCCATCCGGCTCATCCACGGCAGGACCGCCGATATGTAGATGGGAGGGTCGTCCGCGTCGATGGGGCCCGGCGACCACATCCCGGGTAGCAGCGAGAAGGAGTAGTGGTCGCCGTCGAACGACAGCTTCTCGGTGCCCCGGAAGGCCCGGAAGATGGCTTTCATCGCCAGCACGTACTCCCGCAGCCGTGGTCCGGGCGGTGCGTATTCGCTGCTGTAGCGACGTTCCACATGCGCCCTCACCTGTGTGCCTAGGCCGACCACGAAGCGACCGCCGGTGGCTTCGGCCAGCTCCCATGCCACCTCGGCGGTCACCATGGGACTCCGGGGGAAGGCCACGGCGATGGCCGTCCCCAGGCCCAGCCGTTCGGTGGCCAGCGCTGCGGCGGTGCATGACAGGTAGGCGGTACGGGAGCCCTCGGTGAACCAGAGCGTCCCGAAGCCGGTCGCCTCGACGTCGGAGGCCAGGCCACCGACCTCCTTCAGCGGGAGCGGCGACGCCATCATGTCCAGTCGGAGGCCCATGGGTGCCGACGGTAGTTCCGTCGGCAATCGGCGCGCCCACTGCCGGTGTCGGGCTCAGGAGGTCCGGTGTAGGTTGAACGGCATGGACCTCTCACTCGTTAAGAACTACGTAGATGTGATCGACCTCGGGGCTGCTGCCCTCGGGGACCGTGACATGGTCGCCATCGGTGACGATCGCGTGTCGTGGAACGAGATGCAGCGTCGGGCCGGACAGGTGGCCAACGCCCTGGTCGCCGATGGTGTCGGTTCCCAGGACCGGGTGGCCTTCATCGACAAGAACTCGGTCGAGTTCTTCGAGGTGGTCTTCGGAGCGGCCTACGTGAATGGGGTGACCGTTGCGGTGAACTGGCGGCTGGCTGCCCCGGAGATGGCCTACATCATCAACGACTCCCAGGCGAAGGTCCTGATCGTCCACGAGGAGTTCGCCGAGCACCTGGCGGCATTCGAGGCTGACCTCACCCACGTCACCCGGATCGTGGTGATCGGTTCGCATGGTTCACATGCGACCTACGACGCCTGGCGCGATGCCCACGACGGCTCGTTCCAGCCGGTCGGGTCGGCCGATGACGACGTCGCAGCCCAGCTCTACACGTCGGGGACCACAGGCCTGCCGAAGGGCGCCCAGCTCACCAACGGCAACTTCCAGGCCCTGTTCGCCACTGTTGACTGGGACATGGACGAGGACTCCCGCAACCTCTGCGTCATGCCGCTCTTCCACATCGCAGGCAGCGGCTGGGCCCTGTTCGGGATGGCCAACGGGGCCGTGACGGTGATGATGCGGGAGTTCGATCCGGTGGCGGGGCTGCAGATCGTGGAGTCGGAGGGCTGCACGCATGCGATCTTCGTGCCGGCGATCCTCCAGTTCTTCCTCATGGTCCCGAGCGACGGCATCGACCTCTCGTCGATGCGATACATCGCCTACGGGGCCTCGCCGATCACCGAGGACGTGCTCGTGAAGTCGATGGCGCAGTTCGGCTGCAGCTTCTTCCAGGTGTACGGGATGACCGAGACGTGCGGTGCCGGCACCACCCTGCCGCCCGAGGACCATGGGGCCGATGCCGACCCCGGCCTGCTGCGCTCGGCCGGCAAGCCGATCCGTGGCATGGAAATGAAGATCGTGGATCCTGATTCCGGAGAGACGGTGCCAGACGGTGAGGTCGGCGAGGTCTGGATGCGTCACAGCGGGATTATGAAGGGCTACTGGAACATGCCCGAGGAGTCGGCCAAGGTCATGCCCGGCGAGGGCTGGCTGCGCTCCGGCGACATCGCCTACATGGTGGACGGCTACCTCTACATCCACGACCGCGTGAAGGACATGATCA
>CAJWFS010000099.1 GCA_913030665.1 uncultured Acidimicrobiaceae bacterium
ACTCGTGGGGTTCGCCGTGGCCCCGGAACTCGCCGAAGAAGGTCAGGTACACGCAACGGGTCATGTAGGCGGCGGTCAGCGCCGCCGTCAACACGCCCATGCCCAGCATCAGCGTGTAGGCGCCGTTGCCTCCGGTGCCGCCCAGCAGCCCCCATCCGCCGGTCCCGACCAGGATCTCGTCCTTCGACCAGAACCCCGCCAGGGGCGGCAGGCCGGCGAGGGCGATCGTGCCGATCATGAACGTCCGGTAGGTGTGCGGCATGTGCTTTCGCAGCCCGCCCATGTCCGACTTCATGTCGAAGCTGTGCACGGCGTGGGCGACCGAGCCGGAGCCCAGGAACAGGCAGGCCTTGAAGAAGGCGTGGGTGAACAGGTGGAAGACGGCCGCCGTCCACGCACCCACCCCGAGTGCCATGACCATGTAGCCCAGCTGCGAGATCGTGGAGTAGGCCAGCACCTTCTTGATGTCGCGCTGCACGAAGGCCATGCAGGCTCCGACGATGGTGGTGAGGCCGCCGATGAAGGCCATCAGGTTGATCGAGCTGCCACCGATCTGGAAGCCCTCGAAGAAGACGCCGTACATGCGGGCGATCATGAAGACGCCTGCCACGACCATGGTGGCTGCGTGGATCAGCGCAGACACGGGCGTCGGGCCGGCCATGGCGTCCGGCAGCCAGGTATGGAGGAAGAACTGTCCGGACTTGGACATCACGGCCGCCATCAGGCCGCAGGAGGCCACCAACAGCGCCGTGTGCGACAGCATGCCGCTGGACGCCAGGGCGTTCGTCTCGGCAATGGAGAACGAACCGAAGCGGCCCGGGAGGGCCGAGCCAGCTGAGAAGAACAGCACCGTCACGCCGACCAGGAGGCCCATGTCGCCCACCCTGTTGGTGAGGAATGCCTTCAACGCCGCATCACTGTTGGGCTTCTCCTCCCACCAGTGCCCGATAAGGACGAAGGAGCAGACGCCGACGAGCTCCCATGCGCAGAGCAGCTGCAGGGTGTTCTCGGAGACCACGAGGAGGAGCATCGAGGCGCTGAACAGCGAGAGGAAGGCGAAGAAGTGGGTGTACCTGCGATCACCGTGGACGTAGTCGGTGGAATACACGTGTACCAGCAGCGACACCAGGGTCACCACGACGAGCATCATCACCGCCAGCCCGTCTACCAGCGTCCCGACCGAGAACTCCATGCCCCCCGCCTGGAACCAGGTGGCCGTGCGCTGGACCGCCAAGGATGGATGGGCCGCGGCGTGGCCATCGTCGGACCCGTCGCCATGCCCGACGCCGTGGTCGTCGAACTGGACGACCGCCACGTGGACCTCCTGGTCATGCGAGTTGTCGCGGTGGTCCACCCAGGTAACACCAGTGAGGAGGGCCAGCACGAAGGCGATGCCCACCGCTGCGATGCCCAGTTCGGAGCCGCCACGCGGCATGCGCTTTCCGAAAGCGAGGATCCCGACGAACGAGAGCGCCGGCAGGAGGGGAATGAGCCAGACGTTGCGGAGCAGCCAACTGCCGCCCTCGGTGATCCCGATCGGGAGCCCGGCATCGACGGACAGGCCGGCAAGGAGGAGGTTGTTCATCATCTCAGCCCCTCAACCTGTCGACGGTGGTCAGGTCGATCGTCCGACTGCTGCGGTAGAGCAACAGCACCATGGCCAGCCCCACGCCGACCTCGGCTGCGGCAACGGCGATCACGAAGAGGGCGAACACCTCGCCACCCACCGTGGCCCGGAACGCCGCGAAGGCCACGAGGTTGATGTTCACAGCGTTCAGGATCAGTTCGATCGACATGAGCACCAGCACGCCGTTGCGGCGGGCCAGGACCCCGTAGACACCGATCGAGAAGAGGACGGCGGACAGCAGCAGGAACTGGTTCAGCAGCATGTCAGTCCTTCCTGGCCACGACGATGGCCCCGATCAGGGCAGCCAGCAGCAGGACCGAGACGGCCTCGAAGGGAACGATGTAGGCGCTGAAGATGCTGTCGGCGATATCGGCCGTGGTGGACGGGCCGGACCGGGAGATCTCGGCGTCGGCGAATGACTCGACGAGGGCGGCGGCCATCACGCCGAACACCAGCAGCCCGACGAGGCCGGCCATGAGGCGCCTCTCGCCGGTGACGCCGTCGTCCTCACCGAAGGACCCCTTCGTGAGCATGATGCCGAACAGGAAGAGAACGACGATGGCGCCGATATAGACCATCACCTGGGTCACGCCCAGGAACTCGGCGCCCAGAAGGATGAACAGGCCAGCCACGCCGGCCAGCACGATCACGAGGTACAGGGCGGCGTGGACCACGTTGCGGGTGGTCACCATGCGCAGCGCAGCGGCCACCATGGTGATCGCCATGATGGCGAAGGCCACGTTTTGCGCCACGAGGACGTCGCCGCTCGACAGGCGGTCCATTCCCTCGAGGGCGGCCAGGGTGGTCACTGGGGCACCGTCGGCTTCTTGGCCTCACTGCCCGACTCGTACTCCTGGAAGTCAGGGACGGTCTCCATCCACTGGCCGAGCTTCGTCTTGTCGTGGAGCAGGTCGGCGATCTTCGGCTCGGAGTACTCGAACTCCGGGGACCAGAACAGCGCCTCGAACGGGCACACATCGACGCAGATTCCGCAGTACATGCACAGGGCGAAGTCGATGTCGAAGCGGTCCAGGGCGTTCTTCAGGCGGGGCTTGCCTCCGGGGCGGCGGGGTGGCGCCTTGTACTTGTGGCCCTCGATGTAGATGCACCAGTCCGGGCACTCACGGGCGCACAGCATGCACGAGGTGCAGTTCTCCTCGTGGAGCGTGATCACGCCGCGGGCCCGGGGGGAGGGGGCCTCCTTGACCTTCGGGTACTGGACGGTGTGCGAACCCTTGGTGAGGGTGCGCACCATCGTCCTGAATGTGACGCCGAGGCCCTTCACCAGGCCTGGGATCTTCGGGATTCCTGGCATCAGAAGACCACCTTCAGCACGCCTGTTACGACGATGTTGGCAAGGGACAGTGGGATCAGGACCTTCCAGGCCAGCTGCTGCAGCTGGTCCTCGCGGAACCGGGGGTAGGTGAACCGGAACCAGAAGATGAGGAAGGACACCAGGATCACCTTGCTGAGCAGGATCACCGGGCCGATGACGTTGAACAGGTCGCTGGTCGGGTCGATGCCCGGCACGTACCAGCCGCCCAGGAAGAGGGTCGAGGCCAGGGCGGCGAAGATGGCTGCCGTAGCGAACTCGCCTATGAAGAACAGCAGGAAGCGCAGGCCTGAGTACTCGGTGAGGTATCCGGTGACGAGCTCCGACTCGGCCACCGGCATGTCGAAGGGCGGCTGCGTGAGCTCAGCCTGGACGGCGATGAGGAAGATGGCGAAGCCCAGGAACTGGGTGAGTATGAAGGGGTTGCCGATGCCTCCCCAGCCGAAGATCTCACCGGTGGCCTGGGCCATGACGATGCCCTGGACGTTCAGCGTGCCGGCCTGGATGACCACGCCGATCACAGCTAGGACCAGTGGCAACTCGTAGGCGACCAGCTGGCCGGCTGCCCTCAGGGCACCCAGCAGTGAGTACTTGGAGGACGATGCCCAGCCGGCCATCAGGATCCCGATAACCGAGATCGAGGAGACGGCCAGCGCCAGGAAGATCCCGGTGTCCACGTCGATGAACCAGGCGTCCGGTCCCGCCGGTATGACGATCACCAGGAGGAAGGTGGAGATGAGCACCACGAACGGCGCCGCCTTGAAGACGATGCGATCGGCCTTTTCGGGGATGATGTCCTCCTTCTGGAGGAACTTCCCGACCTCAGCCAGCAGCTGCAGCGAGCCGTACGGTCCGGCCTCCATGGGGCCCAACCGGCTCTGCATGAAGCTCATCATCTTGAACAGGAAGAGGTAGACGAGCGTGCCGGCGGGTAGAAGCACTGCCACCAGGCCCAAGACCGCGCGGATGCCGGTCTGCTGCCACCAGGCCAACTCGACGGCAAGGGTCAGGACGCCGCTCACCGGTCGATGTCCCCGAGGATGAAGTAGAGGCTCGCAAGGATCGAGACGACGTCCGGTACGTAGGTGCCCTCGAGCAGCCATGGCGTGATCGAGATGTTGTTGAACGACGCCGAGCGGATCTTCACCCGGTACGGGACCAGGTCGCCCTTGGAGACCACGTAGTAGCCCATGACGCCGAGCGGGTTCTCGGTCTCCACGTAGGCCTCACCGGGTGGGACCTTGATGATGCGCGGCACCTTGGCCATGATCGGGCCCGAGGGGATCCCGTCGAGCAGCTGCTCGACCATGTTGCAGGCCTCGCGGACCTCCTGGAGGCGCACCCAGTAGCGGGCGAACGAATCGCCGTCCGGATGCGTCCAGACCTTCCAGTCCAACTTGTCGTGGACGAGGCCGATGCCACCGTCACGACGCAGGTCCCAGTCAACGCCGCTGGCGCGGATGTTGGCGCCAGACAGGCCATAGGCCAGGCCCACGTCTGCCGGGATGACGCCGATCCCACGGGTCCGGGCCTGGAAGATCTCGTTGCCCGTGACGAGGTCCTCCATCTCGTCGCAGAACGTCCGGATCCGTCCCAGCACGCCCTTCGTCTCTTCTGTCCATCCCTTGGGGATGTCGTCCTTGAGGCCACCGATGCGGTCGAAGTTGGGGTGGAACCGACCGCCGGTTACGGCCTCAATCTGGTTCAGCACGAACTCGCGGTCCCGGAATGCGAAGAACACAGGGGTGACAGCGCCAAGCTGCACTCCCATGTCGCCGAGGAACAAGACGACGTTGGCGATCCGGGAGAGCTCGAAGAGGAGGGTGCGGATCCACTGGGCACGCGGCGGCGCCTCTACGCCCATGATCTGCTCAGCCGCCAGTATGAACGGCACCTCGTTGGCGAAGCTGCCCAGCCAGTCGATGCGGTTCACGAGGGAGGTGACCTGCGGGTAGGTGCGAACCTCGGCCAGCTTTTCGTAGCCGCGGTGCATGTAGCCCATGATCGGCTCGGCGCGCATCACCCGCTCGCCGTCCAACTTCACGACGATGCGTAGCGTGCCGTGCGTGGCCGGGTGCTGCGGTCCGATGTTGAGGGTCATGCCCTCGGTCTCGATCTCCAGGTTCACCCGGGCGTCACTGGCCTGGCCTGCGATGTAGGCGAGCCGGCGGGGATCGTCTACCGCTGTCACGAGCCCTCCACCTCGTCGCCGTCATCTCCGCCAGGCATGAGCTCGACGTCCACGATGCCGGGCCACGGCTTCACGCGTCGGGCCAGGAGCGGGTAGTCCTTGCGGAGCGGGTTCCCCTCGAAGTGTGAGGGGAGGTAAATGTGCACCTGGTTGGGGTGGCCCCGGAACGAGATGCCGAACATCTCCCAGGCCTCCCGCTCGTGCCAGTTGGCACCCGGGT
>CAJWFS010000100.1 GCA_913030665.1 uncultured Acidimicrobiaceae bacterium
TTTGATCTCTGCTCCTCAGACGTCGGAAAAGACGAGGTGCAGCGCCAGACCGGCCACGTAGTCGGCATGCACGACATCTCCTTCTCGGTCAACAAGGGCGAGATCTTCGTGGTTATGGGCCTGTCGGGTTCCGGCAAGTCCACGGCCATCCGGACGGTCAACAAACTCCACGACACCACCCACGGGCGGGTCATGGTGGAGGGCATCAACGTCCAGGAGTTGACTGGGGCGGCCCTGCAGTCCTTCCGTCGCGAGAAGCTGGCCATGGTGTTCCAGCACTTCGCCCTGTTCCCCCATCGCAACGTGATCGACAACACGGCCTACGGGCTCAAGGTCCAGGGCGTGGAGAAGCGGGAACGCCACGAGGCGGCCATCGAGGCCCTGGCCATGGTCGGCCTCGAGGCCTACGCCTTCAACTCCACCCGTGAGCTCTCGGGTGGCATGCAACAGCGGGTCGGCTTGGCCCGCGCCCTGTGCTCCAACCCGGAGATCCTGCTCATGGACGAGGCGTTCAGCGCCCTGGATCCGCTAATCCGTCGCCAGATGCAGGACGAGTTGATGGCCATCCAGTCCAAACTCCACAAGACGATCCTGTTCATCACCCACGACCTGAACGAGGCCCTGCGGATCGGCAACCGAGTGTGCATCCTGCGTGACGGCAAGGTCATCCAGATCGGTACCCCCGAGGAGATCCTGACCCAGCCGGCCGACGGCTACGTGGCCGAGTTCGTGCAGGACGTCGACCAGGGCCGGGTCATCGACGTGGGCAAGGTCATGAACCAGCCGGTCATCCTGGATCAGTCCAGCACCATCACCGAATGCGTGGACGCCATGGGCGACCGACGGGGCGGCTTCTGCTGTGATGCCGACGGTCGGCCCACCGCCTTGCTGGCCATGACCGATGCGGCCACCGCACTGGCCCACGGCACGACCGACCTGGCGTCCGTACTGCGATCGGACTTCGACACCACGACCGCTGAGGCACGGTTCAACGAGAACTATGCGGCGGCCGGTCGGGGACTCCCGATCGCCGTCCTGGACGAAACAGGTCGAATCGTCGGCGAGCTCGACCCCAGGGAGATCATGGAAGAGATGGGGCGCGTCGAACAGTTGGTAGATGGCTTCGAGCGGGAGGTGTTCCTGTGAGCGCCGCGAGTTGGATCCTCGCCGCCGAGACGGGCGACTGGACGGGCCGGGCCGAGGGCGTCGGGCTGTCCGAGACCAAGGTCCTCGACCAGTTCCAGCTGCCGATCGGCCACTGGTTCGACCAGATGGTCGACTGGATGGACGTCAACGCCGAGTGGTTCCTCGACGCCATCAAGTGGCCGTTCGAGTTCCTCCTGGAGAACTTTGTCAACGACTTCCTGCTGAGCATTCCCTGGTACCAGGTGGTCATCTTCACGGTGATCTTAGGATCACTGATCCGGACCCCGAAGATCGGCATCATGGCCGGTGCCGGGCTGATGATGTGCGGCCTTCTCGGAGCCATGTACTGGGTCGAGACCATGCGGACCATCGGCATGGTGCTCGTCGCCGTCGGATTGTGTGCCCTGATCGGTATCCCACTCGGCGTGGTCTGTGCGCGTGTGGACTCGGTATGGAACGTGACCAGACCGATTCTGGACGCCATGCAGACGGTCCACACGTTCGTCTACATGGTGCCGTTCGTGTTCTTCTTCAGCATCGGTGTCGTCCCGGCGACCATGGTTACGATGATCTACGCCCTGCCGCCGCTAGTTCGCATGGTGAACCTGGGTATCCGGCACGTCCCGGAGGACGTGGTGGAGGCCAGTCGGGCCTACGGCGCCACCGAATTACGAGTGCTCACCGACGTGCAGCTACCACTGGCCAAGCCGTCGATCATGGCGGGCCTCAACCAGACCCTGATGCTGGCTATCGCCATGGTGGGCATCGCTGCCATCATGGGAGCTTCGGGCCTCGGCCTTCTGGTCTTCCGGGCCGTCCAGAACCTCGACGTGGGCCTCGGCATTTCATCTGGCCTGGCCCTGTGGACCGTGGCTGTCGTCCTCGACCGGCTGTCTCAGCCGGAGGAAGGCGGCGGGGACAACCTGCTGACCCGGATCCGTTTTGCCATGGCCAACCTTCGGGATCCCGAGGAACTTCTCAAGAAGATCGAGGCCGCCGAGACTGATGACCAGAAAGCGGCCAAGGTCGTCCACGTGGAGCACGAGGTCGTCGCCGGAGCCCGGGAGCGTCTCGGCATGACCATCGTCGGCCTGGCCGGGGCAGGGGCCGTGCTCTCCACCCTCATGACCTGGGGCAGTGGTGCGGGCCTGTTCTCCAGCCACTCGCGGGCGGTCGACATCGACCTGGCCGGCCAGTCGTTCAACGGCTACCAGGCCTCCGGTGGTAGTTGGTCGGGCATTGTCGTCCTGTTCATGGGCTTCTTCTCGGTCATGGCCGCAGGCTCGTGCCTGACCTGGACGGGGGGAATCGGGCGCCTCCGTGGCCTCGGTGGCCTGGCCGCCGCGGCGGTCGGCGTATTCGCCGCCGTATTCGCCTACCCGATCCTTGGTCAGTTCGACGGCTACACGACGTTGTCGAACCTCGAGGGCCATGAGGTGCAGGCCGTCTGGGCAGTGGCCATTGAGGTCCTGACCATTCCGGCCATTCTGGGCCTGGTCCTCGGACTGGCCAGGGTGGCCGTGCCACTCCGTTGGCGCACCGTCGGGATTTGGGCGTTCACCGCCGGGATCCTCGGCCACTTCTTCGAATCCCCACTGGGCGTGGATGCCCTCGTGGTGGCCATCCTCGTGGTGGCCATCGGGGCGGTCGCCGTGAGCCTCCTAGGGCGTACCAACCTTCTGGATGTCACTCGCGGTACTTGGAACGACCTGGCTGCCGGTGGGGTGATCGCCGTGGTGGGTGTCACCGCGGCCCCGGTGACCAGCCTCCTGGGTGTAAAGGACGTGGTGGCCCTAGCCGCTGGCGCAGTGATCTACCGACTGATTGACCGACGATCGGACCAGCGGTCGTCGCTGGTGGTGGCCGTGGTGGGGGCGGTATTCCTCCGCTGGCTCGTGATCGGCAGCGTCGGCAGTGGCGATTCGGCTCTCTTGCTGGACACCCAGATTCTGGGCACGGTGGTCATCGGTCTCCTGGTGGCCAGCACCGTCCGGTCGGGATCCCGCTGGTTCGGGGCCGACATAATGGTCATCACCTCGGCCTGCATGCTGATCTCATCACTCACCTACTGGGTGGCGTCGCCCCACATCGACGTCGAGGGCTACAGCCACGGAGGCGGGGCAATGGTGGCCATCGTGGCCAGCGCCGTCATGCTCGTCGGTGCCTTACTGGCCCTCCAGACGGCCCCGTTCTCGGCTTTCCGACCGCTTGAGCGTCTGGTTGCCTGGGGTCGCATGGGTGTCGGCATCCTCGCCGTGGTCCTGGTGGTCATCGGTGGGTTCTCGGCGTGGACGTACGACGAGCGTGTCGGCACCGAACTTCCCCCCGAACTGGTGGAGGAGATGGAGCGACTCCGTGCCGAGGCCAAGGAGAACCCGGCGTTGGCCGCTACCAACACCAGCAAGGTCACGTCGCTGCGAAACAAGTTCCGTCGGGGCGCCAAGGTGATCACTGACGGCTACAGCGATCAGGGGGCCGGGCTGTCCCGGCTGGCCATCGCTGTGGCGGCCGTCGGCGCCCTCTTGACCATTCCGTCCTCGGGGCTCGCGGGATTGGACGAGAATCGGAGGTGGAGGTGGAGTGCCGCGGTGGCAGCCGCCGGCGGCGGCCTGGCGCTCATCGGCATCGTCTGGGTCGCCAGCCTGGCCCGGGTCTCGGACCTGAACGTGGTGACCGGTGCCGGAGCGTTCCTGACTATGTTCGCCGGGGCCATCTTGGCGGTGACCTCCAAGAAGATCCTGCTGGAGTTCCGTCGGAACAAGACCTACGACGCCGTGGAGGCTGCCGCAGTCTCCGTGGAGGCGGCCGCAGTCTGAGGATGTCGGTGGTGGCCGTAGCATTATGCTGACCGCCCCCCCGCCGGCCCCCTCCCTGATCGGAGCACCGTGACAGACACCACCGAATCGTTCGAGCTGGTCGCGAGCGTCGAGCCCGAGATCGTTCGTCTCATGGACGAGCATCGGGAGCGTCGTCAGCACTGGTACGCCCACGACGTGGTGCCGTGGGAGATGGGGCGCAGCTTCCGTGATGAGCCGTGGGACGAGTCCCAAGCCACGCTGTCACCCGAGGTCCGGACGGCCCTGCAGTTGAACCTCCTGACTGAGGACAACCTGCCCTACTACCACGCCAAGATCGCTGGAAGTTTCGATGAGGGGTCACCGATGGGCGAGTGGTCCCGCCTGTGGACCGCTGAGGAGGGTCAGCATTCCATCGCCATCCGCAACTACCTGTTAGCCACCAGGAACTGCGATCCGGCCCAGCTGGAGGACGAGCGGGTGGCCACGGTCACCAAGGGTTGGACCTACGACTCGCCGTGTCCGGTCGAGGTGTTCGCCTACACGTCGGCCCAGGAGTTGGCTACTCGCATCAGCCACCGCAACGCCGGCGTGAAGGCCGACTGCGAGATCGCCCACGAGGTCATGACCCGGGTGGCGGTCGATGAGAACCACCACTTCATGTTCTATCGGGGCGTCACCGCGGCGATGCTGAAGCAGGCACCCGGCTCCGTGCTGGCCGCCATCCACCGGGCGTTGGTCGACTTCCGGATGCCGGGCACCGGGATTCCGAACTTCAACCGGCGGGCCGTGGCCATTGCCCGAGCCGGAATCTACAATCTGCGGATCCACGCCGAGCAGGTCGTGCAGCCCCTTCTTCGTCACTGGCGGATCGACGCCATCGAAGGACTCGACGCTCGGGAATCGGAACTTCAGGAGAAGATCCTGGCCATTCCCGACACCCTGATAGCCCAGGCCGAGGCCTTTGAGGCCCGCCTCTCCAAGAGCGACTCCCGGGCGGTTGCCCGAGCCTGACTCGAGGGTTTAGTCGGTAGCGCGGCCCTCGGTGGCGGCGTCCTTGATCCGACCCCGGAGGTTGGCCTGGTTCTTCCGTATGGCCGGCACGTGGCGGGCCAGCCCACCCAGGTCGGGTGCGGCACGCATAGCGGTCCGTGCGC
>CAJWFS010000101.1 GCA_913030665.1 uncultured Acidimicrobiaceae bacterium
CAGATCCCGACTGGCGCCACCGCCTGGGCCTCGCCATGGTCGACGCCATCGCAGCTCTGGCCCGCGTCCGACCCGCCGAGGTCGGCCTTGGCGACCTGGGTCGTCCCGACGGCTGGCTGGAGCGCCAGGTGGGCAGGTGGCGGCGCCAGCTGGAGTCATATACGGCGTTCGACGGCTACGACGGTCCTGACCTGCCTGAAGTCGAACGTGTCGGCGACTGGCTGGAGGCGCACCGCCCCGACGACTTCACCCTCGGGATCATCCACGGCGACTACCACCTGGCCAACGTCATGGCCTCCCACGACCGTCCGGAACTGACAGCGGTCCTGGACTGGGAGTTGACCACGCTGGGCGACCCCCGCCTCGACCTGGCATGGCTCCTGACCACCTCGGGTGGGGTCGGCTCC
The DNA here is from genome assembly GCA_913030665.1 of uncultured Acidimicrobiaceae bacterium. Taxonomy (GTDB): domain Bacteria; phylum Actinomycetota; class Acidimicrobiia; order Acidimicrobiales; family MedAcidi-G1; genus UBA9410. The sequence goes on from CAJWFS010000101.1 coordinate 408, forward strand.
TTCGAGACGATGGCCGACGGGTTCCCGACCACCGACGAGTTGGTCGCCCGCTACGGCGATGGGACCGGCCTCAGGATGGACGACCTGACCTGGTGGCGGGCACTGGCCTGCTACAAGCTCGGCATCATCCTGGAGGGCACCAATGCCAGGGCTGCGGCCGGCCAGGCCCCCGTCGAGATCGGCCATGACCTGCACGGGCGGGCGGTCGACCTGTTCGACCAGGCTTCCGGTTTGATCGACCGTGGCTGAGGATCGACCCGGCCCGGCATGCTTGTCCCATGAGGGCGATCCCGACCGAACCACCACTGGCCGGCTGGCGCGTCGGCGTCACCGCTGACAGGCGGGCCGACCAGCAGATCGAGGCTCTTCGGCGGAGGGGAGCCGACGTGGTGCATGGCTGCACCATGCGCACCCTCGACCTCTCCAACGACGCCCGCCTGCTCGAGGTGTCGCTGGCGCTGCTCGACCAGCCACCGGACACCCTGGTGCTCCAGACCGGCATGGGCCTGACCATGTGGCTGGACGCCATGGACGGCATCGGCCTCGGCGACCGGGTCCGTGCTGCACTCAGCGGCTGCGAGGTTCTGGCCCGCGGACCCAAGGCCGTGAGCGCTGCCCGACGGGCCGGCCTGGAGGTGGCCTGGTCGGCCCCCGACGAACTGTTCGCCCAGATCGTGGACCACGTGGACGCGACAGGAGGCCGCAACAGGCTGTTCCTGCAGGTAGACGGCACCGACGAGGAGGCGCTGGTCGCACCGCTGGCCGACTCCTGTCGAGAGGTGGTCGTGGTGCCGATCTACCGGTGGGCGCTTCCGGTCGACGTCGGTCCCGCCGAGGTGCTGGTGGATGCCGTCTGCGATGGCGGTCTGGACGCCGTGACGTTCACGACCCGTCAGGCCGCCGTCCACCTGGTCGAGATCGCAGAGGCCCGCGGCCGTCGAGATGAGCTCATTGCCGCGCTCGACGGTGTCCGGGCGGTACCGGTGTCTGTCGGTCCGGTCTGTTCGGAGGCGATGCGGTCGCTCGGGATGACCGGGCTGGTGGAACCGGAGCGGGCCCGACTCGTGGCCATGCTGGATGCCCTGGCAGAGGTGGCAACAGCCCGCTCGGCAGGCTGAGGCCGTAGTCCGAGATCAGCCCTCGGAATCCTCCGGGGGTACAAGCTCGTCCGCGACCGGCAACTCAGCAGCCCGCAGGCCGCGAGGCTGCAACTCCACCTCGGCGGGAGCTACCAGCTCATCGCTGCCCACCCCGAGGTCCGGGAACCGTCGCATCGTGGGAAGCAGCCTTCCATCGACCGATCCAATCAGCTTGTTGAAGGCGCGTGTCGCCGTCTCGAGCCCCCGACCGGTCCTGTCCACGTTCTCCAGCACGTTTCCGACCCGCTCGTAGAGCTCGTTTCCCAACTCGGCGATCTCCTGGGCGTGCTCGGCCAGCCGAGCCTGCTGCCAGCCACCGGCCACCGCCCAGAGCAACGCCAGCAGGTTTACCGGAGACGCCAGGAGGACACGCTGGTTCATGGACTCCTGGAGGAGTTCGGGTCGGGAACGCAGGGCGTCGGCCAGGAAGGACTCGCCCGGGACGAACAGGACCACGAACTCGGGTGCGGGTCCGTCGCCCTGCTGCCAGTACTTGCGGGAGGCCAGGTCGGTCACGTGCTTTCGGAGTGCCGTGGCGTGGGCGGCCATCTCCAGGTCGACCACGGCCGGATCGGTCGCCTCCTGGGCCCGGAGGTAGGCATCCAGCGGAACCTTGGCGTCCACAGCCAGGTACGCACCATTGGGGAGACGGACGCGGACGTCGGGGCGTACGCCTACACCGTCGTGGTTCACACCCGAGGACTGCTCCTCGTAGTCACAGTAGGGCGCCATGCCCGAGAGCTCGATGACGTTCCGCAGCTGGTTCTCACCCCACGCCCCTCGGGCGCTCGTGGATCGGAGGGCCTCGCTGAGGCTGGCCGTGGAGGCACCCAGTTCGGTGATCTGGCGACCCAGTTGGCTGGCCATGGAGTCCACCGAGCCCTTGTTCTTATCGTGGGCCGACCGTAGGTCACCCACGGTCTTCTGGAGTTGGCCCATCTGCAACTGAAACGGGTCCAGCAACCCCTTCGTCTGTTCGTGGACGGCACCCATCCGCTCGGCTGCCAAGGTCAGGAACTGCTCGTTGTTGGCCTGCAGCGCCGAGGTGGCCGCCTCGCCGATCTGTGTCCTCACGTCGGCCATCTGGGCCTTCACCTCGGCACCGATCTGCTGGGCCAGGGCCGTGCCGTCGAGAAGCGGAGCTGCCGGCTGACCTGAGGCGACGGGTGCCGGCCGCCTCACCGCCCAGACCACGGCCATGACCGCGACCAGGACGGCGAACACTGCGGTCAGGACGAGGGCGATCTCCATGCGATGAACGTAGGCGCGCCCTGTGACACCGGCGCGGCAACCGGGTCCAGGCCTCCCCGACGGGTCAGGTCGCCCAACCGGCGGGCTGGATGGCGCAGGCGAAGGCATTCAGGTCCTCGCCCGCCTTCCGTCGCCGGGAATTCTCCCGGGCCACCTCCATCAGGCGTGCCATCGCGGTCCGCCCATCCATGCCCACCGACGGGAAACCGCCCTGCTCGTCGACCTGTCTGGCCCGGAATGCCCGGGCCACCTCTGCGTCCCAGAACGAGATGTTCATCTCGGTGTCACCCTGGAACGAGGAGAAGACCAGGTTGGTTGAGCCGATGGTGGCCCAGCGGTCGTCGACGACCGCCGTCTTGGCGTGTACGTAGACCTCCTCGTAGCCCCATTCCCGCCGGGTACACGGTGCTGAGAGGCAGAACCCTTCGTAGGCACCCAGTGCAGCGAGGGCGTCGTAGGCGGCGGCGATGCCCGGGTGGGCCCGGGCGGCGGCCAGTTCCGGCATCGGATCACCTGGTACCGACGCCATGACCAGCACGCCTCGTTCAAGCGCGTCGCGTAGGGCCACCAGGACCACCCGACTCAGCAGGATCTGGTCCTCGATGTAGACGTAGTCCCGCGCAGCCGTAATGGCCAACAGGTACTGCTCCCGGACGGAGTTCTCGCCGTCGGGCAGTTCGCTATAGAGGCCGGGCAGCACGCTGCGCTGGATCTGGGCAGTGGTCGTGCCCACCTCACCCGTCCCAGCCACCGGGGCCGACAGGTCCTCGGTCCGACCGTGGGGCCATGACCCGTGCCGGCGCCCGCGCTCCGAAGCACCGTTCCATCGCATCACGAAGTTCTCGTGCACGTCGATGGCCACCGGTCCCCTCACAAGGCAGTGCACGTCGTGGACGTTGGAGTACCGCTCCCCCCGTGTGAACCCGAGTTCCGGGTCGGGCTCGGCGTGGTCACTACCGGCCATCGAACCCCGCGTGATGTTGATCCCGCCGACGAAGGCCACCTCGTCGTCGGTCCCGGCGTCCACCAGCCAGGCCTTCTGATGCTGGCACTGCCGACCCACGGCGTCCCAGCGGGCCTGCCAAGAGGTGGACCGGCCACCCAGCAGGCGCCCCGAGGATTCGGTACCCGGGAAGGTGTCCTCGGCGCCCACACCATGGCCCTCCGGATGCCAGAAGAGCACCCGTACGTCCACGCCCCGTGACGCTGCACCGTCCATCAGGTCGAAGAAGGTGCCGCGACCACCCGGGAACCTGGCATCCACCTCTAGGAAGGCGACGCAGACCATCACCGACGTGGTGGCCGCCTCGACGGCCGCGGCGATCCGGTCGAATGCCGACGCACCGTCAACCAGGGGCTCGACGTGGTTTCCTGGGCGCGGCGGGAAGATCGCTCCTGTCGGCGGCGGGATCCGTACCAGGTCGTCAGGGGCCGTTACCACGGGTGGAGGCTAGACGCCCCGGTCGCCGCCGGATCCAACCGGCGACCTAGGATTCCGCTCCGTGAAGCGGGCACTGGTCATCGAGCACGATTGGTACTGCCCCGCCGCGGGCGTGGGCGACCGCCTGGTCGAACACGGCTACCAGCTAGACGCCTTCCGGGTACTGGATGATCCGACCGACCCGGTCTGCACGAAGCCATTCCCGGATGCCACGGACTACGACGTGCTCGTCGTGACCGGCTCCCCATGGTCGGTCACGGACACCGACACGATCGGTTCGTGGATCGGCCGCGAGATCGAAATGGTCCGGGCGGCGCATGACGCCGGCGTACCGGTGCTGGGCCTCTGCTTTGGTGGCCAGGTCCTCTCGGCGGCGCTGGGCGGTGAGGTCAGGCAGGTGGACACCCCGGAGTTCGGCTGGCACGAGGTGGACACCGACCTACCGGACGCGATCGCCCCAGGTCCGTGGTTCGAATGGCACTACGACGGGTTCACCGTGCCCGACGGCGCCACCGAGATAGCGCGGACCGACGTCTCGCCGCAAGCGTTCCGAATCGGTCGAAGCGTCGGAACGCAGTTCCATCCGGAGGTCACGACCGAGCTCGTGGACCGCTGGATCAACATGGATGAGAAGGAACTGCGGGCCCATGGCGTGGACCCCATCGTCATGGCCGCCCGGTCCGAAGAAGAGGCCGTGGGCAACCGCGCCCGGTCCGATGTACTGGTCGACTGGTT
>CAJWFS010000102.1 GCA_913030665.1 uncultured Acidimicrobiaceae bacterium
TCGTCGACGATGGCGATCCGGTCGCCGTAGACGACCTCGGCGCGGCGCAGGTGATCGGCGATGGTCAGCGGTATCTCCATGTGGGGCTTCCTTCCGGGATGTGCTTCCGGTTGTCGGGTCCTTGAGCCGCCCTGAACCCGGTAGGTCCCGACCGGATTGAGGGCGGTCTGGCCAGCGGGTGCGGCGAGACTAGTTCGGAGGCTCCGACCGGCCTGCCCCAGGCCCTACGCTGCGCGGGCCCGGATGCTTCCGGGCCCGCTGGTCGGCGAACCGTCGGCTGGATGACAGGTCGAGATGGCGGGCCGGGACGGCCTGTCGGAAAGGGCATGTGAGCAATGGACCACGACGAGGTTCTCGACGGATTCCGGTCGAGCATCGACAACATCGACGTCGCCCTGATCCACCTGCTTGCCGAACGCTTCAGGGTCACCCGGCAGGTGGGTGACCACAAGGTCGCCGTGGGTCTACCGTCCGCCGATCCTGACCGCGAGGCCCAGCAGGTCAAACGCATGGGCGAGCTGGCCGTGGCGGCCGGGCTGGATCCCGTGTTCAGCGAGAAGTTCCTGAGGTTCGTGATCGACGAGGTGATTCGTCACCACGAGCAGGCGGGTAACGGGGACTGACGGGCCTGGGGGTGGGCTGATGGGCCTGCCGACCGGATCTACCGCTGGTCAGGGGCCCTCAGGCTCGCGGGCCAAGGAAAACCTCAGCCTGCTATGGCGCTGCTGAAACTGGCTACCGCTCAGCCTTCGGCCAGCGCCCGGTCCTTTGCAACCTCGTCCAGGTCGGCGTACTCGTCGGCAGTGTCGACCCAGTTCTCGAACTCGATCACCCCGATGTCGGTGAACCGGTCCCGCAGCCAGCCGTCGCCAGCGTCCAGCAGGCCCAACTTTTTGCAGTTCGGCACGATCTTCGAGAACAGCATCTTCTGGAAGATGCGAAGCTCGTCGGGCATCGCCAGCGTGAACTTCACCATGTCCTTCACGTCGACGCCCATGCGCTCCCAGACCTCCTGGCGCATGAACCGGTCCCGCATCTGCAGGGCGGCCTCGAAGGCGAACTCCTGACGGTCGCGCAGTTCGGCCACCGTGAGCTCCTGGTACACCTCCTGGAGGCTGAGGACGCCGAAGGCCACGTGGCGGGCCTCGTCTGACATCACGTAGCGCAGCAGCTTCTTGAGAAGCGGCTCCTCTGTGGTCTGTTGCATGAAGCCGAAGGCGGCCAGGGCTAGGCCCTCCACCATGATCTGCATGCCGAGGTAGGTCATGTCCCAGCGGCTGTCCGTGATGATGTCGTCTAGCAGCGAGCCGAGGTGGGTGTTGACCGGGTACTTGATGCCGTCCAGCTTCTGGTCCAGGTACTGGGCGAACACCTCCACATGGCGGGCCTCGTCGACGACCTGTGTCGCGGCGTAGTACTTGGCGTCGATCCACGGGACGGTCTCGACGATCTTGGCGGTGCACAGCAGGGCGCCCTGCTCGCCGTGCATGAACTGGCTGAGGCTCCAGTTCATCGACTCGACCCCGAGGTCCTGCCACTCCTTCTCGTTCAGCTTGTAGAGCGGTGACTCCGGGTTCTCGGCGAAGTAGGCCACCTCGGCGGGGTCGGCGGGGGCCAGCACCTTGTATGGGTCGACGTCGATCGACCAGTCAAGATCGGTCTGGCCGTTCCACTGGGAGACCTTCGCCTTCTCGTACAGCTTGTCCAGCCTGGCCCGCTCACCCTTGTCGTAGCCCCAGGTGAAGATGGCGTCGGCGTTGTCCTCCACGGCATGGATGAGGGTGGTGACGTCGTCGTTGAATGCCGAGAACTCGGTGATGCGGTCCGGGTCGTTGGCGTACGCCCGGAAGTCGAACGCCTCGTCGGTGATCTCTTCGGTGGGCATCGGCTCTGTTGTGGTCATGGTGGTTCTCCTGGTGCGGGGTAGGCGGTCGTTGGTTGTGCGGGTGGTTCGGGCAGTTCAGCTGGTCACGGGACCGGCGGCATCGGTGAGGATGGGCTCAACGGCGTCGCCGATGGTGAGGGCCTCGGCGGTGTTCTCCCAGTTCTCGTACTGGATGATGCCCATCTCCTGGAACCGCTCTCGCAGCCATCCATCGCGGAGGTCGAGCAGGCCCAGCTTCTTGCAGTTGGGGACGATCTTGGAGAACAGCAGGTGCTGCATGCGCTGCTGGGACTCCTGGCTGGGCAGCAGGGCCTCGATCTCGGCGTTCGAGATTCCGAAGCTGGGCCAGAGTTCCGAGTTCAAGGTGCGCCGCCGCATCATGTTGCAGGCCTCGTAGGCGAACTCCTGGCGTACCCGGAACTCGGCTGCGTCCATGTCTTCGTAGAGCTCCTGGAGGGACAGGATCCCGAAGGCCACGTGGCGGGCCTCGTCGGCCATCACGTAGCGGAGCATCGCCTTCAGGAGGGGTTCCTGGGTGGTTCCGAGCATCAGGCCGAAGGCGGCCAGGGCCAGTCCCTCGATCACCACCTGCATACCGAGGTAGACGAGGTCCCAGCGTTCGTCGCGGAGCACCTGGTCTATGAGCGACTTGAGGTTCTCGTTGATGGGGTAGGTGGCAGGCATCTTCTCGTCGAGGTACCTGCCGAAGGCCTCTACGTGGCGGGCCTCGTCGACCACCTGGGTGGCGGCGTAGTACTTGGCATCGATCCACGGGACCGCCTCCACGAGGCGTGCCGTGCACAGCAGGGCGCCCTGCTCGCCGTGGAGGAACTGGCTGAGTGAGGCTGACTGGGCCTGTACGGCGAACTCGACCCACTTGTCGTCGTCCCAACTGGCGACCGGCGAGCCCTTGACGTCCAGGAGGCTCCTTGCCGGCATTCCCGCGGGGATGCCAGTGGCTTCGGCCTGTAGTCGGACGGCGCGTTCCGGGTCGACGTCGATTGACCAGTCCAGGTCATCGCTGACGTTCCACTGGGAGCGCTTGGCCTTCTCGTAGAGACGGTTCAGGCCATCCCGGGAACGTTCGTAGTCCCAGGTGAAGGTGGTGTCGAACTCGGACCGGACACGGTCCAGCAGCGCGTCGAAGGCGGTGTTGGCGCCGGGCTGGCCGTCGTGCTGGTTTGCGTCGTGCTTGCTTGCGTCCAGGATCGTCATGCGGCGCCTCCGGGCGTCTGGTTTCCTACTAGTCCTGCTGGTTCGGCCAGGCCTCCAAGGACCCGGTCGATGACCGTGTGCCAGTGGTCCGGTGAGGGGAGGCTGAGGCCCATGGAGCGGGTCAGGAGCATTCCGAGGCCGATGGCGTGTGCCAGCCGCACGACCGCCTGCTCGTCAAGGTCGGCGTCGAAGAGACCGTCGCTGGTGGCCTCGTCGACGAGCTTGCCGAGACGGCGGTCCTCGTCCTCGACGCGCAGCCGCAGCCGCTCGGCCAGGCCAGGGTCACGCCTGGCAGCGACTATGGCCTCCAGGAACAGCCCGTGTCCGCCGTCCAGCGGGTCGAGCAGGTGGTCGCCCAGCATCGAGAGGACCTCGGTTGGAGAGCCCGGGTTGCCGCCTCCGTTCAGGACGCTGTCGATGGAGTCGGGTACGTGGTGGTCGACCGCCTCCAGCAGAAGCTCCGCCTTGCCGCCGTAGCGGGAGTAGATGGCGCCGGTCGTGACCCCGGCCCGACGCGCGATCTCGGCCACCCCGGCCTTCTCGTAGCCCTTCTCGGCGAACACTTGGGCTGCGGCGCGCAGGAGCCGGTCGGTCAAGTCGTCTCCGGCGTCCTGCTGCGTTTTGGGTCCATCGGAAATAACGGGAGCATCGGATGTCATAACTGGATAATAACCATTGTTATCGACAGGTCAAGCACGCCCGTGGGAGACCAGGTCTCAGCCCGGGCGCCGAAGGCAGGGCCGCCTCGGTACTAGTTTCCCGCCCGGGACTCCCACCTGGTACACCACTCCGGAGTTGTTGCCGATGGGGCCCAACAGCCCTCCAAGAGACCCGGACACCCGCCCTCCAAGAGAAACGATCCATCCTGTGCACTTAGGCGCCTGCTTCTTCCCGACCTCGTATGCCATCAGCCCCACCGAACTGGCCGCAGCGCTGGAGGAACGGGGCTTCGAGTCGATCTGGCTGGCAGAGCACAGCCACATACCGGCGTCTCGAACATCGGCGTGGCCGGGAGGCGCCGAGCTGCCGCAGATGTACTACGACACCCTCGACCCGTTCGTGACGTTGGGGGCGATGGCGGCCGTCACCACAACCCTGAGGCTCGGCACCGGCATCGCCCTCGTCGCACAGCGCGATCCGATCCACACCGCCAAGCAGGTGGCCAGCCTCGACGTGCTGTCCGACGGTCGGGTGCTGTTCGGGATCGGGGCCGGCTGGAACTTCGAGGAGATGTCCGACCACGGAACCGATCCGGCGCGGAGGTTCGGCCTGATGCGCGAACGGGTGGAGGCGATGAAGGCACTCTGGACCTCGGAGGTCGCCGAGTACCACGGCAGCCATGTCGACTTCGGCCCGACCTTCCAGAACCCCAAGCCGATCCAACGACCCCACCCGCCGATCCACGTCGGCGGGGTGGCGCCGGGCGGGCTGCGGCGGGCCGTGGCCTACGGCGACGGCTGGATACCGATCGGCGGAAGGACGGCCGTGGATGGGCGCGGGCTGTCCGACCTGCGTGCCGAGGCGTGTGGTGAGACGGGCCGGGACCCGGTCAGCCTGGAGATCTCCATCTACTACGCACCGCCGGATGTAGCGGTCATCGCCGACCTCGCTGAGCATGGCATCCAGCGGGTCGTATTCGGCGTCCCGTCGGAGGGCCGTGACGCTGTGCTGCCGCTCCTGGACGGCTACGCCGAGGTGGTGGCGTCTCTCTAGGCAGGTACCGATCCCTTGGGCAATGGCCAAGCGGACAGCACCGAACCTCAGATGGTTGATGGCCTCCCAGAAGGGGCTCGCCGCGCTACAGGATGATTGTCCGTCGACGAGGGCATCAGAGGTGAGCGC
>CAJWFS010000103.1 GCA_913030665.1 uncultured Acidimicrobiaceae bacterium
CGTCACCTCGTTGGCGTCGGAGAGCACGTACCGGCCGGCCTGGGCCACCCGGAGGTCTTCGCTGGTGGCCCTGATCAGGTAGTCCAACCGGGCCTGCTCCTCCCTCAGGACGGTCAGGGAGGCATCCTCGGCCTCAAGGGAGTCGGCAAGCCGGTCCTCGGCATCCTCCAGCAGGTAGTCCAACCGGGCCTGCTCCTCCCTCAGGACGACCAGCGCATCACTCTCGGCCTCGAGGGCATCCCGGGCCTCGGTCAACTCGCTGGACTCCTCTAGGGCGGCATCCCGGGCGTCGTAGAACGCCTCGAAGGCCTGCCTCCACGCTGCATAGGTGATGTCCTCCGCCTCGAGGTCGTCGATGGCAGCGTCCAGGTCGACGTCCAGGGTCATCAACTGCTGGGCCTCGGTAGGGGTCAGGTCGGCTTCGATCGCCTGGGACATGGTGATGATGCCCTTGTCCATCAGCTCCTGTTCCACGTCGGTCTTGAGCCGCTGGAGGGTCTCAAGCGCTGTCACCTCGACCTGCTCGGCATCGACCTCCCCCTCGGACTCGGAGATCTCCGCCAGGAGCTCGGCGCGGCGCTCCGTCACGTCTGCGATCTCGGCTCGGATGTCGAATTCCCCGAGGCCCTGTTCGTCCCCCTCGGACTCGGAGATCTCCACCAGGAGCTCGGCGCGGCGCTCCTCCTGGTCTACGACCTGGGCTTCTAGGTCGTAGACCAGGAGGGTCTGGCTGGCCACGCCGGCCAGCGATTCGAACCCGCCACCGATCGACACCTTCAGGTCCTCGTACGGCTCGCGGTCGTCGTCCAGCAGTGTCACGACCTCGACCGTCGCCGACAGCCGTCCCGCCGGCAGCACGATCGAGTCGCCCGGACCCACGTAGTCGTCATCCACGGTGACGTCACCCGAGATCGTGATCGGAATCTCCAGGTCGGCGGTCGGGGCCACGTCGGCGGTGACGGTGACGACCACCGGGCGGCCCTCCTCGACGACGACGGCCATGGCACTCAACGAGATGGTCGGCACCGGCGCGTTCGCTGCCGACACAGCGTCCACCACGAGGGCTGCCGTGGTCATGACAGCCACCGCCTGGCCTCCCTGAAGCCCGATCGTCCCACCTTCCGCCGGGCCGATCCGTACCGATACGGCGTTGATGGCGCCGACCGTGTAGCCGGCGGGATTGCCCTGGAGCGAAACGGTCACCACCTCGTTGACCTCCGCCGTGGTCCCTGCGTATCCGTGGTCGGCCTGCCAGGCCGCCAGCCCCGACCTCGTCTCCTCGGTGTAGAGCCCGTCCACGTCGCCCACGTCGTATCCGGCACCATCCAGGATCGTCTCCAGTTGGAGGACGTCGTGTCCGTCCGAACCGACGTCCAACTGCCGGTAGAAGGCGAAGTTGCCGGCGACTGCGACCGTCTGACGCCCATCGATGGTGAAGAGTGCGTCACCCTCTGCCACCACCTCACCGGCCTCCACCCCGATGTCACTGATCCGACCATCGGTCGACGAGTTGATGGACTGCAGCTCGTCGCGGCGCAACTCACCCCGGATGGTCATCTCGTCGGTGAGGGTCCGGGTGGTCACCGTCTCGGCGATGGCACGGTCCACTCCTGGCGTGACGGACCCGGCTTCGCCGGGCCTCGTCAGCACGGTGGCCACAAGGGCCGTCAGCCCCCCGAGAAGGAGGAGGGTGATGAGGGTCTTCTTCATGGTTGGAATCTCCGGATCGGAAGGTCGGTTGGCAGTCGGGCCGTGCGGCCGGGGGTCATTCGTCGTCGGCCAGGCTCAGTTCGCTGATGCAGGATCGGATGTCGTCCATGTCCAGATCGCCGTCCGGTCCCCGGAAGTCGTCACCGGGACCGAGCGAACCGTCGGCATCTGGCATCGGATCGCTGACCGTCCAACCCCTGGAGCGGAGGCACCCGGTCAGGGCTACGAACTGTTCGTTGTCCTCCCTGATCTTCTCAGGGGTGCGGCTAACGCGTGACATCTGGAACTCCTGCATGGCGCTGACGATTCCTGACCTCGCGGCGCAGAGGGTGAGTGCCTCGATGTAGGCGGGTTGGTTCACCGGTGCGCCCTCGCCGAGCGTCGCGTCGGGCCGACCGATGAACTCCACGCCCTCCTCCTCGAGGCAGCCGTTGAACTCCTCGAGGGCATCCATCATCTGGATTCCCGGTGGGGCCTTCTCCTCGACCAACGGGATCGTCTCCTTGACGGGCTCCGCAGTCGTGGTCGTGCTGGTGGTGGTCGTGGCTGGCCCGGCCTCGTCGTCTCCATCCACGCTGGTCTCCGAGGCCGTCCGGATGGTGGTCTCCGCTGCGACAGCGGCCGTGGTGGTCGTGGTGGTCGTGCTCGAGGTGGTGGTCGTGGATGTGGTGCTGACCACGATCTCGATAGGCGCATCCGCTGTCAGGAGCGTCACCTTCTGTGTCGACTCCGATGATGCGCCACCGCAGGCCGTGGCCACCGCCAGCATTCCGATCAGCGTCGCCCGTAGTACTCCGTTCATCATTCCTCCCCTGCCCGTTCAAGGCCGATCTCGCTGATGCAATCCCTGATCTCGCCAGTGTCGATGTCCCCGTCGGCACTCGAGAAGCGATCCCCCGGGCTGAGCAGCCCGTTCTCGTCGGGCCGCAGCTCGCCGATGTCCCATCCCTTGGCACGCAGGCAATCGGCCAGATCGATGAAGTCCTCGTTCTCCTGCCGCACCACGTCGGGCGCCAGGTCCGTCCGGGAGGTCTGGAAGTCCTGGTAGGCATTGGAAATGCTCGTCCGGCTGTTGCAGAGCTGGAGGGCCTCCAGGTAGCCGGGCTGGTTGACCGGGTCGTTCGCCCCCTGGTCGGCGTTGGGGAATCCGATCCACGAGTAACCCTCGGTCGCCAGACAGGCGTTGAAGTCGTCGAGTGCCCCCATGAGCTTCAGGCCGGGGTTGATGTCCTCCTCGGCCAGCGGAATGGTGTCCTTCACCGGAGCGACGGTGGTCGTGGTCGTGGTCGTGGTCGTGGTCGTGGTCGTGGTCGGTGATTCGTCGGTCGACGCCGTTTCGGTGGGTACCTCCTGCGTCACGACCTCATCCGTGCCCCCCTCGTCCATGCCGGCATCCTCGTCTGCGTCACCAGTGGGTGCCCCCAGCGTCGTCTCCGGAGCGGTCGCCTCCGCCGTCGACACGATCGCTGTGGTCGTAGGCGCATCGGAGGTTTCAGGAGATGCGGCTACCGCAGAAGTGGACTCGCCGAATCCGGCTGGCACCACTATTCGAACAGCCTGATCTGCCGAAAGCACCACGACCGTCCTGATGCCATCGGAGGTCGTTGCGGTCGAGGAACAGGCGATCAGGGCCGCGACGAGGCAAAAGGCCATCGGGAATAGGCGATTCATCGTCTCCGACGCTAACGGCGACCCCATGTGAGTCATGTGTCGGAAGGGTTAGGACACGATGATGTCGTCCGCCATGCTCTATCCGGATCACAACTCCTAGCCTTCCTACGTGGCCGACTTCTTCCAGAACGGTGTGATCGCCACCCTCCACGACCTCGGGCGACGATCCACCGAGGACCTGGAACGGGAACTCAAGGCGTGGAGCAGCGAGACACCCATGTCGCTGGTCATCCCGTGCCTGGTGGCAGATCTGGATGCTCCCTCCCTGGAGAGGATCGTCCGGGAACTGGCCGCCGTCCCCTACCTGGACGAGGTGGTCGTGGGCCTGGACCGTGCCGATGCCGCCGACTTCGACAGGGCGCGCTCCATCTTCTCCCGCCTACCCCAACGCCATCGGATCCTCTGGAACGACGGGCCACGACTGGGGGCCATCCGCGACGAGTTGGAGGCCCACGACCTGTGTACCGGCCTGCCGGGCAAGGGCCGCAACGTCTGGTTCTGCCTCGGCTACTTCCTGGCCGCTGGAAGGGGTCGAATCGTGGCGCTCCACGACGCCGACATCCGTGACTACGACCGCTCACTCCCCGCCCACCTGCTGTATCCGCTGGCGCACCCGTCCACCAGGTTCGGCTTCGCCAAGGGCTACTACCACCGGGCTTCGCGGGGGGCGCTGGACGGTGATCGCCTCTACGGGCGGGTCACCCGGCTGTTCGTGACGCCCCTGATCCGTGCCATGGCGGTCACCTTCGGCGGACGGGCCTACCTGGAGTACCTGGACAGTTTCCGGTACCCGCTGGCCGGTGAGTGCGCCATGACCCTTGAGGTGGCCGAGTCCCTGCGCGTGCCGTCGGACTGGGGCTTCGAGATCGGCGTGCTGGCCGAGGTGCACCGGCACCTCCCCACTACCCGGATCTGCCAGGTGGACGTGGCGGACGCCTACGACCACAAGCACAGGGAGCTCTCAGCCGACGACCCTGACAGCGGCCTCCACCGGATGAGCGCCGACATCGCCAGGGCCATCTACCGCAGGCTGGCGATCTCCGGCGTTGTCCTCTCGGCGGAGGGATTCCGATCGCTGGAGGCCGCCTACGACCGCACGGCGTTGGACCTGATCGACCGCTACGAGGCGGACGCCGCGTTCAACGGGCTGGACTACGACCGGCACGGCGAGGAGGCCGCTATCCAGGTCTTCGCCGGGGCCATCGTCCGTGCCGGCGCAGAGTTCCTGGCGGATCCGTTGGAGTCGACCTTCATCCCCAGCTGGTCACGTGTCAGATCCGAGATTCCCGACATGGCCGAGCGGCTGGTCGCCGCCGTGGAGGCCGACACCGCCTCCTAGTCTCCCGACTCCCGCTTCAGTGCCCGGGTCAACCGGAGAGGCGGGTCGGTGCTGCGGTGGAGGTGATGA
>CAJWFS010000104.1 GCA_913030665.1 uncultured Acidimicrobiaceae bacterium
CGTACCACTGTCTCCGCCTCGACCGTCCCGTGCACAGACCGGCCGGCAGTGGCCGGTTCACCACCTTCGAGCACCTTCCGGGCCGCCTCCACCAACCGGTCGATGTCGCGCTCTCGATCGGTGCCACCGCCACCGGCCAGGGTTGTGCCCACCACGGGGCGCCAGGCGTCCTGACCCGGCTGGTCCAGCAGGGTCAGGAGGTGGGCCGGTACGCCGAGCGCCCGAGCCACCTCCAGCGCCTCGGGAACGGGCCTGAACCCGCAGAGGGCCTCGAACCGGGTGACGGCGCAGAGCAACTCGGGCTTGGGGCCAGGATCTGGGAACGAACGCGTCGGGTCGTCGGGACCGAGGCCGGCCTCCTCCTCGCGTCGGTATCCGTCAGCGGCGGCCCGGGTATCGGGGTGCACCTGCAGGGAGAGCGGTCGGTCGGCGGCCAGCAGCTTGACCAGGTACGGCAGGTCAGGCTGGGCCCGCTGGTCAGGGTGGCCGTCGGGCAGGTACTCCCCATCAGGTCCAGGCCCGGGGCCCGACCCGGCTGATTCGGCCCGGCTGGTTCCGAACCAGAGCTCGGCTTCAGGCTTGCCGGATGGCTCGACGCCACGGAGCTCGGCCAGGGCCGTGGACGAGCCCCAGTCGTAGTGCTGCAGTCGACCAGCCAGCCGGTCCACGATGCGATCGCCTCCGGGTCAGTCGCCGAAGGTGGGCCGGATCCCCTCGGATTCGGCCAGGGCCAGGAGGCGCCCGTGCTCCGCCTCGTCGACCGCCTCCGCCTCATCGACGAGCATCACGGGGATGCCGTCCACGACCGAATAGCGACGTCGGAGCCTCGGGTTGTAGAGGGCTGCCTCGCCCTCGAACCAGAGCAGGGCGCCCTTGTCCTCCGGGCAGGCGAGAATTTCCAGGAGCTTCGGATCGAGCGTCATGGACTGGAGGCTATTGGTCGATCAGGGCCTGCACCTCGGCCACACGGGCGACACAGGCTTCGTCGTCGGCCGCCTCGACGTTGAGTCGAAGCAGCGGCTCGGTGTTGGACGGCCGGAGGTTGAACCACCAGTCCCCGAAGTCGACGGTCAGGCCGTCCAACCGATCCTGGGGCTCGTCGGCGTAGTGCCCGGCCACGAGTTCGATCACCGCCGCCGGGTCAGCAACCGTCGAGTTCCTCTCGCCCGACGCCGCGTAGCGCTCGAACGGCGCCAGCAGGCCACTCAGGGGAAGGTCGGAATCCGAGAGCGCCTCCAGCACCACCAGGGCGGCTATCAGCCCGGAGTCGGCCCGGTAGTTGTCCCGGAAGTAGTAGTGGCCGGAGTGCTCCCCGGCGAACACCGCTCCCTCCTCGAGCATGGCCTGCTTGATTACCGAGTGGCCGACCCGGGTCCGCACGGCGCGGCCCCCGCACTCGGCGATCACCTCCGGGACGGCCCTGGAACAGATCAGGTTGTGGAGCACGGTCGCCCCCGGCTGGCGCCGCAGCACGCCGCTGGCCACCAGTGCCGTGGTGGTCGATCCCGAGACCGGGCGGGCCTGCTCGTCGACCAGGAAGACACGGTCGGCATCGCCGTCGAAGGCCAGGCCGATGTCGGCGCCGGTCTCGAGCACCCGGGCCTGCAGGTCGCGGAGGTTCTCCGGCTGGATCGGATCGGCCGGATGGTTGGGAAAGGTGCCGTCCAGTTCCGCAAACAGGTGGTCGAGGTGGAACGGGAGCCCGTCGAACACCGCCGGCACCACCAGCCCGCCCATGCCGTTGGCGGTGTCCACGACGACGCTCAGGGGACGTAGGGAGTCGAGGTCCACGAACGACCGGACGTGTTCCACGAAGGCCGGAAGGACCTCCAGCGATGTCGTGGACCCACCTCCGGTGGCGACGGCGCCGTCGAATCCGGCGAGGATCCGGGCCGCCATCCGATCCAGGCCCGTGTCGCCGCCGACCGGCCGGGCAGCCGACAGGCAGAGCTTCATGCCGTTGTAGCCGGCCGGGTTGTGGCTGGCGGTGAGCACCGCACCGGGCACGCCCAGATGCCCGGAGGCGAAGTAGAGCATGTCGGTGGACGCCAGGCCGAGGTCCACCACGTCGAGTCCCTCGGACGTCACGCCGGCGGCGAAGGCCGCTCCGAGGAGGGTGCCGCTGGGGCGCATGTCCCTCCCGACCACCACCCGGGTCGTGTCGGGTTCCTCATCGCGCACCAGCAGGGCGAAGGCCCTACCGATGGCCTCGGCCAACGACCCGTCCAGCTCCTCGGGTACCCGGCCGCGGATGTCGTACGCCTTGAAGACGGCGCCGACGTCGACAGGGTCCACCTGGCCACGGCCTTCCATCATGGGGCCTGCGGCGGAAACAGTCGGGTGGGAACCGGCTGTCGACGGGTCCACGGCTGGAGTCGGGTAGCCGCCTCGGCGGGCCAGCTGGCGCACCCTCACCAGGTCCACCACCAGCCGCAGGCCGTCCCGCAGGGCCCGCACGGTGGTCCGCTCCGAGTTCTCGACCTCGACCGACACCTCCGCCAGGGTCAACCGCCAGCGCTCGGCGAGGTGGAACAGCTCCACGTCGAAGGCGAAGCCGTCCAGAGTCGAGGCATCGAACAGCCGATGGGCCACGTCGGCCCGAAATGCCTTCAGGCCACACTGGGTATCCCGGTACTGGCCCAGCAGCAGTGCGTGGGTCGCCAGGTTCACCAGCCGTCCACCCACCTCGCGGAGGCGCCCGGCCCGGACCAGGGTCCGGGTGTCGGTGTGGCGTCGGCTCCCGACCACCATGTCGTAGCCGGCCTCCACCTGGATGACCAGGGCCGCGGCCTGGGCCGGCCCGTAGGCCAGGTCGGCGTCGGTGAAGACCACGGTCCGCCCGGTGGCCACGGCCACCCCGGCACGCACGGCAGCACCCTTGCCGGAGTTGCGCTCCAGGCGCACCACCCGGTCGGCGCCGGCGGCCTCAGCCCGTAGCGCCGTTTCGTCCGGGGAACCGTCGTCCACCACGACGACCTCCACGGGCTCCACCGCCCCGGGCCGGCCCAGCGCCTCGCCCAACTCCCGGCGGACGCGGGCCACGGCCACGGCGATGCGGTCGGCCTCCGAGTAGGCGGGCAGCACGACGCTGACCCGGAACGCACCGGGTGGGGGCTGTCGGTCGGAGGGACTGTCCTGTTCCCGACGGATCACCCGGAACAGGAAGGCCCGGTAGGCGATGCCGCGTACCCCGGCCGCAGCGGCCACGGCGACCGCTTTTGCGGCCAGGTCACGACCCGGACCGCCCGGCGTACCGATGACGGCCAGCACGGCCAGGTCGACCAGCCCGGCGACCACGACCACGGCCACGAAGACCCGTCGGATCCTTATCCAGCGGGCGAATGGGTCGTCCCGCAGGGTGACGAGGCGGTGGAGGCGACGCGCAACCAACGCCGCCACGGCCAGGGCGGCCACGTCTGCGGCCACCAAAGGCCAACCCCACCCGAGGAGCAGGACGAGGAGGCCCACATCGACGACGGTGGCGATCAGGCCCACCACGGCGAAGCGTCGCAGACGATCCCTCACGGTGATGCGACCTCCGGTCCGGCGAGGTCCAGCTCGTCGGCGTCCGGCTCTTCCGAGCCTTCCGAGCCATCAGGGTCTTCCGGGTGAGCAGGCCCGGCGACGCGTCGCTGCACCCACCGGTCCAGGCGCAGGTCACCGTCGGGTCCGATGTCCGCCAGGTCGAACCACGGCGACGGCGGCGGGCCATCGGCCAGGCGACCGGACATGCGTCCAGGTCCGCGTTCCGAGCGTCTGGCCAGGACGACCAGGGCGACCAGTCCGAACAGGCTGAGCAGGATGGCGACGACGTCGACACCCGTCCGGCCGTAGGTGAGCGTCACCTCGTTCCCGGTGGGCACCACGACCATGAGGTTCGGCGTGGCGCGCCACGGTCCGTCGGCCCCCGATGCCTCCCAGTTGGGGAAGAAGGAGGCCCGCACCATCACCGGCACGCCGATGCGGTCGACGTGGAACGAGATCGAGTCGACACCGGTCGTGATGTCGGTGACGCTCACCGGCGGCAGCGGCCGGCGCTCCGGCAGCTCGCCCGAGGCGACCCGCTGCCACCCGTCAGGGCCGCCGATGGTCCGCGGCACGGCGGACGAGCCCTGCTGGAACACCTCGACGGCCGGCTCCAGCCAGCCTGCATGGTCGACGTCCACGAAGGCGGCCGGTTCCACCTCCATCGGGACGACCATCTCAGCGCCGGCGACGGCGAATATGGTCCACGGGCCGCTGGTCGCCAACTCCGTCAGGTCAGCGTGCCCGCGCCCGAGGTTCACCGCGCGTTCCGAGAAGGCCGCGTAGTAGGGAACGCCGAACTGCCGGAGGTGGTCGATCCCGGCATCCAGGTCGAAGTCCCGGTACGGCAATCCGCGCTGGGCGCGTGACGGCGAGATGGATAGCTCCGACTGCATCAGGAAGTGGTACGGCGTCGTCGTGGACGCCTCGAAGTAGAGGCCCTCCATGGAGCCGATGCAGCCGTCCGTCCAGTGCGGCAGGAGCATCAGGGCCATCGGGGTGCCGTACCGCACCAGGTCGCTGTTGTACTCCCAGAGCAGTCGCCCACAGCCGCTCTCCCCGGCGATCTCGCGCATCGTGGCGGTCAGCGCCCGCTGCTCCTCCCAGCCGCCGCCGGTGTCGTCGCCGACCCGGTTCTCGTAGCCCTCGAAGTTCCAGCGGACCCAGGACCTGCCGATGTTGAGTTCCTCGGTCTGGAAGCCCAGCCACGAATAGGTGTTGCCCGACATGGAA
>CAJWFS010000105.1 GCA_913030665.1 uncultured Acidimicrobiaceae bacterium
TGGCAGCGGCCCACCTGGCGCGTTCCGAGAAGGACCTGGCCGAGAACACGATGATTGTGGACATGGTCCGCAACGACCTCGGCCGGATCGCCGAGTACGGCACGGTCCGGGTCCCTGCCCTGCACACGGTGGAGACCTATCCCACGCTCCACACGATGACCTCGACCGTCGTCGCCGACTCCGACGCCGGACTGTCCGAGGTGTTCGGGGCGCTGTTTCCCGCAGCCTCCATAACCGGCGCGCCGAAGGTACGTACCAGCGAGATCATCGAGGCGCTGGAAGGTGACGGCCGCGGCATCTACACCGGAGCCATCGGCGCCCTGGCGCCGGACGGGACGATGGAGTTCAACATTGCCATCCGGACCGTATGGATCGACCGGGAACTCGGCACCGCCGAGTACGGAGTCGGCGGCGGCATTGTCTGGGACTCGAATCCAGACGAGGAGTGGACCGAGGTGGAGCACAAGAGTCGGGTGCTGGGACGGGCCAGATCCGACTTCCGACTCCTCGAGACGATGGCCTGGACCCCGGAAGGAGGGGTCGCCCTCCGGAGGCGGCACATGGACCGCATGGCCACCTCGGCCAACCACTTCGGGTTCGAGTTCGATGCCGAGGCGGTGGACGGACTACTTGACGGCGTGGCTGCCGACGGACCCCGGCGCCTTCGACTCCTGGGTGCTCCCGACGGCGGAGTGGAACTCCAGGTCGCCGAAGCCCCGGAGCCGGCGACCGGGGCGTGGAACATTCCGATCGACGTGGAACCGGTGCCCAGCGGCCACGAGTTCCTGTTCCACAAGACGACCGTGCGCGAGGTCTACGACGACGCCCGGGCCCGATTCCCCGGAGCGCCGGACGTCCTGCTCTGGAACGAGGTCGGCGAGCTCACCGAGACCACCATCGGCAACCTGGTCGTGCGGTTGGACGGCCGGCTCATCACCCCACCCGTCACGTGCGGTCTGCTCCCGGGCACGTTCCGTGCCCAGCTCCTGGCCGACGGCGAGGTGGTCGAGCAGGTGATCCCGCGTTCCGACCTGGATCGGGCCGACGGGGTCTGGATGGTCAACTCCGTCCGGGGCTGGGTACCGATCAGCCCCGTCTACGCCGGATCTCCTCGATGATCGCCGGTATGACCTGGTGCAGGTCGCCGATCACCGCATGACCTGCACGGGCGACCATGTTGGCTTCGCTGTCCGTGTTGATGGCCAGGATGTTCCTGGCCGCCATGGCTCCCACCCAGTGCTGGATGGCGCCGGAGATGCCACTGGCGATATAGATCTCCGGGGCAATCCTGGTGCCGGTCTGACCGACCTGGTCGCTGTGGGGACGCCAACCGTTGTTCGTCACCGCACGCGAACACCCGACGACGCCACCGAGTAGGTCGGCCAGTTCCTCAAGCGGTCCGAAGGCCTCGGCGGAACCAACGCCACGGCCTCCTCCCACCACGACCGGCGCGGTCGCCAGGGTGACGCCCCTGGTGAGAACCACCCGGTCGATGACGACGGTGCGGGCAAGGGCAGCGTCCAGGTCGGGCCTGAATGAGGTGACCACCCCGGCTGCAGGGACATCGGCCAGGGCGGGCTCCACCACATGGTGGGCCACGGTCACCAGGACCACGTCGGCGGTCAGCTTGACGTCCTCCAGCAACGAACCACCCCACTGGACGCGGGTCATGGTCCAGTCACCGGCGTCGGGCTCCACCGACCTGCAGTTGGCGACGAAGGGTTGGTCGAGGCGGGCCGCCACATGGGCCACGACCTCATTGCCCCGGTCGGTGCCACAGGCCAGGACCACCGTCGTGCCGCTGGCCCGGACCAGCTGTGCGACCGTCTCGCCCCAGGCCTCAGGGCCGAAGTCGGTGAGCAGCTCGTGGGAGGCCACGTGGACCGTCGACGCCCCATGGGCTGCGAGGTCGACGGCAGCCTGCTCGGCGCCCTCGCCGATGACCACGGCCGTCATCTCCAGTCCGGCCAGGATGGCGAGCGGTCGCCCGAAGGCTAGGGCCTCCAGCGATGCCTCGGCCAGGGTCCCTCGGTCGTGGTCGCAGATCACGAGCAGGCTCATGGAAGCAACCCCAGTTCCTCGAGAAGGTCGACGACCGCCGGAGCGGCCTCCGGACCTGTTCCCAGAATCACCGTCTCGCTCACGGTCTCGACCGGGCGATGCAGGCGGACGCGGACCTGGCCGCCGACCTCCACCGACCGCTCGTCCACTGCCACCTCGGCCTTCTTGGACGCCAGGCGGCCCTTCATCGTCGGGTAGCGAGGCAGGTTGATTCCCTCCTTGACACCCAGTACCGCCGGCAAGGGCAGCTCGTAGACCTCGAAACCGCCGTCTACCTCCCGACGGGCCGAAGCCACGCCGTCGGCAATGTCCACTCCCTTGATGCCGTTGACCACCGGCCGGCCGAGGGCATGGGCCACCCTGACCCCGACCTGGAATCCACCGGCATCTGCCGACTCGTTTCCAAAGAGGACCAGGTCGAACGCTCCGTCGACCGACTCGACGTCGGCAATGGAACCCGCCAGGGCGGCGGCCGTGCGCTGTGGGTCCCAGTCCACCTCGCTGATCGGAACCAGCACGAAGCGGTCGGCGCCGACGCTGGCGGCGTAGCGAAGCTGCTCCTCGGCCGCTGCCGGCCCGAGCGTCATGACGGTGACCTCACCGCCGTGCTCCCCGACGAGTCGGACCGCCTCCTCCACGGCGCACTCCTCGTGCGGGCTGGTGGTGAAGCCCAGGTGGGCCGAGTCGACCGCCATGCCATCGGCGGTCACGTTGATGCGGGCACCCGGGGCGGGCACACGCTTCACGCAGACCAGGATTCTCAT
The DNA here is from genome assembly GCA_913030665.1 of uncultured Acidimicrobiaceae bacterium. Taxonomy (GTDB): domain Bacteria; phylum Actinomycetota; class Acidimicrobiia; order Acidimicrobiales; family MedAcidi-G1; genus UBA9410. The sequence goes on from CAJWFS010000105.1 coordinate 2,826, forward strand.
GTGGGGACCTCTGCTGGTTCTCTTCGGGTTGCGGGTACCAGCCCACTCCCAGGATCAGGTCGATCCAACTCTCCGGGTCGTGGGTGGGAAGCCAGCTCAGCTCTTGAGCCGGGTGTCGTCGGGATCGAACACGGCGCCGCTGCCCGCCACCTTCACCGGGAACAGCTCGTTCATGTACATCACCTGCAGGTCGGTTCCGGGCGTGCACAGCTCGAGGGGTAGGTAGGACATGAGCAGGTGCCTACCCACCGAAGGGCCGTAGCCGGCCGAGGTGACCCGGCTAACACGGCCGTGGCTGTCGGTGATCCGGCCACCGTCCGTGGTCAGGATCGGCTCGTTGCCGCCCATCATGTGGCGCTTCCGGCCCTGGCGGTCGGTCTGGTCCTCGACGGTCAGGGTGCACATCAGCACCTCCGGGTCGCCGGCGGCACGGGCGGCCAGGTAGGCCTCCTTCCCGATGAAGTCGGCTGCCTTGACCCTCGGGCGGGCCAGCCCCGCCTCCAGCGGGTTGTACTCGCTCTCCAACTCGGCGCCCATCAGGCGGTAGCCCTTCTCGAGGCGTCCTGACGAGCCGTACACGCCACCACCGGTCGGGCGGATGCCCAGGTCGGCACCGGCCTCCAGAAGGACATCCCACAACTTCGGGCCATCCTCCCAGCGGGCGTAGATCTCCCACCCGGTGTCGCCCACGTACGAAATCCTGAACAGCTGGCAGGGCACCCCGGCCACCTCGGCATCGATGATCGAGCCGTATGGGGAACCCTCCTGGCCCAGGTCCTGACCGGTAAGCCGGGACAGGACCGCCGGGGCATTGGGACCCCAGAGCCCGAGCGTGGTCAGCTGCTTCGTGATGTTCGTGAACGTCACCGAGCCGTCGGTCGGCATGTGGCGGCGTGTCCAGAACTCGTCCCGGCCACCATCGAACACGCCGGTCACGATGCGCACACGGTTCTCGCCCAGGCGCATCATCGTGAGGTCGGAGTGGAAGCCACCGTCGGCGATCAGCCACGGCGTGTATATCGAGCGGCCCACCGGCACGTCCACCTTGTTGACTGCCAGGCGGTCGGCGTACTCCACTGCTCCCGGACCCTCCAGCTCGTAGATCTGGAAGGCACTCAGGTCGACCACGCCACAGTTCTCGCGCAGGTTGAGGTGCTCGCCGATGGTGATCGGGCTCCACCACCTGTTGTCCCACTCGACCTCACGCTCCGAGAGGCCATGGCGCTCCACCAGGTCGGCGTTGGAGCCGTACCACTGCGGCCGCTCCCAGGTGCGGGCCTGGAAGAACTCGGCACCCAAGTCCTCCTGGCGGGAGAAGTAGGGGCCTACCTGGAGGTTGCGGCGCCCCTCCCACTGCTCGGCCGGGTGGACGATGCCGTAGGTCTTGACGAAGTGCTCGTCTGCACGCGACCAGATGTGCTCCTCGGTCCGTTCCTCGTCGTAGAAGCGGGCTATGTCGGCACCGTGTACGTCGATGACCCGGGGGTAGCCGTAGGTCATCCACTCGGCGACGACCTGGGCCATGCCCGGACCCTCCTTGACCCAGACCGCCGCAGCCGACCAGAGGTTCCGGACCTCGGTGGTCTCACCCAGGCACGGCATGGTGTCAGGGGTGAGGGAGAGGAGGCCGTTGGTGGCGTACTTGATCTCGGCGTCGCCCAGCATGTCCATCAGCTCGATGGCCGTCTCCATCTGGTCGTCGAAATCGTCCGGGGTAAAGGGCATCTCGGTCGGTGAGAGGGCCGCCTCCTGGTTGGACGGGATCTCGTCCGGGTGGTGGAGGATCGCCCGGTGTCCGTACGAGCCGATCTCCATGGAGCCGGCCGACTGCCGCTCGTAGCAGAAGGTGTCCATGTC
>CAJWFS010000106.1 GCA_913030665.1 uncultured Acidimicrobiaceae bacterium
CGCACCATGGCCTGCGTGGTCGCCAGCGCCACCTCGTGCTCTGGCACCCCGGCGGCTACGGCACCTACGCAGGCCTCGGCCCCCAGGTCGCAGATGCGGGTGCCATGACGGATGAGGTCGTGTTCCTCGGCGGACTTGATGGTCCGCATCCACATGGTGGCCGTACCGACGTCCACCAGCTCCACTCCGGGTAGGGCCGACTCCAGGGCCCGGAACTGGTCCACCGAAAGGTGGTCGAACTCCACGCCGAGGCGCGACACGCCCCCGGTGAGGTCCCGAACGGCCCTGTAGTAGTTGTCTCGGCGCCAGTCCGAGTAGACGAGGTTGTCGCCGTGGGTGCGCCGCCAGGGCTGTCCTCCGTCTATGCCCGCCGAGATGGTGGTGGCCTGGGCGGCGTCGATGACCATGCCGTACTTCCGTCCGAAGAAGCAGTAGATCCAACCCGAGTGGTAGCAGATGTTCTGGTACGAGGTCAGGAGACAGGCGTCGATGCCCTCGGCCGTCATGTGCATCCTCAGGGCGTCCTGGCGCCGATCCATCTCGGCGGCCGAGAACGGTGACCACTCCTTCCCACCCCAGTGCCAGCGGGTGACGTGGACCATGTCGTCGACTCGGTCGGTTCCCGTCATGTGGTCAACCTCGCAGGCCGTCGACAAGTCGGTCCAGCATTTCGTCGAGGACTACCGTGGAGGTACCGAAGGTCAGGCGCACATGGTCCTCGCCGCCAATGCCGAACGGCGGTCCGGACTTGCACGACACTCCTGTCCTCCCGCCTAGCCACCTGCCCGGTGGTCCATCGGGTCCGAGGGCGGACAGGTCCAGCCAGGCCAGGAAGGTCGCCTCGGGAAGGTGCACCCGGACCTTCGGGAGCTCGTCGGCTAGGCGGTCCACCAGGTGGCGGCGGTGTCGGTCGAAGAGGGCGACAAGGGCGTCGACCCATTCGTCCCCGGCGTCCCAGGCGGCGATCACCGCCTCGCAGCCGAGGCGGTTTACGCCTCCGAGCAGTTCCGCCGGTACCCGGTTGAAGCGTGCGAGGAGCCGCTCGTCGGAGAAGGAGGCCACGGCGGTCCTGAGGCCGCCCATTGCGAACGTCTTGACCCCGGACGTGAGCACGACCGTGCGTTCGGCTGCACCGTCGAGGAGGGGGAGTGGTCGGTGGGTGGCTCCCGGGTACACGAAGTCGGAGTGGATCTCATCGGATGCGATGACCAGGTCGTGCTCGGTGGCCAGCTCCACGATCCGGGCCAGCTGGTCATTTGTGAGGACGCGACCGGTCGGGTTGTGGGGATGGCACAGCACGAGGAGTCGGATGCCCGGGTCGTCGGCCAGTAGCAGTTCCAGATGGTCGAGGTCGTAGTGCCAGCCCTCAGAGTCACGCACCAGCGGCCAGTCGACGGTTCGTCGCCCGGTGGTGGGCCCGATCTGGTTGAACGGGAAGTAGATGGGTGGCGTCAAGAGCACGCCGTCTCCGGGCTCCGTGAAGGCTTCGACCACCGCCCATACGCCCTGCAGCACGGACACCGTCGGAACGACCAGCCCGGGGTCGGGTGTCCAGCCGTGTCGACGGGTCATCCAGCCGGAGAAGGCCGGACCTAGGCGGGCCACGGCGTCGTGGTAGCCGAAGGCACCCAGCCCCACCAATTCGGAAAGGCGCTCGACCATCGCCGGTGGTGGGCCCAGGTCGTGCTCCGCCACGAACGCCGGGAACGACGACCCGTCGTGGTCGGCCCACTTGTAGCCGCCGCCTGCGACCTTTCCGGCTACGTCCACGTAGTCAAGGTCGTCGGGGCTGATCGGCACGGTCGCCGATAGTAGTCCTCGTTCCGATGCCACCATCCAGCCAGTTCAACAAACTGTTGACCCAGTCGCGGATGAGGGGCGAGACTGTCGCACCGATGGGGGAATGGCTGCGATCTCGACTCGCTCGGGTGGCAGGTCCGCGAGTGGCGGGCCTCCTCGTGCCCATCGGGGCGGTAGTGGCAGCCTTCCTGGTGGGTGGAGTCATGCTCCTCGTGCTGGGGGTGAACCCGATTCGGGGCTACGGGGCACTCCTGGACGGCGCCTTCGGCGACGTCGACGCCCTGGCCGACACGGCGATCAAGTCCATGCCCCTCCTGCTGGTGGGCATCGGCATCTGCATCGCCTTCCGGGCATCGGTCATCAACATAGGTGGGGAGGGACAGATGATCGCGGGGGCGATCGTCTCGACGCTGGTGGCACTCGCGGTACCTGACGTGCCCCGCCTGTTCCTCGTGCCGCTGGTGCTGCTGGGTGGCCTGGTAGGCGGCGCCATCTGGGGAGCCATACCCGGAGCGCTGAAGGCCTACAGCGGTGTCAACGAGATCCTCTCCACCATCATGCTCAACATCGTGGCCGTGCAGCTCATGAACTTCCTGCTCCGGGACCTGATCATGGATCCCTACGAGAAGGACGGTGGCCGCATCCCGCAGACCCGCCGGCTGTCCCACAACTCCGACCTTCCCCTGCTGCCGGGCGACACCCGCCTCCACATCGGCGTGCTGGTCGCCCTGGCCATGGCCGTCCTGGCGTGGGGGCTCCTCTGGAGGACCTCGCTCGGCTATCGGCTCCGGGCCGTCGGCCACAGCCCGGCGGCGGCCCGCTATGCCGGTATGTCGGTCAAGAGGACCATCGTGGCGGCCCTCACCCTCAGCGGTGCTATGTGTGGCCTGGCCGGGGCGATCCTGGTCTTCGGTAGCGAGTCGCACCGATTCGTCACAGATGGGTCCAGCGTCGGATTCACGGGCTCGGCGGGCTTCAACGGAATCGTGACGGCACTGTTCGGCGGCCTCCACCCGCTGTGGACCATCCCGTCCTCGTTCTTCTTCGGAGGCCTCCTGTTCGGAGCAAACGCTATGCAGCGGGCGGTTCAGGTGCCGGCCGCCCTGATCGTGGCCCTGAACGGCCTTGTGGTCGTGTTCGTGGTCAGCAGCGATCGGATGCGGCGTGCGGTGGGGGAGAACCTGGGTCGTGGGCGGGACCCGGCCCCCCACGATGACGTGGAGGCGCAGCCGTGACCGACTTCTTCACCATGGCCTCCCTGGTCTTCGTGGTCGGCTCCGGGATCAGGCTGGCCACGCCGTTCCTGCTGGCCGGCCTGGGCGAGACCATCGGGCAGCGCAGCGGGGTGCTGAACCTCGGTGTCGACGGCGTCATGCTCCTGGGGGCCTTCGGTGCCTACTGGACCATCCTGGAGACGGGCCGACCGGTGGCCGGAGTGTTCGTCGGGCTCGGCGTAGGCCTGGTGATGGGCGTCGTGTACGGAGTCGTCACGGTGACCCTGCGGGCCGAACAGGGCGTCAGCGGAATTGGCATATTCCTCTTCGGGCTGGGCATGAGCGACCTGCTCTTCCAGAAGAAGGTAGGCACCCCCCTGCCCATCCGGGGTTTCGGCGAGTGGCACGTGCCGGTGCTGTCCCGAATCCCCAAGTTCGGAGAGATGTTCTTCCAGCACTCCGTGCTGGTGTACCTGGCGTTCCTGCTCGTGCCCCTGGTGGCATTCCTCCTGAACCGGACGACATTCGGGTTGAACGTCCGTGCCGTCGGCGAGAATCCGGCTGCCGCCGACAGTCTCGGCGTGAGCGTCGCCCGGGTGAGGTACACGACGATCCTGCTGGCCAACGGTCTTGCCGGCCTGGCAGGAGCGGTGCTGGCGATCGAGTTGGGCATCTTCCAGCAGAACCTGACCAACGGCCAGGGGTTCATCGCCATCGCGCTCGTCTACTTCGGTGCCTGGAGGCCTGTCGGGGTGATGGGTGGTGCCCTACTCTTCGGCATGGTCTCGGCCACGGTGCTCCAGTGGAAGACCCTGGGCCTGGTGTCCGGCGCCACCTCCAGCCTGACCGCCATGGCGCCGGCGGTGCTGACCATCGTCGCCCTGGTGGTGATAAGCCGGACTGTCGGTCAGCCGGCGGCACTGACCCGACCGTTCGACCGTGGACGGTGACGTAGGCCAGGGACTACACAGGTTTCGGCCGGGACCACCGGCCGGAGGAGAATCCCCGAGGGAGGGAAACCATGAACACAAGAAAGAATCGGAAGTGGCTGGGCCTGACGGCCCTGGTGGCCGTGCTGTCCCTGGTAGCAGGGGCCTGCGGCTCCGATGAGGAGGCGGTGGACGACGGCCTGTTCAGGATCGCAGTCGTGGCACCCAGTGCCAGCAACGACCTGGCGTTCACCCAGAGCATCGTCGATGCTGTCCATGTCCTCGACGGCGTGGATGCCATCGACATCACCGACGGCACGTTCATCGTGGACGATGCCGCTGCGGCCGTCCGCGGCTACGCCGAGGATGGCTACGACCTGGTCATCGCCCACGGTTCGCAGTACGGAGGATCGTTGCAGGAGATCGCCAAGGACTTCCCGGACACGGCGTTCGCATGGGGCACCGCCAGTGACACCTTCAGCCTCGACAACGTGTCCGCATACACGGCGGCCTCTGACCAGGGTGGCTACGTGATGGGTGCCATGGCCGCAGTCATGACCTCCAGTGGGGTTGTCGGGGTCATCGGGCCCATCGCTGTCGGCGACGCCAAACTTTATGTGGACGGATTCGTAAACGGCGCGGCGGCCCAGGATCCGAGCGTGACGGTGAACGTCAACTACATCGAGTCGTTCAGCGACGTGGCGCTGGCCGC
>CAJWFS010000107.1 GCA_913030665.1 uncultured Acidimicrobiaceae bacterium
CTTTTCCCGGGGTGGTCTCACGTCGCGTCGGTATCCCGATGCTGTGTCATTGGTAGCAGGTAGTTCCAGAAGCAGAACCCGGCACCGGCATCCTTCATCACCACACGGGCCCGCTGAAGGTGAATCCCTCCAGATCGGCCAGCCCACTGCGCAACTGCTCGTCGCCCATCGTGTCTCCGGTCTGTTGGTCGATACAGGTCCTCGCGTGCTGTCGCGCGCTGGCCCCCGCTGTCTGTTGCCGACAGATTCTCACAGTCCGCCGAGGCACTGGACGAGACGGGCCGTGACCCGATACGGGCCTCACGTGACGGGACGGACGGACAAGCCGGGTCAGGTGGCTTCCGAACGGGCCGTCACCCCGATCCGACCCAGGAGTGGACCGGTGGCAAGCAGCGAACCGGCGGCCACCAGCGAACAGAACAGGAAACCTCCGGGTCTGTCGGTGAGGGCCACCACGCCTCCGACCAGGAATCCACCCAGGCCGACCGCCAGGTCGAAGGCGACGCTGAACGACCCGATTGCATGGCTCCTCTCCGACTCCGGCGCCCTGTCCACCATCAGCACGAAGAGGGCCGGGAACAGGAAGCACTGCCCCAGAGCCATCACCACCGCCCCGATATAGACACCGGTGGGCGTAGTCCAGAGGCCGAACACGGCCAGGCCGGCAGCGCTGAAGCCCAACGACAACCGGGTGGTCGCCAACGACCCCAACCGGTCGGGGATCCTGGCCCCAAGCAGCCGCACAGCCACGACGATGGAGGCGAAGAGGGCGAAGATCGAGCCGCTGGAGGACACTCCGACGCTCTCGGCGTGCAGGGCGATGAAGGTCAGGAAGCCCGAGTAGCCGAGCAGGCCTATGAACAGGACGAGACCCGGTCGAATGGCCGCCGGATGGAGGCGCCACCGCAGCAGTGGCCCCCGGAAGGGGTCGTCGGGACGGCCGGGGGCCGCATGGGCGAACAGGAGCGGAACCAGGCCCAGAAGGGCGGCGACCGTGAACGCCCGGTCATAGCTACCCGTCTCGTACAACCGCTCTCCGAGTCCCGGTCCGATGGCCAGACCGGCGTAGAGCGTCACCGTGAAGTACGACGTCGCCTCACCACGACGATGCGGTGGTGCCAGGTCCTGGATGGCCGAGGTGACGCCGATGAAATAGGCGGCTTCTCCCACTCCCAGCACCAGCCGGGCACCGATCACGGCTGGCACGCTGGCCGCCGGGACCAGCAGGAGCATCGACAGGGACACGACCAGTGAGCCACCCACCAGGAGGAAGCGGCGACCCCTCCGATCTCCCAGCGGCCCGATCAGCGGTCGCAGGATCGCCGCCGAGAATCCGAAGGCGCCGACCGACAGCCCCACGGCCAGTCCCCCGCCTCCCAGGTCGTGCTGCACGAAGGATGGGACCACCGGCCAGGTGGATCCCAGGGCCAGGAAGTAGGCCAGCGAGCCGCCGCAGAGGACCAGGAACCTCCCGGTGAGCAACCTGTCACCAGCCTCCGTCCGACCCATCGGCGCAGGGTACGACCCGACGGTCCGCCACCGGGCATCCACCTGCAAGGCTGCCGCGATGGCGAATGACCCTCGGAACGACGTGCTCCGGCATGCCGACACGGCAATGGTGAGCACCATCGACCCGCTGGCGACGAGGGCGGGAGTTGATGCCATGGCCGCCGGCGGAAACGCCGTCGACGCAGCCATCGCCGCCAACTCGGTCCTTGCGGTCACCGCTCAGCACATGTGCGGACTCGGTGGTGACCTGTTCGCCCTCGTCCACATCGGCACAGGACCGCCGGCCTGCCTGAACGCCTCCGGCAGGGCCGGATCGGGTGCGGATCCAGCCGCCCTGCTGGCCGAGGGAAGCTCCCAGATGCCCCACAGGGGAGACGTCAGGTCGATTCCCGTGCCCGGCTGCGCGGACGGCTGGTGGGCCCTGCACCAGCGGTTCGGATCTCTACCGATGGCCGACCTCCTGGCTCCGGCGATCCACCTGGCCACCGACGGCTTCGCAGCCTCACCACTCCTGGCGGGCATGGCCGTTCAGGTCCGAGACGTGCACGGCGCACAGGACTTCGCCGGCCTCACCGGGCCGGGAGACAGCGTCACCCGCCCCGGCGTTGCTGCCGTGCTGCGTTCCCTCGCCGAGGACGGGCGCGATGGCGTCTACCTGGGGGCGTTCGGAGAGGAATTGCTGGCTGTGGGCGGCGGCGAGTACTCGCCCTCCGACCTGGCCACGCCGGGAGCCGACTGGGTGCACCCGCTGGGCCTCGAGATCTGGGGACACCAGGTGTGGACGGTTCCCCCCAACTCTCAGGGGTACCTGGCGCTGGCGGCGGCCCGCATCGCCGAGGGCCTGGACCTGCCTCGGGAGGACGACCCGCTCCGGGCCCACCTCCTCGTGGAGGCGGCGCGCATGGCCGGCCACGACCGCCCCGACGTCCTGCACGAACACGCCGACGGTCGGGCGCTGGTGGACGATGCCCGCCTCGGGGCGCGCCGGGCGGCCATCCGGAGGGACTCCACAGCCACTCTCGGGGATGCCTGGAGGGACGGCGACACGACATACCTGTGCGCCGTTGACGGCAACGGCATGGGCGTGTCGCTGATCCAGTCGAACGCCGACGGGTTCGGCAGCCACCTCACGCTTCCGGACCTCGGCGTGTTCCTGCACAACCGGGGCATCGGCTTCAATCTGGGCCCCGGGCATCCGGCCTGTTACGGCCCGGGTAGACGGCCTCCACACACGCTCGCTCCGGCCCTTGTGACCCGACCCGACGGTCGCCTCCGTGCCGTGCTCGGAACGATGGGCGGTGACGCCCAGCCCCAGATCGTCCTGCAGATGCTGGTGCGGATGCTGCTGGACGGGGCCGACCCCGGCCACGTGGTGGGTGGAGGACGCTGGGTGCTCACCGGCGGCGGCACCGGTTTCAGCACATGGGACGACCCGGATGCCTTGAAGGTGGTCGTGGAGGAGCATGCCCCGTTCAGCTGGGTCCCCGGGCTGAACGAGCGTGGCCATGCAGCGCTGGTCGACTCGGTCAACTTCGGCCATGCCCACTGCATAGAGGTCACGGACGACGGGCTCCGGGGGGCGGCGGATCCCCGCTCGCTCATCGGCGAGGCCGCAGGATTCTGACAGGCCTGGTCAGGCGTTGCACTCCGGCACAGTGCATGATCAAACGATGGCCACACAGGAAGACGTCGCTGAGATGAAAGACGCCTCTCCAAGGAAGCAATACACCACGGTCGTCACGGAGCGCCAGATCGCAGCGCCCCGCGAGGTGGCCTTCGGCGCCCTCTGCGACCTGATCAGCGAGGCCACCGGCGGCCACGCCGTCGAGGGAGATCCCACCCCGCACGGGCTGGGGGCCAGGCTGGAGTTCAGCATGGGCGACCTGGACCTTGTCGAGGAGGTGATCTCGTTCGAACCACCGTGGCGTCGGGTCTACGAGTTGAGCGGCGCTCCTGTGGTCCTCTACCAGGGCACGACGTTGTTCACCGACCGGGGCCCGACATGCCTGATGGCCTGGTCGCTCCTGATCGATCCGCTGCCCGATGGTGGGAGCGATGGCTTCGTCTCCGATGCTGAAGCCTTCCTGACCCGCTTCGCCGACGCCGTGAAGGCCCGGGCCGAGGCAGAGGCCCGTTCCGAGTCGGAGCCGGAGGCCTGAGCCACCACTTACCCGCCTAGCCAGACCAGCCAGACCAACCCCACCGGGAGACCAATGCGAATCGCCATGAACGCCTCTGCCGAACTGCTCCACGCCGACCTGGGCCGCCTACGCGCCCACGCTGCCCAGGCAGCAGATGACGGATTCTCCGGCTGGTGGCTGGCCCAGACCGGCCTCATCGACGCCCTCACGGCGTTCACGGCGATGGCGGATACCGCGCCGGGCATGGAATTCGGCACGGCGGTGATACCGACCTTCCCCCGCCACCCCACGGCCCTGGCGGGCCAGGCCCTGACAGCCCAGGCCGCCCTCGGTGACCGTCCCCTGGTGCTGGGCATCGGCCTTTCGCACCGCCCGATGATCGAGGGGATGCTGGGCCTGTCCTTCGAGAGGCCGGTACGCCATCTGATCGACTACCTCGAGGTCCTTCAGCCACTGCTGGAGACAGGCTCGGTCGCCTACAGCGGCGAGGCGTTCACCGCCCACATGGACACCGGCAGGCCGACGGACCGTGCCCCTTCTGTGATGGTGGCAGCCCTCGGTGAACAGACCCTGAAGGTCGCCGGCCACCGGACCGATGGGACGATCCTCTGGATGGTCGGACCGCGCACCGTCACCGAGCACATCGCACCGCGGATGACGGAGGCGGCGGCGGGCGCGGGTCGAGACGCCCCCAGGATCGTGTGCAGCCTCCCGACGTGCGTCACCGACGACGCCGAGGCGGTCCGCTCCGCCGCAGCGACCGTCTTCGAGATCTACGGCCAGCTGCCCTCCTACCGCGCCATGCTCGACCGCGAGGGTGCACGCCATCCCGGCGACGTCGCCATCGTCGGAACCGAGGAGGAGGTGGCACTCCAGCTGGCCGGGCTGGCCGATGCCGGCGTGACCGACTTCTCCGCCCTCGAGTTCGGCACGTCCACCGACGAGTTCACCCGGACCAGGGCACTCCTGAAGAGCCTGCTCTAG
>CAJWFS010000108.1 GCA_913030665.1 uncultured Acidimicrobiaceae bacterium
GCGACGCCGTAGATCATCAGGCACGAGATGGCGGCGACCAGCAGGAAGCCGCCGTGCTCGAACATCCAGGCGTCCTGCTCCGAGATCTCGAAGATGGCCCAGGAGAAGAAGATGGTCGCGGCGTAGGCCCCGGCCACCCAGCCCAGCTGCCCGGTCCGTGTCCGGACCGGCCCGTACATACGGACGGCCACCGCCAGGATGATGCCCGCGAATAGGGAATGGGCCCGGGTGTCGGTGCCGTAGTACACGCGGGACGGGTCGCCATGCCCGGGATAGAGGTGCCCCATCCACCAGGCGGAGAGCGCCGTGCCGGCGATCATTGTCACCAGCAGCGCCATGTTGGCCCGCTTCGAGAAAATCGCCAGGACCGCTATCAGGTACAACGGGGCGAATATGTAGAACTGCTCCTCGATGGAGAACGACCACACATGGCGGAGTGGTGAGTACTGGAAGTCCTCGAAGTACGAGACGCCGGAGAAGATCTCGTACCAGTTGGCGCTGTAGGTGAGGGTCGAGAAGATCGCTCCGGTCCATCTGGCGAACTCATCCGGCGGCACCATCAGGACCAGGTAGGTGGTCAACATGGCGAGGCACACGAGGAGGGCTGGCAACAGGCGCCGGGCCCGCCGTCCCGCATAGGCCTTCAGGTCGATTCGACCCGTCGCATCGAACTCGTTCAGGGCGATCGAGATGATCAGGAAGCTGGACAGGGTGAAGAACAGGTCGATGCCCAGGATGCCGCCCGAGACCGTGTCGGTGGCGGCGTGGTACAGCAGGGGGCCCACGACCACCCAGATGCCGCGGATGCCATCGAGGCCGGGTATGTACTTCAGGCGGGAGCGTGCCGGATCGGCCATGGTCCCGTGACGCTACCGGGGGTCGCCGGACCGTCAGGCCGTCTGCTTCCCGGTCATCGCCGGTGAGCCTTCACCGGCAGGGAGTCAACACACGCCACGTGGCGGTGCCGGCCACGTCGCAGAACCGGCTGGACACGACGGCCGATGCGTCCGGATCGCCGGCGCGTACCGAGGCGTTGGGCTCGGACCAGCCGTCGAAGCGGTCGGTGAGCACCAACACGTCGGCGCCGGCCAACTCGACCGGCAGGTTGCCGCCGAATCGATTGGCCAGGCCGGGGTTCATCTCGAGGTGCCGGCTGGCCGGGACCAGGTCGGGGAGCAGGAAGTAGAAAAACGTGTCGCCGTAGTTGGTGCGGGACAGGTCGACGGGCCCGACGAACACGCGGTCACCCGGCCGGGTGAGGTAGTCGACCACCGATACGACGCTGTGGATCTCGCCGGCCACGGCCGCCGCTGCGGTTCCCCGGCCGATGGGGAGGGTGCGACCGTCGTGAACCACCGAGGCCGACGAGGAGTCGAATGGTCGGTCGGTGAAGGCCTCGAAGGTGAAGCGGCCGATGTGGTGCGGGGCCACGACTGCGAGACCGCCCAGGACCAGTGCCAGGGCGATCGGAGCGGCCAGCGAGCGGGCCCGCCGGCTCAGCGGAACTGCGATGGCGACGACGGCCACGGCAACGGTGAAGGTCCCCACGAACTTCAGGTGGTTGGGGCTGGGACGCTGCAGCGCCATCGGCACGAGGGCCACGGCGATGGCTGCCATCGTGGAGAACCTGGTCCGGCCGGGCCCCCTCCAGCGTCGGGCCACCACCACGAGTGCAACGGTGGCGACGATCAGCAGCCAGAAGAGGGCGGCTATCTGAGCCGGTCGGTCCAGCCCGGGCAGCCGCTCCGGGCCTCTCAGAAGGTCGTCCAGGCGCGCGAAGAAGTCGCCGCTGTCGGATGGATCTGGAGGCAGGGGAAGGCTCCGACCGGCACGCAACCTGAAGATCGGATCGATGATCAAGCCATCGAGCATCGCTCGTGGTCCCACCAGCACGAGGTGCAGGAGGAACGGGGAGAGGCCGGCCACCAGCCCCGTCACGAGCCGGTTTCGCCGGTGCGTATCGGCGACTAGGAGCGCGGGAAGTACCACTACGAGGACCGACGGGGCCAGTACCAGTTGGTGGAAGGCGGCCAGGCCACAGAGGGCGGCGCCGATCGAGGCACGCCGCCCGTCGTCACCCTCGAGCACGAGGGCGGCACCAGCCACGAGAAGGCCCAGCCCGGCGATCCACGGGTAGGCCACCAGGCCGAACGGGGCGATGACGGCCCACGAGGCGATGGCGGCGCAGGCGGCGGTGCCGGATCCCCAGCGACGACCCAGCCGGTGAATCCCCCAGAGGAGTGCCAGCCGGTAGGCCAACCCGACGAGCCGTTCGACGGCCACCGAGGTTCCCAGCGTCCAGAAGGCTCCTGCGACCACCCACGCCGTTCCGGGGGCGTAGAGGTACTCCACGTCGGCGTGAGGGAGTCGGCCGTCGAGGATCCCGGCGGCCACGACCAGGACGTTGGCCTCCTCCATGGTCGTCGCTCCGGTGCCCAGCATCCGGGCCAGGGGAATGGCCACGAACAGTGCCGGAACGGCCAGCGAGAGCACCTCCGACCATTGGCGGCGTGACGGACGCGGAAGGCGGATGCTCCTACGTCCAGCGTTACCCATGGCCGGGGAGTCTAGGAACCCCGGGAGCCTCAGCCTGATGGACGGAACCGCGTTCAGCCCAGGCTGAGGGGCTCGGTCTCCAGCAGCCCGGTCACGAGACCTGCCACCGGCGAGCGCTCGGACCGGGTCAGCGACATGTGGGCGAACAGCGGGTGGCCCTGAAGGTCGTTGACCACGGTCAGGACCCCGTCGTGTCGACCGAACCGGCTGAATGCCATCGGGTCGGACAGCAGCACCGAGGTGTCGAGCACGTAGGTGCCTCGGCCGTCGACCGGGGCACCGTCCACGTGACCCTCCGGCTCCGGGTTCCTTTCGGAGGCGTCGGCTGGGTCGGGGTCGGTGGCTCGTCGGAGGGGCGCTATGCGTAGAACGGTAGGCCTGTGGTGACCCTGTGGCGGGGGATCTTGTCCCAGGCGGGGCGGGCAGCGCGTACCCGCCTCCCGGCAACACCTCTGGCGGCTCGTTCCGGCGGCGGGTACCGTCGCGCCTCCACGTCGGACGGAGCCGGCGGCGAGTCCTACCGAGGACCGTCGGCGTAGGAGGTGTGCTGTGAAGGCCTTTGCGTCTGAACGCATCCGCAACGTGGCCCTTGTCGGGCCGTCCGGTTCGGGAAAGACCTCCCTTGCCGAGGCGATGCTCTACAGGGCCGGAATCCTCAGCAGGGTGGGACGCGTCGAGGACGGGTCAACCGTCTGCGACCACGAGCCGGAGGAGAAGGAGGTCGGCCACTCGTTGACCACCGCGCTGGCCACCCTCGAGTGGAACGACCACAAGGTGAACCTCCTGGACACCCCCGGCACCTTCGACTTCGCCGGGGAGGCGGTGGGCGCCATGGCGGTCGCCGACATGGCGGTGTTCGTGGTGGACGCATCCACCGGCCTGGACCACTCCACCATCGACCTCTGGCACCAGGCCGCCGACCGGAACCTGCCGCGGATGATCTTCGTGAACAAGTTGGACAGGGAGCGAACCAACTTCGAGGAGGTGCTGGCCGACCTCCAGGGCACCTTCGGTGCGGGTGTGGCGCCGTTGGAGATCCCCATCGGCGAGGCCGGGGCCTTCCACGGGATCGCCGACCTGCTCACCGACACCGCTTGGATCTATGACAGCGGCCATGCGGAGCTGGGTGAGATCCCGGAGGAGATGGAGGAGCGGGAGCACCAGATCCACGACTCCCTGGTGGAGAACATCGTGGTGGCCGACGACGGCCTCCTGGAACGGTTCCTGGAGGGCGACAGCCCCTCGTTCGAGGAGCTGGAGAAGGTGCTGGGCCGGGGTGTGGCCGCCGGCACCGTGTTCCCGGTGGTCTGCGGTTCGGCCACCATCCCGATAGCCGTGGACAGGTTGTGCAACTTCATCGTCGAGGTCGGTCCGTCGCCGCTGGATCGTCCACCGGTCGTGGTCACAGTCGGGGGCCACGAGGTGGACTTGGTGCCCGACCGGGCTGCCGACACCCTCGTACAGGTCTTCAAGACGGCCGTGGATCCGTACCTCGGCCACATCTCCTACTTCCGGGTGCTGACCGGGACGGTGGAGCGCGACATCCACCTCACGAACGGCCGCACCGGTGGCAACGAGCGACTTCGCAACGTCATGAGCCTCCAGGGCGGCGATTCGGTCGACGTGGACCTCCTGCCTGCCGGTGACATCGGGGCGGTATCCAAGCTGCAGGCCACCCTCACCGGCGACACCCTCTCGGCCGCGGGCCGGGCGGCCGCTCCGGCCATCGGCTTCCCGACCCCGGTGCTGGAGATGGCGGTCACCGCCAGGGCCCGGGCCGACGAGGACAAGTTGGCCAATGCCCTCCACCGCCTCGTCGACGAGGATCCGGTGCTGACGGTCACCCGCAACTCCGAGACCCACCAGACGCTTCTCGGCGGGTTGGGGGAGACCCACCTCCGCAACGTGGTGGCACGACTCGAGAGGAAGTTCGGCGTGCAGGTCGACTCCGAGGCCGTGCGCGTCGCCTACCGCGAGACGATCACGGCGAAGTCCTCGGCCGAGGGCAGGTACAAGAAGCAGAGCGGTGGACATGGGCAGTTCGGCATCGCCTCCATCCGGATT
>CAJWFS010000109.1 GCA_913030665.1 uncultured Acidimicrobiaceae bacterium
CCGTCGTCTACTCCAAGTACGGCGGCACCGAGATCACCGTCGAGGGCGAGGATCTCTTGATCCTGAACGCCCGCGACGTCCTCGCGATCGTCAAGTAGCGCGACATGGCGAAAATCCTGAAGTTCGATGAGGAGGCCCGGCGTGGCCTCGAGGCCGGCGTCAACAAGCTGGCCGACGCAGTGAAGGTCACCCTCGGCCCGAAGGGCCGCAACGTGGTCCTGGACAAGAAGTTCGGCGCACCCACCATCACCAACGACGGTGTCTCCATCGCCCGTGAGGTGGAGCTGGAGGACGCCTTCGAGAACATGGGCGCGCAGCTGGTGAAGGAGGTGGCCACCAAGACCAACGACATCGCTGGAGACGGAACCACCACCGCCACAGTGCTGGCTCAGGCCCTGGTCCGCGAGGGCCTCCGCAACGTGGCTGCCGGCGCCAACCCGATGGGCCTCAAGAAGGGGATCGAGGCAGCCGTATCGGCCGCCGTCGACTCCATCGCCGACCAGTCGGTCCAGGTCGACGACTCCAAGGACCAGATCGCCAACGTCGCCGGCATTTCCGCCGCCGACGCCACGATCGGGCGGGTCCTGGCCGACGCCATCGAGAAGGTGGGCAAGGACGGCGTGGTGACCGTGGAGGAGTCCAACACCTTCGGCATGGACCTCGAGTTCGTGGAGGGCATGCAGTTCGACAAGGGCTACCTGTCCCCGTACTTCGTCTCCGACCCTGAGCGCCAGGAGGCGATTCTGGAGGAGCCCTACATCCTGTTGAACCAGGGCAAGATCACCTCCGTCCAGGACATGCTCCCGGTCCTCGAGAAGGTCATGCAGTCGGGTCGCCCACTGCTGATCATCTCCGAGGACGTCGAGGGCGAGGCCCTGGCCACCCTGGTCGTGAACAAGATCCGTGGCACGTTCAGCTCGGTGGCCGTGAAGGCTCCGGGCTTCGGCGAGCGCCGCAAGGCGATGCTCCAGGACATGGCGATCCTCACCGGCGGTCAGGTCATTGCCGAGGAGGTCGGCCTGAAGCTGGACGGCGTGAGCCTCGAAATGATGGGTTCGGCCCGCAAGGTCGTGGTCACAAAGGACGAGACCACCATCATCGAGGGTGCCGGCGAGTCCTCGGAGGTCGATGGTCGCATCGCGCAGATCAAGCGCGAGATCGACGAGACCGATTCCGACTGGGACCGTGAGAAGCTCCAGGAGCGCCTCGCCAAGCTGGCTGGCGGCGTCGCCGTCGTCCAGGTCGGTGCGGCCACCGAGGTGGAGCTGAAGGAGAAGAAGCACCGCATCGAGGATGCCCTCTCGGCGACCCGGGCAGCCATCGAGGAGGGTGTGGTCGCTGGTGGCGGCACCGCCCTGCTGCGGACCCGTCCCGTTGTGGCCAGCGTGGTCGATGGTCTCGACGGTGACATGCAGACCGGTGCCCGCATCGTGTACGCCGCGCTGGAGGCCCCGGCACGGCTCATCGCCGACAACGCCGGCCTCGAGGGTGCCGTCATGGTCCGTGAGATCGAGTCGGCCACCGGCCACACGGGTCTCAACGCCGCAACAGGTGAGATGGTCGACCTCGTGGAGGCCGGCATCATCGATCCGGCCAAGGTGACCCGCGCTGCGCTGCAGAACGCTGCTTCGATCGCAGCCCTGCTCCTGACCACCGAGGTCCTCGTGGCTGACAAGCCTGAGCCCGAGCCGGCCATGCCGGCGGGCGGCATGGACCCGATGGGTGGCATGGGCGGAATGATGTAGCGATCCCCTCTGATCGTCGTCGGTAGCCGGGCTTGTGGCCCGGCTACCGTCGTTTTCGGCCACTTCCGGGTCGGTTCCCGGGGCGTAGCGGCCATCAGGCAGCCGGTACGGTGACCCCATGATGAAAGATCGCCCGGCAGCGGATCCGAAGAAGTTGGCAGGTCAGTTCGACGAGTGGCTTCGCGGCGAGACGCTGGTGGGTCGAATGCTGGCCAACCTCAAGACCGGGCGGCTGCCTGAGTTGTTGGATGCCGCCGTAGACGGGTCGGGTGGGAGGCCGGTGGAGGCTCTGGCCGAGGCGTGGAACGGCTGGGAGCGGGGTAAGACGCTGCCGCTGGCGGTGGCCGAGGGCCTACGTGACGGCGGCCTCGCACAGTTCCTGGTCGATCTCGGGGATGTGGCCCAGGGAGGGGAGTGACCGCGGTCGGGGCCCCGAAGCGCGGTGGGCCCCAGGAGATCCCCCGCCCTGATGGCTGGCTTCCCGGTGAGCCTTCGCCATGGGCCGCGCTGGAGGATCGGGCCGTCACCCTCGACGGAATCCTCCGGGTCCTGGACGGTCGACGTCCGGTGGGCATTCGTGGACGACCCAGGGGTGACGAACGCGAGGCCGGGGTGCTTGTGGCGCTCTATGAGGATCTCGAGGGTGGTGGTCCGCACGTGGTCCTCACCCGGCGGTCGCCACGGCTGGCCTCCCACTCGCACGAGGTGAGCTTTCCCGGTGGTCGCCGTGACCCCGGGGACCCGGACCTGTGGGCAACCGCACTGCGCGAGGCGGCCGAGGAGATCGGCCTTGACCCTGAGGTGCCCCGTCTGGTGGGGCACCTGGACCCCCTGGTGACGGTGGGTTCCCGGAGCCTCATCCACCCGTTCGTGGCGGTGCTCCCCGGACCGCCGGAACTGGTTCCCAACCCGGCCGAGGTGGAGGCCGTCCTGCTCGTGCCGCTTGCCGAGCTGCTGCTGGACGAGGTGTACCGGGAGGAGGAGTGGGCCCGGTTCGACGTGCCGTGGATCATTACCTTCTTCGAGCTGGAGGGCGACACCGTGTGGGGGGCCACCGCGGCGATGCTCCGCCAACTCCTGGTCCTCTCGTTGGGAGTCGCCGACCGGCGTAACTACCGTGTAGATCCGTGACCGATCCGATGATGCCCGAGGCGCCTAGCGGCCCCGACCACATGACCCCGGACGAGTTCCGGGCCGCCGGCCATGCGACGGTGGACTGGATAGCCGACTTCCTGGCCGGTGTGGCCGATCGGCCGATAATGCCCGACGTGGCACCCGGGGACGTACGGGCGTCGTTGCCGCCGTCGCCCCCATCGGTGGGCGAGTCCTTCGATGCCCTGTTGGACGACGTGGACAGCCTCATCGCCCCTGCCGTCACCCAGTGGCAGCATCCCGGGTTCTTCGGCTACTTCCCGGCCAACTCGTCTCCCCCCTCCGTTCTCGGGGAGCTGGTGTCGGCCGGCCTGGGCGTGCAGGGGATGCTCTGGTCCACCAGCCCGGCCTGCACCGAGTTGGAGACACACGTACTGGACTGGCTGGCCGAGGCGTGTGGCCTCCCCGACAGGTTCCGGTCCGACGGGCCGGGTGGTGGCGTCATCCAGGACTCGGCGTCGTCGGCGTCGTTGTGCGCCGTGCTGGCCGCCCGGGACCGGTCCGGGGGGTCGGAGGCACTCCCCGACCTGCGTGTGTACACGTCCGGCCAGGCCCACTCGTCGATCGAGAAGGACGTCCTGGTGGCCGGCTTCGGGCGCCACCAGCTGCGGGTCGTGCCGGTCGACGGCGACTACGCGATGGACGCCGACGCCCTAGCCCGGATGGTCGAGGCCGACCTCGCCGACGGCCTGGTCCCATGCCTTGTGGTTGCCACGGTCGGCACCACCTCGTCGGGCGCCGTAGACCCGGTGGCCCGTATCGCCGAGGTCGCCTCCGCAGTAGGGGCGTGGGTGCACGTGGACTCGGCCTGGGCCGGTTCGGCCACCGTCTGCCCGGAACACAGCGACCTCCTGGATGGCCTGGACCGGGTGGACAGCTACGCCTTCAACCCCCACAAGTGGCTGCTCACCAACTTCGACTGTTCGGCGTTCTACGTGGCCGACGCCGCTCCGCTGGCGGCCTCCCTGTCCATCGTCCCGGATTACCTGCGCAACGCGGCCAGCGATTCCGGCGAGGTGGTCGACTACCGGGACTGGCAGGTTCCCCTGGGTCGTCGCTTCCGGGCCCTGAAGCTCTGGTTCGTGATGCGCTCCTATGGCACCGACGGGCTGAGGGCCCACATCCGGGCACATGTCGCAGCAGCGGCCACCCTCGCCGACCGGGTGCGGGCCAACCCCCGCCTGGAGATGGCGGCGCCGCTCTCCCTGGGGTTGGTGTGCCTGCGCCACGTGGATGGCGACGAGGCGTCGGAGCGGCTCCTGGCAGATGTCAACTCCACCGGTGAGGCATTCCTGACTCATACGAAGCTGGACGACCGCTTTGTGCTGCGGGTCGCAGTGGGTGGCACGTGGACGACGGCGACCCACGTGGACCGGTTGGCGGATCTGTTCGACGACCTGGCCTGAGCCCGATGGGGGATTCGTCGCCCGGGAGTCCGAGGGTTGCCGAAACCGCAGGTCAGGCTGGCCGCCAGTGGCTACAATTGACCCTTCTCCGGGGCCGCCGCCAGGCCCGACCGGACGGAGCCGGCTTTGGGGCCGGCGGGGAGTCGACATGGCTGAGATCGAGATTGGGCTGGGCAAGAGCGGTCGTCGCGCCTACGGGTTCGATGACATTGCGATAGTTCCCAGCCGACGCACCCGGGATCCCGAGGACGTGGACATCAGCTGGCAGATCGACGCCTACCGCTTCGAG
>CAJWFS010000110.1 GCA_913030665.1 uncultured Acidimicrobiaceae bacterium
GCCTTCCGCCCACTCGACGTCGGCGTAGGCCGCCTCCTGGGCGACCTGGGTCTCGCTCTTGATGTCAACACGCCACCCGGTCATCCGCGCTGCCAGTCGGGCGTTCTGGCCCTCCTTGCCGATAGCAAGCGAGAGCTGGTAGTCGGGCACGATCACCGTGGCGGTGCCGGTCTCCTCGTCGATGAGGACCTCCTTCACCTTGGCCGGAGACAGGCTCTTCATCACGAAGTCAGCCGAATCCTCGGAGAACGGGACGATGTCGATCTTCTCGCCCCGCAACTCGTTGACGACCATCCGCACCCGGGCGCCCCGGGCACCCACGCAGGCGCCGACCGGATCCACGTTGGAATCATTCGACCAGACGGCGATCTTCGTGCGGTGTCCGGGCTCGCGCGCGCAGGCACGGATCTCCACGACGCCATCGGCGATCTCAGGCACCTCCAACTCGAAGAGGCGCTTGATCAGGCCCGGGTGGGTACGGCTGACCACGATCTGCGGGCCCTTCGCCGTCTTGCGTACCTCCACGATGTAGGCCTTCAGCCTGGCGTTCGCCTCCGGCCGCTCGAACGGCACCTGCTCGGCCTGGGGAAGCAGCGCCTCGACGCGCCCCAGGTCCAGGAGGGTGTACCTGGCATCGGTCTGCTGGATCATGCCGGTGACGATGTCGCCCTCCCGGCCGGCGTACTCGTCGTACTTGAGGTCCCGCTCGACCTCGCGGATCCTCTGGGTCATGACCTGGCGGGCCGTCTGGGCGGCGATCCTGCCGAAGTTGTCCGGCGTGACGTCGAACTCCTCGCCGACGGGCTCGCCCTCCTCGTCGAGATCCTGGGCCAGCACCCGGATGTTCATCGTGTCAGGGTCGATGGTCACCCACGAGAACTCGTGGGCACCGGGCGTGCGCTTGTAGGCCGACTCCAACGCGTCGGCGAGGGCGGCGAACAGCATGTCCACGGAGATTCCCCGGTCGACCGCCAGGGCCTCGAGGGCCTCCATCATCTCAAGATTCATGACCCGACCTTCCTTCCCGGGGCGTCAGCGTCGTCCCGATCCTTCCACTTGCGCTCCGACTTGGGCTCAGGGGTCCATACGAAGACGGTGTGCGCCTTCAAGATCTCATCGTGACGGAACGCACGGCTCGAGCCATCTGCGGATCGCACCTCGATGCCTTCTCCGTCAGCGGCCTCCAGGACGCCGGTGAACCTGCGAGGCCCATCGAACCCGGGGCGGGTCTTCACGGCTACCTCGTAACCGATCGCCCGCTCGAAGTGGGCCGGTCGCTTGAGGGAGCGTTCCAGACCCGGGCTGGTCACCTCGAGCGTGAAGGTGCCCGGTATTGGGTCCTCATGGTCGAGTGCCCTCGATACCTCACGGGTCACTCCGGCAATGGCATCCATGCCGACGCCATCAGGATGGTCGATCACCAGGCGGAGCACTCCGCCCTCGTACTCGACGTCAACCAACTCGACGCCGATCCGTTCACAGAGGGGAGCGGCCATGGCATCGATCCGATCGGTCACTGCCATTGTGCGTCCTCCTCCTGGTTTCCACGGGCCGACGCCGTCGCCGGGCCCTTCTCATCTCACGCACCACCCCCGATACCGAAAACAAAAAGCGTGGGCAGAGCCCACGCCTCGTCGGAACACCGGCGATGTACGCGCCAGAGAGCATACCTTCGGACTCCGCTACCGCCTAGGTGTCAGATTCGCCCTCTTGCCGGCGAGTTGACCTGTTCAGTCGGCGGGCCGAAGGGGCGAACAGGACCGGCCACTCAGGCGCCGTGGCGCCGTATGAGCTCGATCCTGGTGCCGGTGTCATCAACGTCATCGCCCTGCTGGGCCAGGAGTCGTTGGCGGTCCCGTTCGGCCTCGCGGGCCGCCTTCTCGGTGTCCACGCGGGCCAACGCCGCCTCGGCCCCCTCCGAGTGGATCATCTCGGCCCACTCCACGAGGGCGTCGACCATCTCGTCCTCAGCCACCACCGCTACGTTCCGACCCTTCACGAACAGGTGTCCACGCCGGTTCCCCGCAGCGATTCCCAGATCGGCGTCACGGGCCTCACCGGGCCCGTTCACCACGCAACCCATGATCGCCACCTGGAGCGGAATCTCCCGGTCGGCGAAGGCGGCCATGGCATCGGCGGCGACGGCCACCACGTCGATCTCGGCCCGACCGCAACTGGGGCATGCGATCAGGTCGACGTTCTTGCGTTCCCGGAGGCCCATGGCCTCCAGGAGTGCCCGGCCGGCCCGGGCCTCCTCGACCGGATCAGCGGTGAGCGAGTACCGGATCGTGTCACCTATCCCCTGTGCGAGCAGGGCACCGATGCCGGCCGACGACTTGATGAGGCCGGCGGGCGGTGGACCGGCCTCGGTCACGCCCAGGTGCAGCGGGTAGTCGGTTACCTCGGAGAGCTGCCGGTACGCCTCGACCATTATTGGGACGCTGGAGGCCTTCACCGAGATCTTGATTAGGTCGAAGTCGACGTCCTCGAAGAAACGGATCTCGTCTAGGGCCGATTCGACCATCGCCTCCGGGGTGACCCGGCCGCCGTGCTTCTCGTAGAGGTCCGGGTGCAGCGACCCGCCGTTGACGCCTATCCGGATCGGAACCCCACGGTCGCGCGCCTCGCTGGCCACGACCCTGATGTGTTCGGGCTTGCGGATGTTGCCCGGGTTCAGGCGGAGGCAGTGCACGCCGGCCTCGAGCGCCGCCAGGGCCATCCGGTACTGGTGGTGGATGTCGGCCACGATCGGGACCGGCGACCGTGGAACGATCCGGGCGAGACCCTCCGCGGCCTCCAGGTCGTTGCAGGTGCAGCGCACGATGTCCGCACCCGCCATGGCCAGGTCGTAGATCTGCTGGAGGGTCGCCTCGTGGTCGGCCGTCCGGGTGATGGTCATGGACTGGACCGTGATCGGCGCCCCACCACCCACGGGCACGTCGCCGACCATCAACTGCCGGGTGGATCGGCGCTCGGTCGCTGCCTGTACCTCCATGGAAGCGAGGCTACCGGTGGTCGGACAACCACTACCCCCGGCCCCCTCAGCCGAAGTCGGGCAGATCCACGATGTCGCGGTAGAGGGCGACTCCGGCCACCGCAACCAGCAACGTGACCACCGCCCAGGTGAGCGGGATCAACTTCGCCGCATCGGCCATGTGGCGACGGCCACCCACCGACCGGATCCGCTCATAGGTGGCGATGGCGACGTGTCCCCCGTCGAGAGGTAGGAGCGGAACCAGGTTGAAGACCCCGATGAACACGTTGACCAGGATCAGGAACCAGAGGTAGGTCGACCAGCCGTCATCCAGCATGGCGCTACCGAGGCGGCCCGCCCCGTAGATGGACAGCAGCCGATCCTCGTCGGCCGGGTCCACGCCGGGGTCCGCCACCTGGCCCGAGCTGCCGCCAGCGCCAACGGACAGGGCAGGTTCCGGCCGCACCGACGGTTCGTCACCGCCTGTGAAGAACGAGGCCAGCCCGTCCGGCGTGAAGAACCCGACCAGGCCGTCGACGGACATCTCGACGAGGTCGACGAAGCGGGCCGATGCCTCCACCCCGGCACCGACCGGGCCGAGGGTCTCCATGGGCCGATCGGAGCCCACCCCGAAGAAGCCGGCGACCGTGCCGTCGACCCTGAGCCTCTCCCCGACCGTCATCGTGCGCTTCGAGGTGTCCCCGTCCCTCTCCAGGACCACCACCACCTCCCGACCCGGAAGCCCCCGCACGACTACCCCGAACTCCTCGAAGCCAGGAGTCTCCACGCCGGCAACCGACACGATCCGATCGCCGACGCGCACGTCGATGGACGCTGCAGCCGAGCCGGAGACGACCTCACCCACCACCCAGCGGGAGGGGTCGGGCCTCCCGACCGCCATGTAGACGAAGAACAGCAGGGCCAGCGCCACGGCGAAATGCGTCGCCGACCCCGCCAGGGCGACCGCCATCCGCTTCGGATAGGACTGCTGCCGGTACGTCCGGTGTTCCACGGCCGGATCCACCACGTCGAGACTGCTCATCCCCGTTATCCGAACATACGCACCGGCCGGAATGGCCTTCACCCCGTATGTGGTCTCACCCCGGCGCACCGACCAGAGGCGGGGCCCGAAGCCGATGAAGAACTCGGTCACCTGCATGCCCGAGAGGCGTGCCACCACGAAGTGTCCGAGCTCGTGGATCACCAGCATCACGACGAACGATGAGACCACCACGAGACCCGAGAGGCCCCCGATGAGCCCGAAGGACACGACCGCCCCGACGAGCAGCACCAGTCGAATTCGGTCGTTGCCCGCCGCACCCCGGCGACCGTCCGCTCCGGAACCGGCCACATCCACAGCACCCCGGTGACCGTCCGCTCCCGAACCAGACACCTCGGCCGTCACGGTCAGGACCGGGCGGCGACGAGGGAGCGGGCCACGACCCGGGCCCTCCGATCCACGTCGAGCACCGCCTCCAGGTCGTCGGCCCTGTCGCCGGTCCACGACTCGAGGGCCTCGGCCAGCAGTTCGGCGATCCCGACCCAGGAGAGTGCCCCATCCAGGAAGGCCTCGACGGCAACCTCGTTGGCCGCGCTCAACCATGCGGGAGCCGTCT
>CAJWFS010000111.1 GCA_913030665.1 uncultured Acidimicrobiaceae bacterium
GGGACGCCGACTCGAAGTCCATGAACTTCCCGGCCCAGTACATGTTCAAGGACGTCCCGTTCTCGGACCAGGCCCGGGGGGCCGACGGCGAGCCCCTGGACCCGCCCCAGGGTGCCGAGTTGTGCCTGCCGTTCATGGACCGCAACAACGTTCAGATGGCGATGATCGGCATCGGCCCCGACAAGGGCGAGGGCCGGTCCATGGTCGAGGCGCACCCCGACCGGTTCTTCGCCTGCCACGAGCCGGATCCCAACGACGTCCCCGGGATGCTCCGGACCGTCCGCCAGCTCCACAGGGACGCCGGGCTGAAGGCGGTCAGCGCCTTCCCATCAGGTCGTGACCCCCAGGTCCCTATCGACGACCCGAAGATGTACGAGCTGTACGAACTGTGCTGCGAGCTGGCGATCCCCATCTTCTGCTGCGCTGGGATTCCCGGGCCCCGGGTGCCGTTCGCACCGCAACGGGTCGAGCTCATCGACCAGGTCATGTACGACTTTCCCGACCTGGTGTTCGTGACCCGCCACGGCTGCGAGCCGTGGCAGGACCTCATGGTCAAGCTGATGCTGAAGTGGCCGAACCTCTACTACTCCACCTCGGCGTTCGCCCCGAAGCACTACCCGAAGGCCATCATCGACTACGCCAACAGCCGGGGTGCCGACAAGGTCATCTACGCGGGCTACTTCCCGATGGGGCTCTCCCTGGACAGGATCTTCACCGAGCTGAGGGACGTGCCCTTCAAGGCCGAGGTTTGGCCGAAGTTCCTGAGGGAGAACGCCATCCGGGTCCTCGGGCTGGACGCCTGAGCGCTGGTCCTACCTGGGCCCTACGACGCCGGCGGCCCGGAGCTCGGCTATGCGTTCCGCCGACAGACCCAGGTCCGCCAGCACCTCGTCGGTCTGCTCACCGACTGTCGGTGCCATCGACGGCGTGGGCGGCAGGTCGCCCTCCAGGTAGACGGGCAGCGGCAACTGCTCGGCTCCCACGTCTTCGATGCCGTAGAACGGGAGCCGGTGGGCGAACTGTGGGTCGTCCGGCGCTGTCTTCGGGGTGTTCACCGGAGCGATTGGAGTGTTGGCCTCGTCGGAAAAGGCCAGCCATTGGACGCACGTCCTCGTGGCGAAGATGGCCTTCAGCTCCGCCTGCAACTCAGTGTTGTGGCGGGCGTGGTCCGCATACTGCGAGCCCGGCCAACGCTCGAACAGCTCGGGCCGCCCGACCCCCTCGCAGAAGTTTCGCCAGAAGGCCTGTTCGCTGGCCATGAACAGGACGTGGCCGTCGGACGCCTCGTAGATCTGGTAGCGGACGCCCTCCCACATGCCTGCGAGGCCCGGCTCCCGGCGTTCGTGGTCGTCCGAGGAGTTGCCTGTCACCACGTCGGCCGGCCGTTCGTAGGCACGGTAGGTCTCGATCCGGTACCAGTCCATGTAGGCGGCCGCATCCGACTGGGCCACCTCCAGGCAGGTGCCCTCACCGGTCTCGCGGGCCCGGATGACGGCAGCCAGGATGCCCAGGGCGGCGATCATCGGCCCCACGTTGATCCCGATGTTGGGAAGGGTGGGGATGCGGGTGAAGCCTCCATCGTCGAGCACCGGTTCAATCAGGCCTGCCCAGGTGTCGTAGGCGATGCCGTGGCTGGGCATGTCGCGGTACGGGCCGGTGGCCCCGTAGCCCGACAGGGTGCAGAACACCAGCCGGGGGTTGAGCTGGATCAGGTCGTCGAAGCCGAGGCCCAACTTCGCCAGGGAACCCGGGCGCATCGCCTCCAGCACCACGTCAGCCCCACGGACCAGGTCGCGGTAGACCTCCAGGCCGGCCTCGGTCTTGAGGTCGATGGCGATGCTGCGCTTGCCCCGGTGGGTGTGGAGGTGGAGAAGCGAGGTTCCCTCCACGATCGGCCACGTCATCCGACGGATGTAGTCACCGGTGGGTGGCTCCACCTTGACCACGTCGGCTCCCAGGTCGGACAGGAAGGTGGCTGCCAGGCCGGGCCCGAGCAGCGAGCTCTCGACGACCTTCAGACCGGCCAGTGGCCGGTTGGCAGGGGGCGTGGTTGTGCTCATGTGGGCCAGTCTCCCGCCGTGCGGGTTAGTCCGTCAGATCTGACGGTCCGTCAGATTCTATCCCGGCGGTGGCTTCCGCGGGCCGTCCGTAGGCTCGGCCCGTGGCCAACCCAATGCACCTCCTGCACGTCATGTCGCACCAGTCGGACACGAGGCCACACATAGGTCCCGAGACCCGGAGACGGGTCTGGACGTTCGCCAGCCCCTACCGGTCCCTCATCATCGGGTTCCTGGGCGTGGTCACCGCCTCGTCCGTGCTGGGGGTGGTCCCACCGCTGCTGTTCCGGGAGATCATCGACGGGGCCATCGCCGAGGGAGACCGGGGACAACTCACCGTCCTCGGGCTGCTCGTGGTGGGAGCCGCCCTCGCCCAGGCCGTTCTCTCGTTCTTCGAACGATGGGCCTCGGCAACGGTCGGAGAGGGCCTCATCTTCGACCTCCGCGTGGCCCTGTTCGACCACGTGCAACGACTCCCGGTCTCGTTCTTCACACGCACCCGGACAGGCGCCCTCGTGAGCCGCCTCAACAACGACGTGATCGGCGCCCAGCGGGCACTCACCGGGACGCTCGGCACGGTGGTCGCAAACACCATCACGGCACTGACCACCCTCGTCACCCTCTTCCTGCTGGAGTGGCACATAACCCTGCTGGCCATGGTCCTGCTGCCGCTGTTCATCCTCCCGGCCCGCCGGGTCGGCAGGACCGTGGCCGGGATCACCCGCGAGGGCATGAACCTGAACGCCACGATGAACGCCACGATGACCGAACGGTTCAACGTCTCCGGAGCCTGGCTGGTCAAGCTCTTCGGGCGGCCGGACGACGAGCGGGACGGCTTCGCCGACAGCGCCGGCCGGGTCCGCGACATCGGCATCCGAAACGCCCTCTTCAGCCGCACCTTTGTGATCGCCCTCACGCTGCTGGGCGCCATCGGCACCGCCGTCGTGTACTGGGTTGGCGGCTCGCTGGCGATCAACGGCACCATCACCATCGGCACCCTGGCCTCCATGGGGGTCCTCGTCGCCCTGCTCTACGGGCCGCTGGCCCAGCTCACCAACGCCCGGGTGGACGTCATGTCCGCATTCGTGTCCTTCGAGCGGGTGTTCGAGGTGCTGGATGCCCCCAACCCGGTCGCCGACGCCGCCGACGCCGTGGACCCGCACCCCGTCCAGGGGCACCTGGCGTTCAAGGGGGTGTCGTTCCGGTATCCGGCGGCCAACGAGACCTCGGTCGCCTCTCTGGAGACCGACACGGCGCCCGGCGAGCCCGGTCGGATGGTGCTCCACGACCTGGACCTCGAGGTGGGCCCCGGTCGGGTGCTCGCTGTTGTCGGGCCGTCCGGTTCCGGCAAGAGCACCCTGGCCTCGCTGATCCCGCGGCTCTACGACGTGACGGACGGGTCGATCACCCTGGATGGCCGGGACCTCCGCTCGCTGCGCCAGGACGACCTGCGGGCCCGGATAGGCGTCGTCACCCAGGACCCGCACCTGTTCCACGACACGGTTGGCGCCAACCTCCGCTACGCCCGACCCGACGCGACCAACGCCCAACTCGACGACGCCTGCCGCTCCGCCCGCATCCTGGATGTCGTACGGGCACTCCCGGAGGGTTTCGACACCATGGTCGGAGAGCGCGGCTACCGGATGTCGGGAGGCGAGAAGCAGAGGCTGGCCATTGCCCGCCTGCTCCTGAAGGACCCGGCCATAGTGATCCTGGACGAGGCCACGAGCCACCTGGACACCGAGAACGAAGCCGCCGTGCTGGAGGCCCTGGCCGTCGTGCTCTCCGGACGCACGTCCATCGTGATCGCCCACCGACTCTCCACGGTCATCGAGGCAGACGAGATCGTGGTGCTGGACGACGGACGGATCGTCGAACGCGGTCGCCACGCCCAGCTCCGCGATGCCGGCGGCCTCTACGCCGACCTCTGGGAGGGCCTGGTGAGAGACGACGGCCAGGCCGCGCCCATCACCGACTAACACCCCCACGGGACACATACCAGCCACGCCGGACCGGGTCGGTGGACCCGTCGGGCGGTACCTTTCGGCCAGCAGAATCGGGCCGATCGTCGGCCCCAGAGCACCGGTACCGGAGCCACCATGCCCTCAGCAGCATCCCCGATAGTCATCCTCGCCGGAGCACGCACCCCGATGGGCCGCTTCCAGGGTGGGCTGTCCCCGCTGACGGCCACCGACCTGGGCGCCGCTGCGATCAGCGGTGCCCTCGATCGGGCCGCCATGTCGGGCGCCGACGTGGACTTCGCATACCTCGGAAACGTGGTGGCCGCCGGCATCGGACAGGTCCCGGCCCGACGTGCCGCCGCAGACGCCCTCTGCGGCGGCGGCCAGGGCGATGCCCTCGCCCTGAAGGTATGAGTAGCGGAGGCATGGATGGAGAAGGCATGAATGGAGAAGGCGAGAACAGGAAGGGTCTTGGCCCGGCCGGTGTCGCCGGCAGGCCGGAGGACGCTCCCGTCGCCCG
>CAJWFS010000112.1 GCA_913030665.1 uncultured Acidimicrobiaceae bacterium
TCGAACCGCTGGATGAGCCAGATGAACCGCCGGAGTCGCCGGAGGATTCGGAGCCCTTGGAACTGCCGGAGGATTCGGAGCCCTTGGAACTGCCGGAGGATTCGGAGCCGGAGTCCTTGGTCGAACCGGTGTCGGAGGAGGCTGAATCCGACTTCACCGTCGAGCCGGCGTCGGCCTTGCGTCCCTTGGCTCCCGAACCGTGGTCGTTCTTGTAGAAGCCATCGCCCTTGAAGGAGATGCCGACGCTGCTGAACACCTTGTTCACGCTTCCGCCGCAGTCTGAATCCGGGCAGTTGGTGAGGGCGCCATCCGTGAAGGACTGGCGCACCTCGAACTCTTCCCTGCATGACTGGCAGCGGTACTGGTAGGTAGGCATGGTGGTGGTGTCGCCGGGGGTCGTGGAGCGGTCGTTCCATGTCCGGTCGACGGCGCATCCTACCGGAGGTCCGCGTTGGGTGGCCCACCGTCGGTGATGCTGGTCCCGTGAACTATCTGGTGGTGGTCATCGCCTACGTGCTCGGGACGTTGCCGTCTGCCCAGGTGGTGGCAGGCCGGTCCGGCGTGGATCCGACGTCGGCCGGATCGGGCAATCCGGGCGCCACCAACGTCTACCGGACCGCTGGACGTCGGGCGGGCCTGGTCGTCTTCGCGTTCGACGTGGGCAAGGGCGTCGCGGCGGTCGCCCTCGGCATGGCTGTCGCCGGTCGTCCGTTGGCCCTGGCCTGCTGGGTGGCGGCGACGCTGGGCCACGTGCTTCCGGTCACCCGCCGCCTCCGGGGGGGCAAGGGCGTGGCCACCGGCGGCGGAGGTTCGATCGTCCTGTTCCCGGTGTTGGCCGTGGGTGTGATCGCCCTCTTCGCCTTCGTGGCCCGTGTCACCGGTAAGGCCTCGATGGGGTCCATCGCCATAGCCCTGGCACTGCCTGTCGCAGTCGCCGCCGCCGGCAACACCACCCGGGAGGTCCTCGTTGCCGCGGCCATCAGCGCCCTCGTCCTGGTTCGCCACGTGGCCAACATCAGACGACTCCTGACCGGCGAGGAAGGGTCGTGGAGGCGCTGAGTATCCTCGGTAGGTGATCTCCCTCGCCGAAGCCCGGGCCCATGTGCTGGACAGGTGCCCCGGGCCGGTCGCCTCCGAGGTGCCGTTGGCTGACGCCCGCGGTCTCGTGACGGCGGCAACCGTGGTTGCCATCGGTGCCGTCCCACCGTTCGCCAATTCGGCAATGGACGGGTTCGCCCTGCGGGCGGCTGACACCGTCGGCCCTCCGGCCGACCTGCGGATCGTCGGAACGCTGGCAGCCGGTGCCGTTCCGGACGTCGAGGTCTGCCCGGGCGAGGCGATCCGGATCATGACCGGGGCGCCGATGCCGCCCGGGGCCGACGCTGTGGTCATGGTCGAGAGGACAGCGGTGTCCGACGACGGAGCGGTGGTGACGGTCGCCGTCGAGGTGGGCGTGGGAAACCACGTCCGATCCGCCGGCGAGGACCTGCTTGCCGGCGAGGAGGTGTTCGCCTCTGGCACCACCCTGGGACCGGGGCACCTGGGCGTGCTGGCCAGCATCGGTTGCGGGAGCGTGGTGGCCTTTCGGCGCCTCCGGGTCGGGGTGCTGTCCACGGGTGACGAGCTGGTGGAGGGTCCAGCCACCCTGAGGGTCGGGCAGATCAGGGACTCCAACCGACCGGCGCTGCTGGCCCTCCTGGACGAGATGGGCGTCGTATCCGTCGACCTGGGTCTTGTTGCAGACGACGAGGAGGCGATCACCGCAGCCCTCCTTGACGGCGTGGCCGAATGCGATGCCGTGCTGACCTCCGGGGGCGTCTCGATGGGGGACTTCGACTACGTGAAGGCCGTGCTGGACCGGATCGGTGAGATGCGCTGGATGCAGGTGGCGATCAGGCCGGCCAAGCCGCTGGCCTTCGGCCTGGTCGAGGGGGTGCCGGTGTTCGGCCTGCCCGGCAATCCGGTCTCGTCCATGGTGTCCTTCGAGTTGTTCGCCCGTCCCGCCCTGCGTGCCATGTCGGGTCATGTGGACCTTGAGCGACCGCGGGTCCAGGCCCGGGTCGTGGGAGGGCTCCAGCGCCATGCCGACGGAAAGGTCCACTTCGGGCGGGTCCTGGTGGAGTATCGGGACGGGCGGTACCTGGCGGCCTCTTCCGGGGGCCAGGGTTCCCACCAGTTGACCGCTATGGCGACCGCCACGGGGCTGGCGGTCCTACCCGATGGCGACGGGGTGGCCGACGGTGACCTGGTTGAGGTCATCCTGCTGGGCTGAGCAGCGTGGGGAGGTTCCGACCCCGCTGACCGGCCGTTCGGGGCCCTAGGCTTGGAGCCGTGGTCCGACAGCTGATCGACACCTTTGGGCGTGTCCACCGTGACCTGCGGATCTCGGTGACCGACCGCTGCAACTTCCGCTGTACCTACTGCATGCCTGCCGAGGGGCTGGAGTGGCTTCCCCGGGAGGAACTCCTCACCTTCGAGGAGATCGAACGGGTCGCACGCCTGATGGTGGAGCGCCACGGTGTGGACAGCATTCGGCTCACCGGTGGCGAGCCGACGGTCCGGGCCAAATTGTCCACGCTGGTCGGGATGCTGGCGGACCTTCCGGTGGACCTGTCGATGACGACGAACGGGGTGACGCTGCGGGCACAGGCCGGCGACCTCTCGGCGGCCGGCCTGAAGAGGATCAACATCTCGCTCGACTCGCTGCGCGCCGACCGCTTCGCCGAGCTCACGTTGCGCAACGACCTGGGCCGCGTGCTGGACGGGATCGATGCGGCGATCCAGGCCGGACTGGATCCGGTCAAGGTGAACGTTGTCGTGATGCGGGACGTGAATGACGACGAGATCGTGGACCTGGCTCGTTTCGGTCGGGACCGCGGCGTGGAGGTCAGGTTCATCGAGTTCATGCCGCTCGACGCCGACAAGTCCTGGTCGGATGGCGCGGTGGTCGGTCGAGATGAGATCGTGGCCCGGATCGCCGAGGCCTTCCCGCTGGAGCCGGTGGACCGAACGTCGGCGCCGGCCACCCGCTACCGGTACCTGGACGGTGCTGGTTGCTTCGGTGTGGTGGCCAGCGTGACCCGCAACTTCTGCGACACGTGCGACAGGATCCGCCTCACCGCCGACGGCCAGTTCCGGAACTGCCTGTTCGCACTGGATGAGTTCGACCTGCGGTCGCTGCTTCGTTCGGGTGCCTCGGACGACGATGTGAGCGACCTGCTGCAGGGAGCGGTGGCCGCCAAGTGGGCGGGTCACGGGATCTCCAGCGTCAACTTCATCCGGCCGAGCCGATCGATGTCCCAGATTGGCGGCTGAGCAGCGTGGCAAGTCCGGGCTTCACGCATCTTGATGCCGAGGGTCGGGCCCGGATGGTCGACGTCGCCGACAAGGAGGTGACGAGGCGCAGGGCGGTGGCCCGGGCCAGGGTGACCATGCAGGCTGCCACCGCCGAGGCGCTGGCGGGTGGGACGGTGGCCAAGGGCGACGTCCTGGCCGTTGCGCGTGTCGCAGGCATCCAGGCGGCGAAGCGGACCTCGGAACTGATCCCGCTCTGCCACGCCCTGATGCTCAGCTCGGTCCGGGTGGACCTCGTGGTCGGCCCGTCATGGGTCGACATCGAGGCGGTCACCGAGACCGTGGACAGGACCGGGGTGGAGATGGAGGCGCTCACGGCCTGTTCTGTGGCCGCCCTTACCGTCTACGACATGTGCAAGGCGCTGGATCGCTCGATGCAAGTGGAGACCCTGGGGCTCCATGAGAAGTCGGGTGGACG
Organism: uncultured Acidimicrobiaceae bacterium; assembly: GCA_913030665.1. Classification (GTDB taxonomy): domain Bacteria; phylum Actinomycetota; class Acidimicrobiia; order Acidimicrobiales; family MedAcidi-G1; genus UBA9410. Next base: position 3,773 of record CAJWFS010000112.1, read on the forward strand.
GTCCGGAGACTGGCGTCGGACGGATTGACCTGCTTCGCGCTCTGAGCGCGAGGATTCGCGCTCAGAGCGCGTGGAGATCCACCATTCTGCAGTGATCAACAACTACGGTGCCCTCGTGCGTCACGGCCTAGAGAGAGGGAGGACCCGGTGCTGATCCTGCTGGGTTTGGGAGTGCTGTGGATGGCGGTCCTGCTGCCACCGATCATCCGTCATCGCAACGCCTTGGCGCGTCCCGTGCTCACCCTCGTGGCAGCCGGGCGCGGTTCCGTCAGGTTCGACCCCACCCGCCTGCGGTCGGCCGGTGCCGCAGCGACAGCCGTTCCCGTGGGCGCCGGATCGGCCCGACGCCGACGCCGCGACCTCCTGGTCGCCCTGGGCGGGATGGCTGTGTTCACGTTCCTGGCCGGCGTCGCCGTGGGTGGAGTCGTCTGGATGGCCCACTTCCTCGTCGACCTGGTACTCGTCGGCTACGCGGTGCTGGTCACCCAGCGACACCAGTTGGAGGTCGAGCGGGAGGCCCTCGTCATCCCGCTCCGGTCCAGTGGCTCCATGCTGGGTGGGTTGGGCGCCTCCGTGGCGATGCGTGACGAGGCCGTCCTGAGCCGCAGGGCCAACTGATCTGACGGCCCCGGCCGGGGTCGCTTCGCCGGTCCATTCCCAGCGGGCATCCCGCTACGATCGTCGGCGGTCGCGGGGGTGTAGCTCAGTTGGCTAGAGCGCTACGTTCGCAACGTAGAGGTCGT
>CAJWFS010000113.1 GCA_913030665.1 uncultured Acidimicrobiaceae bacterium
TCGCAGGCTGACATCGCGTGCACGTAGTCGCCACCGCCGGACACGTCGACCACGGCAAGTCGACCCTCGTGGAGGCCCTCACCGGAACCGACCCCGACCGGTTCGCCGAGGAGAAGGCCCGCGGGCTGACCATCGACCTGGGCTTCGCTGACACGACGCTGCCATCGGGTGCCGTTCTCTCCCTCGTCGACGTACCCGGCCATGTCCGGTTCATCAAGAACATGCTGGCCGGCGTGGGGGCGGTCGACGCCTGCCTATTCGTCGTGGCGGCGACCGAGGGGTGGAAGCCGCAGTCCGAGGAACACCTGCGCATCCTGGAACTGCTGGGCGTCGACCACGGCATCGTCGCCCTCACCAAGATCGGTCCCGCTGACGACGACCTCGTGGAACTGGCCCACCTCGAGTTGGAGGAACGCCTGGCCGGAACCTTCCTGGAGGGAGCACCGGTGATCGGAACCGATGCACCCACGGGAACCGGGATCGGGGAGCTACGGGCGGCCCTGGACGACCTGCTGGCAGCCACGCCGACGGCGATCGACCACGGTCGGCCACGGCTCTGGATCGACAGGGCGTTCTCGGCCCGGGGCTCTGGCACGGTCGTCACCGGGACCCTGACCGGTGGACGGCTGCGCACCGATGACGAGCTGGAGGTCCATCCATCCGGTGGGACGGTCCGGGTCCGGGGGTTGCAGAACCATCACACCGACAGGGACGAGCTGCCCCCGGGAAGCCGTTGCGCCGTGAACCTCGTCGGCGTGTCCCACGATGGCGTGGCACGTGGAGACGTCCTTGTCCGGTCAGGCCAGTGGCACCACACCATGGTGGTGGATGCCTCCCTCACGGTCCTGGACCGGCTGGACCATCCGGTGTCGCGACGAGGTGCCCACGTGCTCTACCTGGGTTCCGGTGAACACCCGGTGCGAATGCGGATACTGGGACCCGACGCGTTGGAGCCGGGTACCCGGGGATCTGTCCGCATGCACCTGCCGGTACCGCTGCCGTTGCTCCCCGGCGACCGCTTCATCCTTCGCGAGTCCGGCAGGGCCGAAACGGTCGGCGGTGGCGAGATCTTGGACGTGGACCCCGTGGAGCGTGCATCCAGGGCCCATCCGGACCGGTCGGTGGACCGGGTGGTGAACCAGCGCGGCTGGGTGGATGCTGACGAGTTGGAGCGCCTCACCGGGGAGCGGCGTGACCCGGACGTGGGTCGCTGGGTCGTCGACCCGACCGAACTCCACACCACCCTGGTCGACCTGCGGGCTGCCCTCTCCGAGGCCGGACCGTTGGGCCTGGACCTCTCGACGCTGGATGAACACAGCCGGGCCGCAGTCGAACTCCTTGACGGCGTGGTGGTCGAAGCAGGTCGACTCGCTCCCATCGACGCTGTCGACCCCCTGGCTGACCACCCGTTCGTGGCTGCCCTGGCCGCCTCACCGTTCGCGCCGCCCGCTCCGGACGGAGTCGACCGCGCTGAACTACGTGAACTCGTCCGTCGGGAGATGGTGGTCGAGGTGGAGGGGATCTTCTTCGCTGCCTCGGCCCTTCAGGCAGCCGCGGAACTGGCCGCCAGGCTCCTGGCAGAGAGCCCGGAGGGGTTCACGGTTTCCGCGTTCCGGGAGGCTGCGGGCAATACGCGCAGGCACGCCATGCCTCTGCTTGCCCGCCTGGACGGGACCGGGGTGACCCGACGGCGCGACGACGTCAGGATTGCGGGTCCCCGCCTCCCGGAAGCCTGATCGGACGCCGACCGGCGCCCTGACCCAAATGCCCTAGACGACCCCGATGAGGACACGCCGCTCGGACTCGCTGGTTCCGCCCCAGATGCCGTGGGCCTCGCCACGCTCCACCGCGAACTTCAGGCACTGTCCGCGCACCGCGCAGAGGTCACAGATGGCCTTCGCCATGTGTTCCCGCAGCAACTTCTCGTCCCTGCGCTCACCGGTCGCCGGTGGGTAGAAGACCTCGGACCTAGGGCCGCGACACGCTGCCCTGATCCGCCAGTCCTGATAGGTGATCCCGGCTGGCACTTTCGCACCCCCTTGCGTCCAAACCCGTGGCCACGGCCCTGCGCCGAACCTACGGCCCGCGCCATGAGGTGGGCAAGGGCGGATCTGTAGAACGGAGGAGTGGGCTCTCAGGATCCGCCGTCACGGCGTCGGTAGTCACGGGCCGCGCCTTCGATGGGTTCGACCTCCAGCCACAGGTCGATTACGGCCACCACCCGGATGCCGTCACCGGGTTCCAGGGGCGTGGCCCGGTTCGTCGTGGCCCGCCAGACCGCTTCGCGCACCGTCACAGTGCCATTGGGGGCGAGGCGTTCGACCGCGCTTCCCGTCTCACCGATCATCCATTCGCGTCCGATCGTCGGTGTCGAGAAGCGGGTCCGCACCATCGTCGGCATGCCGCCGACCATTGCCATGACCGTGCCGACCACACCGACCAGCAATGTGATCCACGAGAACGACGGCCCATCGAAGAGGAAGACGGATCCGGTTACCAACGTGACCGTGCCGATTCCGGACCAGAGGCGGGGCATTCCGGCCTGCACGTCAATGGCATAGGCCAGCATGGCCAGGACCAGTAGTGCCACGGCCCAGCCCCTTGCTGGCAGCACCCCGAGCCCATACGTCGACAACAGGAAGCAGCCGGCGCCGATCGCCCCGGCGATGCCCACCCCGGCGGTGTAGAGCTCGAAGAGGAGAAGGCCCATGCCGATGAGGAGGAGCAGGTAGGTGACGGCTGGGCTGGCCACGGTGTGGAAGAACTGGTCGACCACGTCCAGCTGGCGGAATCGTGTCGTGGTGACCGGCTGGACGGTGTCGCCTTCCTCGCCCACCACGGTCTCCATCTGGAAGCCGGGAACGCCTGCCAACTGCTCGAGCAGTACCGGTGCAGGCCTGGCGATGCCACGCCTGACGGCTTCCTCGTAGCCCACAGTCGCGTCCCGGAGGTCGGCCAGGGCAGCTGTGGCCAGCGGGGTTCCGAACTCTGCGATGGGCAGGATGGGGTCGCCGAACGAACCGAGGCGTGCGCCCGGTGCGATGCCGATGTCGTCTCCGAGGACCACCAGTTGGGCGATCGAACCGGTGGCCCGGGCGCCGGACGGCCCCACCCAGAACGACACCGTGACCTCAGAGCCGACTATGAGCCGGGCTAGCCGGAGGATTTCGCTGTCGGGGACGACTGAGGCCGTGCTGTCGACCTGGAACACGACGGCGACGGTCTCGGAAGGATCGAGGGATTCCAGGGTGTCGGCCATCATCCCCACGAGGACCGGATCCAGGAAGCCGTTGACCTCGACGACGTCAACGACGTCGACGACCGGAAGAGGGCCCTCGTGCTCCGCATGTGCGCCGACCACAGGAGCACCCAGGCCTAGGAACGCAGCGGCGAGAACGAGCGCTGCTAGCAGGCGTCGAGACGGTGGTCGAACGGTGAGGAGGTGGGACATGGTGCAGGTGCATTCCAGTCGCCCCGGCCGGGGCGACAGGCGGGCCAGCCTACGGCCGGTCGCCGTGGCTCCGGGTGGTCAGTCGGTGGTCTCTCCGAGGGCCAGGACGGCCTCCTCGACCGTCTCGCGGACCGGCACGATTCGATCGAATCCCGTGGTGTGGAGCAGGCGGATGAGTGCCGGACGGTTGCAGGCCACGGCCACGTCCCCATCGTTCTCCCGGGCCCTTCGTATGCCGCCGATCAACGCACCGAGGCCGGCAGAGTCCATGAACGGAACGTCGGACAGGTCCACGAGCACGAACGACTCCTCGGCCAGCTCGGTGAGGGCCTCGCGGAACTGGGCCACGGTGTAGGCGTCCAACTCGCCGGCCGGTCGGCACAGCACGTAGTCGTCATGTCGTTCGATGGTGATCTCCAGCATCGGGCCTCCTCAACCGTCCCGGCCCATGTGGCCGGACCCGTCTGATGAATGTAGACGCCCGGGACGGGACTGTGCCGACGGCCCCTCTCCGGGACCCCCTGAACGGATCTGTCGGGGGGACGTACCGGTACGCTCCGACCCGTGAGCGCCTCGATCGTCCTCCTGGCAACCGACGCCGACTACGTGTACGACGAGGTGGATGCCGTCCTGGGTGGCGACCACGAGGTGGTCCGGGTACACGCCGGAGCCGAGGTTCTAGCCGCAGTACGTGACCACGACCCCGTGCTCGTGGTCCTGGACCTCCAGATCGGCAACATGGGCGGGATGGCCGCATGCCTGGACCTGCGACTGGAGGAACGGGCCGAACGGATACCACCGCAGCGCGTCGTGATGCTGCTGGATCGTGACGCCGACGAGTTCCTGGCGAAGCGGGCCGAGGCCGATGCGTGGATCGTCAAGCCGATCGACGCCCTGCTGCTCCGGCGCACCGCCCGGGACGTCCTGGCCGACGCCTGATCCACCCATTCGGGTGGCCATCGGCCCGACCGGTCCAGACGGGTGACCAGTACCCTTCACCGCCTACACGGGTAGTGGCGCAGCTTGGTAGCGCGCCTCGTTCGGGACGAGGAGGTCGTG
>CAJWFS010000114.1 GCA_913030665.1 uncultured Acidimicrobiaceae bacterium
GCGCTCCCGGGAGCACGACGACCGCCGGATGGTGACTGTGTCGCTTACCAGTTCCGGCGAGGCAGCCGTCCGTGACAGCTATAGGGGACAGCACGAGGTGGAACGCGCCCTCTATGCCGGTCTTGAGGAGGGTGAACGCGAAGAGCTGGCTCACCTTCTGGAATCCCTGCTCGATGCCCCACTGGATTGACCGGTCCGAGCGACCGGGCCGCTTCTTTCCCGCTACTTCCTAGAGGCGGAGCTGCAGGCTGTCCGGGTCGTAGAACGGCCTGTATGAGGCGGTAGCCGGGATGCGCACGCCATTCACGTCAACGTCGAAGGAGCCCTCCAGCACCTGAGCCCGTGGTGTGTCCGGTTCGCAGCCCACGTAGGCCATGCCAAGGGCGCCGCCCACCGTGTGGCCGTACATGCCCGAGGTGATGCGGCCCACCAGGGTGCCGTCGCGGAACACCGGCTCGTCGTGATAGAGGAGCGGCTCGGGGTCATCCAGACGGAACTGGACCAGCCTCCGATCTACGCCGGCCTCTCGTTGTGCCACCAGGGCGTCGTGGCCGATGAAGCCTCCGGGCTTGTCGAACGCCACACCCCACGAGAGGCCGGCCTCTAGAGGCGTGTCCTCATCGGCGATGTCGTCGCCCCAGTGGCGGTAGGCCTTTTCCATCCGCAGGGAGTTCATGGCGTGGTAGCCGGCCGGCGTAAGGCCAGCCGGGGCGCCGGACTCCCATAGGGCATCGAAGGCTCCGAGGGCGAATTCGGTGGGCACGTAGAGTTCCCAGCCCAGCTCGCCCATGTAGGTGCGGCGTATGGCGATGGCCCTCGCGTAGGCCAGGTCGACCTCTTGGAGGGTGCCAAACGGAAAGGCCTCGTTGGAGAGGTCGGCGTCGGTGAGTGGCGCCACAATGTCACGGGCCTTGGGACCGAACACGCCGAGAACCGCGTAGCCCGACGTCACGTCGGTGACCGTCATGCGGGCGCCGTCCGGGGTGTGGCGGGCGATCCAGTTGGCGTCCTTGACCTGCGTGGAGAAGGCGGTCACCACTAGGAACCGTTCCTCGTCCAGGCGGTTCACCGTCAGGTCGGCCTCTATGCCTCCACGGTCGTTCAGCCAGGTCGTGTACACCGACGTGCCCGGTTCCACGTCGACGTCTGCCGACGAGATCCGGTTCAGTACGCCACATGCGTCAGGACCCTGGACGAGCAGCTTGGCCAGGGAGGTCTGGTCGAAGTAGGCGGCGCCCTCCCTGCAGGCCCTGTGCTCGGCAGCCGAGTGTTCGAACCAGTTCTGGCGACCGTAGGTGTACTCGTAGACGGGCTCTACCCCCTCGGGCGCGTACCAGTTGGGTCGTTCCCAGCCGCCGCCCTCGCCGTGGCAGGCCCCGAGGCCCACCAGGCGGTCGTGTACCGGCGACCTCCGGACGCCCCTGGCCGTCTCGACCTGGCGGAACGGCCAGTGCATGGCGTAGAGCAGGCCGAGGGCCTCGATCGATCGGTCGTGTAGGTACCGGCGGTTGGTCTGGAAGGGCTGCATACGGCGTACGTCGACGTCCCATAGGTCCATGGGGGCCCGACCGTTGACGATCCACTCGGCGAGCACCTTGCCGGCGCCTCCTGCCGACTGCATGCCGATCGAGTTGAAGCCGGTGGCCACCCAGTGGTTCCGTACCTCCGGTGTCTCGCCCAGAAGGTAACGGTCGTCTGGGGTGAACGACTCGGGTCCGTTGAAGAACAGGCGGATGCCCACGTCACTGAGGGCCGGGATGCGCTCGCACGCCGCCTCGTAGACCGGGGCCAGGTGTTCCCAGTCCTCGTCGAGCTGCATGAATGGCTGATCGGTGGGTAGGCCTTCCATGCCGAACGGCTTTGCCACGGGTTCGAAGGCGCCGACCATCAGGCGGCCGGCCTCCTCCTTCACGTAGATGCAGTTGTCGGTGTCGCGTAGAACCGGCAGGCCCGACGGGAGGTCCGGGATCGGTTCGGTGACAAGGTAGAAATGCTCACAGGCGTGTAGCGGGATGTTGACCCCGATGTCGCGGCCCAGTTGGTGTGACCACATGCCGGCTGCGGTGACGACGTGTTCGGCATCGATCGGGCCCTGGTCGGTGTCTACGCCAATGGCCCGACCATCGGCCGTGCGGATGCGTTCCACCGAGACGCCCTCGAGGATCCGGACGCCGTTCTCCTTGGCCACGGCGGCCAGGGCCATGGTGGTGTCGACCGGCGAGGCCTGACCGTCGCCGGGCAGCCAAACACCACCGACGATGCCCTCGGGGTTGAGCAGCGGGTATCGCCCGCAGAGGTCTTCGGCGGTGATGACCTCGACGTCCACGTCGAAGGCGTTGGCCATGCTGGCACCTCGAACCAGCTCCTCCATGCGCTCCGGGTTGTCGGCCACGCTGAGTGATCCGACCTTGCGGAACCCGGTGGCATGACCCATGTCGAGTTCCAGCGACTCGTAGAGCTCGGCTGAGTAGGCGGCCAGGCGGGTCATGTTGTGCGTGGCTCGTAGGCAGCCCACCAAGCCGGCGGCGTGCCAGGTTGTACCGCTGGTCAGTGTGTGGCGCTCCAGAAGGACGACGTCTGACCAGCCCAGTTCGGCGAGGTGGTAGGCGATGCTGGCGCCCACGATGCCGCCACCGATGATTACGACCTGCGCCCGCTCGGGGATCTGCTTTGCCATGTATGAAGCGCCCCTGGTGTGGTCGGCGGAGGCGCTGACAGGTCCGGGAAGGGGTGAACCCCTTGTCGTTAGACGCCTTTGTGATTAGGTTACAGACTCTAACTTAAGTGACGCCGGTCACCCGGCTGACGATCCGCAGGAGTGTACGACCCAATACGTCGTGGTAACCCATGAGCATCCACACGGAGAAACCATGAGCACGCCTCGGGAGTTGGCGCAGAAGCACCTGGTTCCGCATTTCACGAAGAAGGGGGCCTGGCACACCGACGCCCTGCCGATCATCGAACGCGGCGAGGGCTGCTACCTCTACGACACCGATGGCAACGAGTACCTGGATGGTCTGGCAGGCCTGTTCTGCGTGAACATCGGTCATGGTCGATCCGACCTGGCTGCGGTTGCCGCCAGCCAGATGGAGACGCTGGCCTTCGCCACCAACTGGGGCTTCGCGCACCCACCGGCCATTGAGGCGTCCACGATGATTGCGGGGTTCGCCCCCGGGGACCTGAGCGAGACGTTCTTCGTGAGCTCCGGCTCCGAAGCGGTCGAGTCGGCCATCAAGTTCGCCCGCAACTACCACGTGGCCCGCGGCGACGAGGGGCGGTACAAGGTCATCTCCCGCAACTGGTCCTACCACGGCACCACGCTGGGAGCGCTCTCTGTTACCGGCATCCCGAAGTTCCGCGAGCCGTACCTACCGATGCTCTGGGACGGCACACGCCACGTGCCGAACACCCACCAGTGCACCTCGCCGGCAGATACGCCTGCCAACGAGCTTTCATGCGTGCGTGCCATCGAGGAGATGGTCCTGGCCGAGGGCCCGGAGACGGTCTCCATGGTCATTGCCGAGCCCATCCAGAACGGTGGCGGTGCCCTCGTACCGCCGGTCGGGTACTGGCAGGAACTCCGCCGGATCTGCGACGAACACGGCGTACTACTGGTGGCCGACGAGGTCATATGCTCCTTCGGTCGTTTCGGGCACTGGTTTGCCAGCGAGCGAATCGGCGTGGTGCCCGACATGATCACCTTCGCCAAGGGCGTGACGTCGGCGTACCAGCCCCTGGGCGGCGTGGTCATCCGTGGACCGCTGGTCACCGAGCTGTTCGACTCCCCTATGGGCTCGTACGTGCACGGCTCGACGTTCGGCGGCCACCCGGTAGCCACGGCGGTGGCGGTTGCAAACATGACCGCCATGCGGGACGAGGGCCTCATGGAGCACGTGCTCCTCAACGAGGGCTACTTCGGCGAGCAACTTCGGTCGATGGCCGAGGCCCATCCCAGCATCCGTGAGGTCCGCGGCACCGGCTACTTCTATGCCGTCGAACTGTGCGCCGACTCCACCACGGACCGTGACCTGAGTGATGCCCAGGAGGCAGCCCTCCAGGGAGGCGTGCTGGGTGGCTTCGTCCGTGATGAGCGGATCACCATCCGCCCGGATGACAGGGGCTACACCGGCCTCACCATCTCGCCGCCCCTGGTCGCTGACCAGGCGGTCATCAACGACCTCGTCGGGAGGGTGGACCGCATAGCCGGCCGGGTCGACGGGTGGTTGGCCGGAAACGACTGAGGGGCAGGTCCGACGCCGGGGTGTCTGGGACCGTTCTACGATCTACGAGGTAGCGCTAGGCCAATGGCGTGGCAGGGGAAGGATCAGATGAAGGATCTGTCGGTAGACGGACTGGGCATGATCTACGAGCTTCCGAAGGGAGGCTCGGTCCAGGCCCTGCACGAGGTCTCGTTCGACCTGGAGGCCGGGCGCTTGCTGACGCTGCTCGGGCCCTCGGGGTGTGGCAAGACGACCCTGCTCAACATCGTTGCGGGCTTCCTGGC
>CAJWFS010000115.1 GCA_913030665.1 uncultured Acidimicrobiaceae bacterium
AGCATGGCGGTGTACATGGAGTGGTCCTGGTTGTTGTACCGGTGCATGCCGTTGCGACCCACCGGGTGGACGTTCCGGGCATTGGCCTCCAGCCAGCCCCGGAGGACCTCCACGTTGGCCTGGTAGTGGGCGTCGTACATCGGGTACGCCTTCGGCATCCGGACCACGTAGCCGACCTCGACCCTGGCGGGGTCGAGCAGGCCGAGGCGTTCCATCTCGGACTTGCCGCGTTCCACCAGGTCCTCGTCCGTCGAACTCCAGAGGTCGTCGCCCTCGTCCACGAAGTACTCCAGGCCAAGACAGGTCCGGCCCTCCTTGACGAGGTGGGGCGACCACTGGCCGAAGTTCTGTACCCGACCGACCCGGACATCCGGCGAGTGGATATAGATCCAGTTGTCCTCGAAGCCGTCCTCGGCCGGTACCACCAGTGCCACGGTCAGGAAGTCGCGGTACCCGATGCCTTTAGCTGCCCGTCGTACGTCGTCCGGAATCGGCGGGTCCATTGCCAGCAACAGGTGGGGGAGGGGCATCGAGGAGATGACGTGGCTGGCGGGGACCACGACGGGGCCGCCTCGTCCGTCGGCCTCCACCTCCTGGGCCAGGCCGTCGGCGTGGCGGATCCGTCGGACCGGATGCTCCAGCAGCACCTCGGACCCCTGTTCGGTGACCAACTCGTGGCACCGTTCCCACATCATCCCCGGTCCATAGCGCGGGTACTCGAACTCCTCTATGAGGCTGGTGATGTCCTTCTGGTTGCGTCGTGGCATCAACGAGTTCAGGACGGCGCTGAAGAGGGACAGGTTCTTGATCCGCTGGGCTGCCCAGTCGGCCTGGAGCTCGTCGGCCGGTATACCCCAGACCTTCTCCGTGTAGGTCTTGAAGAAGGTCCGGTACAGCCGCCACCCGAAGCGGCTGGCGGTCCAACCCTCGAAGGAGGTGAGGTCGCGGGGCGGATGGATCCGGACCCAGACGTAGGAGAGCACGCAGCGGACGGCCTCCAGGATGCCCAGGTTCCGTAGGGCGTTCATGGCCCGTAGGGGATAGTCGTAGAATTTGCCCCGGTAGAAGATCCGGCTCATGCGGGGCCGCAGCAGGAAGTCCTCTGGTTCCAGGATCTCGTGCCAGAGGTCCGACACGGCGCGGACCTTGGTGAAGAACCTGTGGCCACCGATGTCGAACCGCCAGCCGTCGCGTACCGCGGTCCGGCTGATCCCGCCCACCACCTCGTCGGCCTCGAGCACCGTCGAGCGGACGCCGGCCTTGCCCAACTGGTAGGCGGCAGTGAGGCCGGCCGGGCCGGCGCCGATGATCACCGGTCGGAGTCGGTCTGGCGACGGATCGACGGGGGCGTGCGGGGGCGTGCTCATCAGGTGGTGGCGTGGTGCTCCAGCGGCCTCGTGGCAACTGGGCGCGGACCGAGCGTACCGGACTGTTTCGTGGGTCGAAGGTACGATCATCCGCCGTGGAGGAGGCCCGTCGGAATCGCTGGATCATCGCCGTGGTGGCGGTGTCGGTGATCGGCGGCATCGTGCTGCGGTTCCTCCCGGCGTCTCCCATGTGGCTGGACGAGGCCATCTCCGCGTCCCTGGCGGAGGAGGCCGGGCTGGGTTGGTCGGACCTGGTGGAGGCCCTTCGGCACGACGGCCACCCGCCCCTCTACTACGTGCTGCTGGCCCTCTGGACGAACCTGCTGGGTGAGGGAGACGTTGCGGTCAGGTCCTTCTCCGGTGTGCTGGGCGTCGCATCCCTGCCCCTCGTGTGGCTGGTGGCGCGACGCCACCTCGACCGGACGGGGGCCTGGCTGGTGCTGGGAGTGATGGCCTCCAGCCCGTTCGCCATTCGCTACTCGACAGAGGCACGGATGTACCTGCTGATCCTCGTGCTCCTGCTGCTGGGCCACCTCGCCATCGTCAGGGCCTGGGATTCACCCTCCCTAGGGAGACTGGCCTGGCTCTCAGCGGTGGTTGCCGCCCTCCTTCTCACCCACTACTGGTCTTTCTTCGTCGTGGTCGTCGTCGCGGTCGGGCTCCTCCTACGTGGCCGCATGGGGGGCGAGGACCATGCCCTCAGGCTGGCTGGAGCCGTCGCCGCCGGATGCGTTGCCTTCGTTCCATGGCTGCCCGTATTCCTCGACCAGTTGGCACACACGGGAACGCCGTGGTCACCGGCACCACGACCCACGGTCGTGGCCGCCCTCACCCTGGAGGCGTACGGAGGTGGCCGGGGATCAGAGGCGCTGCTGGTGGCGGTGGTGCTCTCCGTGCTGGTGGTCCTCGGGGTGGGAACCAGGGACTCGGCCTCCGGAGCGGTGCTCGGCTGGACCGACCGGGGCTGGCTGCGTGTGTCGGCAGGCATCGGGTTGGCGACCATGCTGCTCGGGGCGGCGGTGAGCCTGGCCACCGACACCGCCTTCCAGGGCAGGTACGGCGTGTTCGCCATCGTGCCGGTGGTCCTGGCAGCCGGCCTGGGGCTGCGGAGACTTCCCGGAGCCGGGGTGGTTCCGGCGCTGGCGCTCCTGGTCCTGCTCTCCGGCGTCTCGGTTGCCCGCGAGTTGGCCCGGGACCGGACTCAGGTGGGGGTGGTGGTCGAGGCGGTACTGGAGGGCGGCGCCGGCGGCGACCTCGTCGTCTTCTGCCCGGACCAGTTGGCGCCTGCCGGGCATCGCCTCCTGGCTGGTCGCTTTACGACCCTCTCGTATCCGATGCTTGACGATGGTCGGCGAGTCGACTGGTCCGACTACGCCCAACGCAATGGAGCCGTCGACGTCGCCCTGGTGGCTGACCGGATACTGGAACGAGCTTCCACCGGGTCCGTGGTCTGGCTCGTCTGGATGGACGGGTACGAGACCTTTGATGCCCAATGCGGGGAGCTCCGCCTGGTGTTGGCGGATCGGCTGGGTCGTCCGACCAAGGTGGTCCGCGCCGACGGCGACGCCTTCGATGATGCGGCCAACCTCTCCCGCTTCCCGGGCAGGCCATGACCGGGGGCCGGCTCGGCCTTGTGCGCAGTGACCTCCAGGTCGTCCTGCCGGCATGGGTCACGGCCCGGCTCCTCCTGGCGGCGGCCTGGTTGGCGGTCCGACTGGCGGGGCCGGGGAGTGGCGGCGGGCCCCGGCCGGTCGATCGTGGCCTGCTGGCGTGGGACGGCGACTGGTACCAGTCGCTCCTCGTGCACGGCTACGACGGGGTGCCGGCCGAGGGTGTGCGGTTCTTCCCGGGATTCGTGCTGGCAGGCCGCCTCGCTGACGCGATCCTGCCGGGAGGGCCGGGAGTGGCCCTCGTGGTGCTTGCGAACGTCTCCGCCCTGGTGGCCACGGTGCTCCTGCACCGGTTGGTGGTCCTCGAGACCGGAAACAGGGCCCTGGCCCGACGGGCGGTATGGGCCCTCTCGCTGTTCCCGCCAGCGTTCGTCCTGGCCTGGGCCTACGGGGAGGGTCTGTTCCTCGCCCTTGCGGTGGGCGTGCTGCTGTGTGCCCGTCGTGAGAGGTGGCTGACGGTCGCCCTGTTGGCACTGGGCGCCGGCCTGGTACGTCCGACAGGCGCCCTCCTGGCGGTACCAGTCCTGGCGGCTGTCTGGCGCCCCACGGCGGGGTCGGGTCGACTCCCCGAACGGATCGCCGCCGTGATGGCCGGACCAGCCGGCGTCGGCATCTTCGTCTGGTGGGCTTCGGCCCACTTCGATGAGGCGTTCATACCGATGAACGTGCAACGCAGGCTGAGGGGCGACCCGGTGAACCCGATCCGCCGACTGGTGGACGGCGTCGGGGAACTGTTCGGGGGTGAGGCCCTGGGAGACGGCCTCCACATCGTGGCCGTGGCAACCCTCCTGGCTCTCCTGGCCGTGCTGCTGAGGCGCTGGCCGCTTCGCTACGGCGCCTTCGCAGCTTCGTGTCTGGTGGTGGCCCTGGCTGCCGACAACCTCAACAGCCTGGAGCGCTATGCCCTGAACGGGGTGCCGTTCGTGCTGGCGGTGGCCACCCTGGGTTCCCGGCGTCGGCTGGGTCCTGCGGTGGTCCTGTTCTCGGCGGCGGCGATGCCCACCCTGGCAGCGTTGGCCTGGTGGGGCTCCTACGTGCCCTGATGCTCAGTGGCTTCCTGCACCTCCAGGTTCACCACCCGGGGCCGATCGGTTTGTCGGAAAACGCGAAAGTGACCCCGAGTAGCCTCCCGGCGAACCGGTCAACTCCTCGGAGCCACCTCGTCGTTCCACTTCCACCCGTCGGATCGTCCCGTCAGACGATCCGGGGCCTCACCCCGAAGGGTCAGGCCCTGATCCGGAATCGGAGCATCCGTCAACGCTCCGTCCCCGAACCCGACTCGACCACTGGTTCCCGAGGGAACCCTGGTCCACCGTGCCTCCCCGATGCCCGACGGCTCCGGAGCGACCCGATCGACCTGGCACTCCGAGTCCGGTCCCACTGTCGATCCACCCCGTCACCCGTCGGCGGCGGAGTGACCGGCAGTGGCCCGGTCCCGGTCGGGGCTCCGTCCGGATGGTCCGACGG
>CAJWFS010000116.1 GCA_913030665.1 uncultured Acidimicrobiaceae bacterium
CGGGACAGGCTGAGGTAGTCGAGGCCCACGTCCAGCAGGAAGCCCAGCCGGGCGTTGACCTCCTTCAGGACCTGTTCGGCAATGGTTGACTCCCGATCCGTCAACTCCAGTTCCCTCAGGGCTCTGGCGGCGTCGGCGATAGAGAGGCCGCAGACCTCCGACAGGGAGTGCCCGTCGATCGTCACGGCCAGCGAGAGGGGGTTCAGTCGGGCTCCTCCGCAGTCCGGGCATGCAACCTGACGCATGTATCCCTCTATCTGGTCCCGCTGCACGTCCGTCTCGGCGTCCTGGTGGCGACGCCGCAGGTAGGGCATCACCCCCTCGAAGTTGGCCGAGTAGACACGGGACCGACCGAATCGGTTCTTGTACCTGACCTTCACCCGCCCTCCGATGCCGCCCTCCATGAGGGTCCGACGGTGCTTCGCCGAGAGCTTCCGCCAGGGCGTCCCGGGATCGATTTCTTGATCCTCGGCCACGGCCTCGATAAGACGGGCGAAATAGCGGTTCCGTCCTCCGGACCAGGGGGCGATGGCTCCCTCCGAGAGACTCAGGTCGGAATTGGGGACCACCAGCTCGGCATCCACCTCGAAGACCGATCCGAGGCCGTTGCAGTGGTCGCAGGCACCGTAGGGGCTGTTGAAGGAGAAGTTCCGGGGAGCCAGGTCCTCGAAGGACTTGCCGTCACTGGGGCGGGAGAGGTGCTGGCTGAACACGATGGTTCGGGGTTCGACAGGCTGGCCGTCCTCATCCAACTCTCCGTCGCGTGGAACGATCTGGATCTCCGCGATCCCCTCGGCCAGGGCCAGTGCCGTCTCCATCGATTCGGTCAGGCGACGTTCCAGGCCGTCGCGCAGCACCAGGCGGTCGACCACCACCTGGATCGTGTGCATCTCGTAGCGGGCCAGGTCCATCTCGTCGCCCAGGTCGTGCGACTCCCCGTCCACGATCGCACGGCTGAAGCCCTGGGCCGCCAGGTCCGCAAGAAGGGTGTCGTAGGTGCCCTTGCGGCCACGCACCACCGGCGCAAGGACCTGGAATCGGGTGCCGTCGGCCATCTCCAGTACACGGTCCACGATCTGCTGCGGGGTCTGTCGGATGAGGCGCTCGCCGGTCTCCGGGTCGTGAGGCACGCCGATCCGGGCGTAGAGCAGGCGCAGGTAGTCGTAGACCTCGGTGATGGTGCCGACGGTGGAACGCGGGTTGCGCGATGCGCTCTTCTGGTCGATCGAGATCGCCGGCGAGAGCCCGAGGATGAAGTCCACGTCGGGCTTGTCCATCTGCCCGAGGAACTGCCGGGCGTACGCCGAGAGGGATTCCACGTAACGACGCTGGCCCTCCGCGTAGATGGTGTCGAAGGCCAGCGACGACTTCCCGGACCCGGAGATGCCGGTGAAGACGATCAGCCGGTCCCGCGGTAGGTCCAGGTCCACGTCCCTGAGGTTGTGCTCGCGTGCACCCTTGACGATCAACCGGTCGGACATCGCCGGCGAGCCTATGCCTGCGCCAGCGGGTGCCACGGGCCGGCGGACGGAGTCGCGCTGAGGATGTCGGGGCTTGACGGGTGCATGCTCAGACTGCCTCGGAGAGGTCCCGGAGTTCCCGTTCGATCTCCCTAATCTCGTCCCGGAGCCTGGCGGCGTATTCGAACCTGAGATCGGTGGCGGCCTCGCTCATCTCCTGTTCGAGGGTGGACAGCAGGCGCTGCAGGTCGTCCAGGCCCATCGAGTCGAAGTCCTGCACCAGGCGTTCAGTGCGGCGGCGCCGCGCCGCCGAGGTGGGGGCCTTAGAGCCGGGTCGGATCATCTCCAGGATGTCGCTCACCGCCTTGCGAACCGTCTGCGGGTCGATGCCGTGCTCCAGGTTGTACGCCTGCTGCATGCTCCGGCGCCGCATCGTCTCGCCGATGGCCCGTTGCATCGAGGGGGTCACCGAATCGGCGTACATGACGACCTCCCCGTCCACGTTCCGGGCCGCCCGTCCGATCGTCTGGACCAGCGAGGTCTCGCTTCGGAGGAACCCCTCCTTGTCGGCGTCCAGGATCGCCACCAGCGACACCTCGGGCAGGTCGAGGCCCTCTCGAAGGAGGTTGATTCCGACGAGCACGTCGAACTCCCCGAGCCGAAGGTCCCTCAGGATCTCAATGCGCTGCACCGTGTCCACGTCGGAGTGCAGGTAGCGCACCCGAACCCCCTGCTCCAGCAGGTAGTCGGTGAGGTCCTCGGCCATCTTCTTGGTGAGCGTGGTCACCAGGACCCTCTGCTGGGCCTCCACCCGCAGTGAGATCATCTCAAGCAGGTCGTCGATCTGGCCCTTCGTGGGTCTGACCATCACCTCCGGATCGATGAGCCCCGTGGGGCGTACGATCTGCTCCACCACCCGACTGCTGGCTTCGAGCTCCCATGGCCCGGGAGTGGCCGAGAGGAACATGACCTGTCCGACCCGTCCGGTGAACTCCTCGAACGTGAGCGGCCTGTTGTCGGCTGCGGAAGGCAGCCGGAAGCCGTGCTCCACCAGGGTCTTCTTGCGGCTCCGGTCGCCTGCGTACTGGCCGTGCAGTTGGGGAACGGCCACGTGCGACTCGTCCAGGACGACCAGGAAGTCGTCGGGGAAGTAGTCCAACAGGGTGTAGGGCCGGTCTCCGTGGGACCGTCCATCCAGGTGCATCGAGTAGTTCTCAACACCGTTGCAGTACCCCAGCTCGGCCAGCATCTCCAGGTCGTACTCGGTGCGCATCCGCAGGCGCTGTGCCTCCAGCAGCCTGCCGTCGGCCTCGAAAACGGCCAGGCGGTCGGCCAGCTCGGCTTCGATGCCGACGATCGCTCGACGGATGTTGGGGGCGTCCGCCATGTAGTGAGTGGCGGGGAACACCACCAGTTCGTCCAACTGCCGAATGTGGTCGCCGGTGAGTGGGTCCACCTCGGTGATCGCCTCGACGAGGTCGCCGAAGAGGGAAATCCTGAAGGCCGTCTTCTCGTAGGCGGGATGTATCTCCAGCGTGTCGCCCTTTACTCTGAACCTGCCGCGCTCCAGCACCATGTCGTTGCGTTCGTAATGCATGTCGATCAGGCGCCCGAGGGTGGCGCGATGGTCCACCTCCTGGCCGACCTCCAGCACGAGGAGTTGGCCCTCGTAGTGCTCTGGGGAGCCGAGGCCGTAGATGCACGAGACCGATGCGACCACGATCGTGTCCCTGCGCGTCAGCAACGAGGCTGTGGTGGAGTGCCTCAGCCTGTCGATCTCGTCGTTCACCGAGGAGTCCTTTTCGATGAAAGTGTCAGACGTCGGGAGGTATGCCTCGGGCTGGTAGTAGTCGTAATAAGAGACGAAGTACTCCACCCGGTTGTCGGGAAAGAACTCCCTGAGTTCGTTGGCCAACTGGGCTGCCAACGCCTTGTTGGGAGCAATCACCAGAGTGGGGCGTTGCACCCGTTCGATGGTCCATGCGATCGTGGCGCTCTTGCCGCTCCCAGTGATGCCCAGGAGCGTCTGGAAACGTTCGCCGCCCAGGATCCCGTCGCTCAGCTCCTCGATGGCCCTGGGCTGGTCGCCTGCCGGCTGAAATGGGGCCACCATCCGGAAGGCCTGGCCGCGGGACGGTCCAACCTTCCCCGCGGACAGTCCGGGAGGGTCGCTCGGCGATGTCGGGGCGGCCATCTGGGGATGGTACCCAGCGGCTCCCGGGAGCCTTGGTCCACGGTGTCCGAAACTCAGCCGTCCTCGACCCGGCTACCGATCCGGCGCACCTCGGCACCCGGCTCCGGTCGTTCCAACGTTGCGATCCAGGCCCACGCCAGGTCCACCTGCCCGGCTAGGTCATCGAGGGTGCCGCTGTTGTCCACGACCAGATCGGCCCGATCAAGGCGCTCGGCGCGCGAGGCCTGCATGGATATCCGATTTCGGGCATCGACGCTGGTGAAGCCCCTACCGGATACGAGCCGTTCCACGGCCAGGTCGGGGTCCACGTCGACCACGATGACTCCCGCCAGGCCTCTGTGGCCCGATTCCACGAGCAGGGGAATGTCGAGGATGACGGTGGCGTCGGTGGCGGCCAGTTCCCGACGCCGGCGAATCATCTCGTCGCCCACGGCCGGGTGAACGATGCCGTTCAGGGCCGCCAACTCGTCAGGGTCGGCGAACACGATGTCGGCAACCACCTGACGGTCCAGACCGCCTGCGTCATCCAGGATCCGATCGCCCCAACGCTCCGCCATGGCAACGAAGACCGGCATGCCCGGGAACTGCAGTTCCCGGACGATGGCATCAGCGTCCAGCAGGGTCGCACCACGCTCTACCAGCATCGCCGCCACGGTGGACTTGCCCGAGCCGATTCCTCCGGTGAGGCCTATCTCCAGCACGCTCAGGATCGACCTGTCGGCGCCCCGGGTCGGTTCAGACCCCGGTGGTCTC
>CAJWFS010000117.1 GCA_913030665.1 uncultured Acidimicrobiaceae bacterium
TACCAGTCGACCAGCTTCGTGTTCGACGACGTGGCCGATGCCGCCGACCTGTTCGCACTCCAGAAGTACGGCACCATCTACACCCGCATCTCGAATCCCACGACAGCGGCGTTCGAGGAGCGCATGGCCAGCCTGGAGGGCGGCATCGGCGCCGTGGCCACCGCTTCGGGCCAGGCCGCCGAGTTCCTGACCGCCGTGGCACTGGCCGAGCAGGGCTGCAACCTCGTGTCCTCCTCGGCGCTCTACGGCGGCACCCACACCATGTTCGAGACCACGCTGGGCCGCTTCGGCATCGAGGCCCGCTTCGTGGACGGAGACGACCCCGAGGCGTTCGCCGCAGGCATCGACGCCGACACGCGTTTCCTCTACACCGAGGTCATCGGCAACCCGTCGGGGGCCGTCGCCGACCTGGTTGCCCTCGCCGACGTGGCCCACGCCCACGACCTGCCCCTGGTGGTGGACTCCACCTTCGCCACGCCGTACCTGTGCAGGCCACTGGAGCACGGGGCCGACATCGTGGTGCACTCGGCCACCAAGTTCATCGGCGGGCACGGCACGTCCATCGGCGGCGTCGTTGTGGAGTCCGGGCGGTTCGACTGGGGGAGCGGTCGCTTCCCGCAGATGACCGAACCGAACGCTGGTTACAACGGGCTGCGGTTCTGGGAGAACTTCGGAGAGCTTGCGTTCTGCACGAAGCTGCGGGCCGAACAGCTCCGGGACGTGGGAGCCTCGCTGTCGCCCTTCAACGCCTTCCTGCTGCTGCAGGGCCTCGAGACCCTGCCCCAGCGAATGGAGGAACACGTCGCCAACGCCAGCGCGGTGGCCGGGTTCCTGGAGGGGCATCCGGCGGTCGGATGGGTGGCCTACGCGGGGTTGGAGTCGTCGCCCTACCGGGCGCTGGCCGATCGCTACCTCCCGAAGGGACCGGGCGCCGTGTTCACCTTCGGCGTGGATGGTGGTCGGGAGGCAGGTGCGGCGTTCATCGAGCGACTCCAGATGGTCAGCCACCTCGCCAACGTCGGCGATGCCCGCACGCTCGTCATCCACCCAGCGTCGACGACCCACCAGCAGCTCTCGGCCGAGGCGATGGCCGCCGGCGGGGTGAGCCCCGACATGGTTCGGCTCTCGATCGGCCTCGAGGACCTGGACGACATCCTCTGGGACCTTGACCAGGCTCTTACAGGAGGCGCCCGGTGAGCGACGGGCATGAACCGGTCGGGGACTGGACCGAACCGTCGGCGAACGAGCGTCGACGGCTCCTGGCCGGAATGCGCACGATCGCCATGGTCGGCGTCTCAGCCAACCCGGCGCGGCCGTCCAACTTCGTCGCCACCTACCTGCGGGGCACCGACTACGAGGTGTTCTTCGTCAACCCGATGGCCGATGAGGTCCTGGAGCGACCGTGCGTCCCGACGTTGGCCGACCTGCCGGTGGTCCCGGACTGCGTGAACGTGTTCCGGAAGCTGGCCGACGTGCCGACGGTCGCAGACGAGGCGGTGGCCGTGGGTGCCAGGGTGTTCTGGACGCAGTTCGGGCTCTGGAGCCCTGAGGCGGCCCGCACGGTTCTGCACGCGGGAATGGACCTGGTAATGGACCGGTGTCTGAAAGTGGAGCACGCCCGGTTCAACGGCGGCCTGCACCTGGCCGGCTTCGATACCGGTGTGATCGACTCCCGGCGCCGCTGACCGTCGGGTCAGCGGGGTTCGCAGATGACCAGCGGGATGTCCCGGTCGGTCTTCAGCTGGTAGTTGGCGTAGTCCGGCCAGGCCGCCACGGCTGCCGGCCAGCGTTCGGCCTTCTCGTCCGGTGTGGCGGTCCGGGCCACCAGGTGGTGCACATCTGACCGGTCCTGGATGGTGACCTCGGGATTCGCCTGCAGGTTCAGGTACCAGACCGGGTTCAGCGGAGCACCGCCGAGGGACGCCACGACCAGGTAGTTGCTGCCGTCGTGGACCCGTATCAGGGGGGTCCGGCGGAGGCTCCCGGACTTCCGCCCGGTGGTGGTGAGGATGATGCACTGGGCCCCGTTGAAGTCGAAGCCGTCGGTCCCGTCGGTGGCCAGGTAGCGCTCCACGTGGTCGGCTACGGGTTCCCAGGGGCTGGGTTCGTACTCTGCGTCGGTCATGGGCCCGACCCTAGGACCGGGCCATCGCCTGCCACGATCCGGGCCTGGATCAGGCCGGTACCAGGTCCAGTGCCCGACCGAGGGTGTCCAGTCGATCCTCGAGCGTGGCGCCGGCCGGGTAGAGGCGTACGTGGGTTATTCCCACGTCGGCCCAGGCCCTGAGGCGGTCGGCCACCTGTGACTCGGTGCCGAGCAGTGTGGTTGCGAGCACCATCTCGTCCGGGATGGCCGCAGCGGCGTCGTCCCTGCGACCGGCCAACCAGAGGGCCTGGGACTCGGCAGCCACCTCGGCGTAGCCCTGACGGGCGTAGGCCTCGTTGTAGAAGTTGGTGGTCGCCGATCCCATGCCTCCGAGGCTGAAGGCGAGGCCGGCCTTTCGACTCTGGACCATCGCGTCCAGCTCGGCCTCGTCCCTGGCGAAGGCGACCTCGGCGCCCTGGCAGAGGTCCAGGTCGGCCAGGGTCCGACCCGTCCTGGCGGCACCTCTGGCAATGGCATCCATCGAGGATCGTGCGCCCTCGGGAACGAAACTGGTTCCCAGCCAACCATCGGCCACCTCTCCGGTGAGGTCGAGCATGCGTGGGGACAGCGAGGCGATGTAGATGGCCAGCGGTTCGTCTGCCTGCCCGAGCGAGAGTCGCAGGGCCTTGCCCTCGCCCCCGGGAAGGGGCAGCCGCACCTGTTCGCCCTCCAGAACCAGCCGCTCGCCGGCCTCGGCGAGGCGGACCACCTGGATGGTCTCGCGCATGCGGGTGAGTGGCCGGGCGAAGGGCACGCCGTGGAGTCCCTCGATCACCTGGGGGCCGGACGCCCCGAGCCCCAGGACGAATCGGCCGCCGGTGATCCGCTGCAGCGTGAGGGCGGTCATGGCGGTGTTGGCGGCGGAGCGCGCCCCGACCTGGAACACGCCGGACCCGAAGACCATCCGGTTGGTGTGCTGCGAGAGGGCGGCGATGGGGGTTGCGGCGTCGCCTCCCCAGGCTTCGGCCACCCAGCAGTGGTCGACGCCGAGTCGCTCGGCCTCGGTCACGTAGGAGACGAGATCCGACCACGGCTCGGTACCGACTGCCAACTGGATTGCCGTACGCATGCCGACCAGCTTTCCCGAGAGTCCCACTATGGCACCAGTACGGTATGCACGGGCGGTGGCTCCGACCCCTCGTCGGCCATGACTGCCAGCAGGGCGCCGTCAGCGGCGGGTCCCGGAACTTCGATCTGCCTGAACTCGAGGGAGCGCGGCCCGGTGAACACGAGTGCCCTGACAGTGTCCGGCCGTCCGGTCATGTCCGCTTCTCCACGAATGCGTAGCGTACGCACCGACCTGACCACGGGGGAGAGGACCGACCATGGGTGAGCACCCCCGGCACGCCACCAGTGACCAGATCCAACGCCTGGACTTCGAAGAGGCCCGTCGTCGCTCCGAGGATGTGGGCATCCCCGGGTTCATGGCCGAACTGAACGTCTTCAGGACCCAGTTCCATAACCCCGGTGTGGCCGCGGCGGTCAAAGGCATGCTCAACCAGTTGCTCTGGAAGGGCACGCTCGACGCCCACTTATTGCCCAGCCTGGAGGTTCCGCTGGAGGACGGCGTGGAACCCTGGCCGTCCGATGGCTTCACGCCCGACGACCCCACGGAGGAGACCTGATGACCGCTCCCGACCTGGAGATCCGCAACCCGAAGTTCATCGACCACATGGTCGGCCACAGGTCCGATTCCGGTATCGACGGCTTCCTGGGCGCCAAGGTTGTGGAGATGGAGGCCGGCCGCCTGGTCGTGGAGTTCGCCGTCGGCGACGAGCACCTCACCTTCATCGGCAACATGCACGGCGGCTGCCTGGCCGCCCTGTGCGACCACTGCCTGGGAGTGGTGCTGTACCCGGTGATGCCTCCCGGTTCGTGGGCGGCCACGACCGAGTTCAAGGTCAACTACCTACGCCCTGTCAGCGGGGGGACCTGCCGGGCGACGGCCGTCATCGAGTCGATGACGAAGAGGTCGGCGGTGGTGACCATCCGGGTGGAGAACGAGGGGCGTCTGGCGGCAATTGCACAGGGAACCTGCACGGTGAAGCTGGTCGAGGAGAAGGTCGGCTGACTGCTACCTCAACGCCTTCCAGCACTGCGACCACTCAATGGGCCACTCCACGTCGCCGCTACCATTGGCCTCACTTCCGCTCCGGTGGGAGAGACGCACCGGTGCCCGAGCGGACCAAGGGAACGGCCTGCAAAGCCGTAAAGCCGCGGG
>CAJWFS010000118.1 GCA_913030665.1 uncultured Acidimicrobiaceae bacterium
GCCTCCCGCTCGGACTTCGACTTCATGTGCGACGTGCTCCAGGCGGCCATCGACAACGGCGCCAGCACGCTCAACATCCCGGACACCGTGGGTTTCGCCACCCCGGTCGAGTGGGCCGAGCGCATCCGGTCGATCAGGGCGCGGGTGAGCGGCGACTACGTGATCTCCACGCACTGCCACAACGACCTGGGCCTCGCTGTGGCTAACTCCCTGGCTGCCCTGCAGGCGGGTGCCCGCCAGGTGGAGTGCACCATCAACGGCATTGGCGAGCGGGCGGGCAACGCTGCCATGGAGGAGATCGTCATGGCCATCAACACCCGGCCAGACACCTTCGAGGGCCTCGAGGTGGGCATCCGGACCGAGGAGTTGGCGAAGTCCAGCCGGATCGTCAGCCGCCTCACCGGCTACCCGGTCCAGTACAACAAGGCGGTGGTGGGCCGCAACGCCTTCGCCCACGAGGCCGGCATCCACCAGCACGGCGTGCTGAACGAGCGCACCACCTACGAGATCATGGACCCGGCGGCTGTCGGCCAGGGCGAGAGCAAGCTGGTGCTGGGCAAGCACTCGGGCCGGGCGGCGTTCCGCGACGCCCTCCAGAAGCTGGGCCACGACATCCACGGCGACGCCCTCAACGCGGCCTTCACCAGGTTCAAGGAGCTGGCCGACCGCAAGGTGCAGCTCAACGACGCGGACCTCGAGGCCCTGGCCATCGAGGAGATCGGCGGCAGTATCCACCACGCCTACGAGTTCGTGAGCCTCGAGGTGAGGGGAGGCACCGCCAGCACCCCGACGGCCGACCTCGTGGTGAGAGTGGAGGGCGAGGAGGTCGCGGTCACATGTGAGGGCGACGGGATGGTCGACGCCTCCTGCTCGGCCGTCAAGAAGGCCACCGGCGCCGAGGGTCGGATGACCGACTACAACGTCACCTCGGTCACCGGTGGCGTCGACGCCCTGGCTGACGTGGCGCTCACCTTCGAGGACAGTGACGGCGTGAAGGTGTCCGGTCGGGGCCTGTCCACCGATGTGGTCGAGGCTTCTGCCCGGGCCTTCATCGGGGCGCTCAACAAGATCGCCCGTATCAGAGCGTCGGGTGAGGATCCGAACGCAGTGGACCGCCCCGGCCACCTGGGCTGAGCAGCCTCGGCCGGTTTACCGACGGGGAGGGGTGACCGTTAGGTTCCGCCCCATGGCGGTCGATACCGGAGCGGAGGGTTACGGCGCGTTTCCCCTCCAGTCGTTCCTCGACTTCGATATCCGGGACGGACCCGATGGGGCCGCCGTCGCGTTCCTGGAGGTAGACGACCGGCACCTGAATCCGAACGGGATCGTGCACGGTGGGGTGGTCTTCTCGCTGGCCGACACGGCCATGGGTCGGGCCACCATGGCGGTGCTAAGCGATGGGCAGATCTGCGCCTCGATCGAGGTGTCGGTCCGCTACCTGCGACCCATCCCCGGGGGACGACTCGTCGCTACCGCCTCGGTCCTTCGGGCGGGACGCCGGATCGTGCACCTGGAGTGCAGCATCACCGTCGATGGCGATGATCGTCCGGTGGCCGTGCTCCAGGGGTCGTTCGCCGTATTGGAGGCCTGAACCCGGTCCGGGTCTAGGGCCCCGCCTGCAGGTCGATGACCTGTAGGCGTGCGAGGCCCTCGAGGGCGTTCTCCTGGAGGCGCTGGTGTGAGTAGGACCAGAGGCCGTCGCCGATGACCAGGGTGCGCTGGATGGGCTGCACGTAGCCGTCGTCCGGCCAGCAGACCACCACATCGGAGTCGGCGGGGATCTGGTCCTGGTGGATTCCGAACTCCTCGGCCCACCAGTACGCGTCGGAGCTGGGCAGCGTGTCGCACCAGTGGCCCTTCATGGAGGCGTCCACACCCCGGTTGCAGAACATGACCACCGGGCCGCCCATCATCTCCGGGCGTGTCGCCTCGTCGGCCAGCTCGGCCGGGTCCACCTCGGGGCACGGCGGCACCGGCCCGGCGCCCGGTTCGTCGGCGTGGTCGATGCGGCCCACCTCGGCCAGCGAGTCGTCGCCCACCTTCAGGACCACCGCTCCGTTCTGGTCGGACGACCAGTCGTTGAAGGGAAGCACGGCGAGGTCCTGCCAGGCCAGGAACGCCCGGTGGTCCCACTCCACGCCGCTCTGGCCGCCCTCCATGGACCAGGTGGCCAGGTCGCGCGGGTCGTCCAGGTCGGACACGTCGAACAGGGTGACCTTGGTGCCGATGGTGCGGCCCTCGGCGGTGGCCTCCTGGCCGATGCCCAGCACACGGTCGGGTGCTATCGGGTGGAGGTAGCCGCTGTACCCGGTGATCTTCAGCTCGCCGCGCACCCGCGGATCGGTCGGGTCCGACAGGTCCACGGTGTAGAAGGGATCGGTCTGGCGGAACGTCACCACATAGGCCACGTCGCCCACGTAGCGCACGGCGAAGATCCGCTCGCCCCGTCCCATGTCGCCAACCTGGCCGACCACGTCCAGGGTTGCGTCGTTGCGGGCCAGCACGGTCACCATCGATTGGGCGTCCTCGTCGAAGCGCCACGGGCCGCCCGTGGTGGTGGCCACGCGCAGGTGGCCCTCGTGCTCGGACAGGGAGAACTGGTTCAGGAGGTGGCCCGGCACGACACCGGAGGCCAGGTAGGTGGCATCGTCCGGGTCGGTCACGTCGAACTGGTGGATGGCTGTGTCCCAGCGCTCGTTCCACCAGGTCACGCGCGATTCGTCGACCATCTCCTCGGGGTCTATCCAGGCGTTGGTCGTCACGTACAGGTTCTCGTGGCCTGCGTAGACGGTCGACCCCTCGGCCAGCACCGCGGTGGTGGCCGGTGCGGACAGCGGCCGGTTCAGCGGCACGGTCAGCACCGTCAGGGCTGCGAAGCCGGCGAACTCCGCCGGTCGGGAGACGTCCGTGCAGGCGTTCAGCGGCCCCTCGGCGAGGGTCTCGCCGTCCGACTCCAGGACGAAGTCGGGCATCCAGTCGGAGAGCACGGTCTCGGCCACCACCTCGCGGTTGAACCGCTCGGCCCGTTCCTCGCCGGTCGGGCTCACCGGGTAGACGAACGGCAGCTCGCTGGGCGCGGTGACCACGACGATGCGGGCCGAGCCGCCCACCACCCGGCTGGAGACGTGCCGGCCCTGCACGGTCAGCACGTTGGCGACCCGGAGGTTCGTCGGGTCCGAGAGGTCCACCTCGATCACGCTGGTCAGGGAACTCCACGTCCCGGGCGGCGACAGCCTGGCCAGCGCTGGTGACGGGCCGTTGCCCGCCGGCTCGCCCCCGTCGTCGCCGTACGGCTCGATGCTGTGACCCTCGTCCAGGTAGGTGTCGGCGATGAGGAAGGCCCGATCGCCGGCCAGCAGCAGGTCGCGGCTCCAGTGGCCCTCCAGGCGCAGCGTGCCGGTCAGCACGGCCGTCGGGCCTGTGACGTCCACCAGGTGCAGGCGGTCGTCCTTGATGACCAAGATGCGGTGACCGTCGGTCTTGAGGATGTCGGGCTCGTCGATTCCGAGTTCCTGCACGTTCGTACCCGAGTAGTCGACGCCCTCCACAGAGCGGGCGATGCCTACAGCGGGGGCTGACATGCCACCGTCGTCCCCTGCCATGTCCATAATCGCCATCTCGGCCATGACGGGACCGCCGAACCAGCCACCGCCCAGGCCGTACGGGCCGACGCGCTCTACCGCCTCGGCCTGGAGGTGCCTGAGCAGGTCGTCGCACGCCGTGAACGGAACCAGGCCGGCGGTCAGCTCGGTGCCCGACACGTCCACCACCCCGGTCGTCGTGGGGCCGGTGGTGGACACCACCCTCGGCTCACCCGAACGGCCGAGTTCTCCGGTGTCCGAGCCGCATCCGGCGGCCAGGGTGGCCAGGACAGCCAGTACCGCGCCGGCCAGCCGGTGGAGCGCGCTTCGCCGCATCGGGGTCATGCCTACCGTCATGCCGTGGTTGGCATCCAGGCTGGTCGGGTGGCCTCGAAGTCGGCGATGTCGTCCTCGTGGCGCAGCGAGGTCCCGATGTCGTCCAGTCCTTCCAGGTACCGCTCACGGGTGGAAGAGTCCATCGGGAACGAGCAGGAGATTCCGGCGTCTGGGGCCTCCAGCGTCAGGTTGACCACGTCCACGGTGATCACCAGGTCGGGGTCGGCCTCCACGGCGTCCAGCAGTGCCTCGCCCACCTCGGGGGAGACCTCCACGGGTACCAGGCCGTTCTTGGTGCAGTTGTTCCTGAAGATGTCGGCGAAGCGTGGCGACACCACCGCACCGAACCCGTACTGCTGGATCGCCCACACGGCGTGTTCTCGTGACGAGCCGGTGCCGAAGTTGGGCCCGGCCACGAGCACCACGGCGTCGGAGTA
>CAJWFS010000119.1 GCA_913030665.1 uncultured Acidimicrobiaceae bacterium
GTCCAGGAGTTGGGCGTATGTGATCTCCCGGGTGTCGCCCGGCTCACCCTCCCAGTGGTAGGCGACGCGGTCGCCCCGACCGGCTTCCACATGCCGGTCCAGGCAGTTGGCTGAGACGTTCAGGCTCCCGCCCACGAACCACTCGGCGTACGGCAGGTCCCAGTCCAGGGTGGTGTGGAAGTCCGTGTCCCAGTCCAGCAACTCGCGGGCCTGCCGGGCCCAGAAGGCCTCGTAGTCGGCGGCTGCCTCCTCGTGGTGGGATGTGTCGCCCAGGAGTGCCGCATCCCTGAAGGCCGGCGAAGGCGGGAACGTGCGGTCTTCGACGTAGTAGTCCTCGATGGTCGGTTCGTTCAACGATCGCTCCCTGGACGGATCGGGTCAGCCGTCCGGACCCTAGTCAGCCGACCGGTTCCGGTCAGGAGCCGACACGCCACTCCAGGACCGTGAACCCACCCAGGCCGTCCGGGTCCAGTAGGGCCTCGGCCTCGGTTATCCGACTCCGGGCCCGCAGGGCCTCCAGGTCGCCAAACCCTGCCCGCTCAGCCCAGTGGCGCCGACCCTCGGCCACCAGGTCGTCGATGCCGTTGTCACGCAGGAAGGCGGCCTGGGTGGTGGTGTCGGCTCCCGGTGGTAGCTGGTCGACCGCCACCTCCACGGTCACGTCCTGGGCACCGGGGGCCGAGGCCGCCGGTCCAGCCCGCTGGTGGTCCCGGTAGGTACGGACCCATTCACCGGGCGAGCGGGCCGCCAACGCGGCCGTGGTGGACACGTAGTCGATGACCAGCACGGATCCCGCCGAGAACACGTCAAGGGCCCGATCCATCCAGCGCCCGGCGCCGGCCAGGACCGGAATCCGGGAACCCTGGAGTGGAGCCACGTCGACCGGGGGGTGAACGGTCATGCCGGTCACCTCCCTGAACATCGGCTGGTCCACACCCTCGGCGGCCACGTCCACAAGGACCTCGCACCAGTCGCCGTCCACGGCCTCCAGCAGGCCGAACGCCAGGTTGTCGAGCAGCTCGTTGGCCATCACCACACCCACCAGCCCGTGGCCACCCAGAGCCGAGAGGTCTTCAAGGCCGGCCAGCGACGACAATCCATCACCGGTCGGTTGTGCGTCGCGCAGCACGGAGCAACGTTCCACCATCACGTACCGGCCGGCCTCCAGGCAGGCGGGGCGGGCCGCATGGATGCTCCGTGCCAGGGTCCCGACACCGGCGGCCGCCTCGACCACCGTGAACCCGGACGGTCGACCCAGGGCCTCCCAGCGATCATCCAACCAGCGGGCGACCACCGCCCCGAACAGGGGGCCCACCTCGGGCGAGGTGAGGAAGTCGCCACGTCGGCCGGCAGCCCCACCGGCGGCGTAGAAACCCCCGTCGGGGTCGTACAGGCAGGCCTCCACCCAGGCCTCGAACGCCATCGGACCCGTGGCACGGATCCGTTCCGCCAGGCGATCGGCCAGCGGGCGTCCGACCGTCCGACCAGCTGTTATGTCAGCCCCCGAGGGCAAGCAGGCTGACATCGGTGAAGCGCGCCACCATCTGGGGCGCCACTCCGAACGCCAGCGTGACGACGCCGCACAGTGTCAGCGCCGACACCAGGGACGGGGTGACCGGGACCGGGCCCAGATCGCCGTCCACCGGGTCGTCGGCCCACATGCGCCGGGCCAGGGAGGCGTAGTAGTAGAGCGCCACCACCGAGTTGACGGCACCGATGACCGCCAGCGCGTAACCCCACGGCTCACCGGCGGTGGCGAGCACGCGGAACACCTCGAACTTGGCGAACCATCCGCCCAGCGGAGGAATGCCGGCCAGGGAGAACAGGAAGATGGACATGGCGACTGTCAGGCCCGGGGCGAACTGGAAGGCCCCGTTGAACGAACTGATCTCGGCCGACCCGGAACGCCGGGCCAACGCAATGACCACGGTGAAGGCACCTAGGTTCATTGCCGCGTAGATCACCAGGTAGGTGACCACGGCCGAAAGGGCCTGGTCGCCGTTGACCACGCCGTGACCGGCGACGGCCAGTGGGGCGATCATGAAGCCGGTCTGGGCGATGCCCGAATAGGCCATGAGCCTCACCACGTTGGTCTGGCGCAGCGCCACCAGGTTGCCAACGGTCATGGAAAGAGCGGCCAAGATCCAGAACAAAGGCTCCCAGACCTCGCTGCGGGCGTAGAAGCCCACGAACACGAACACCAGAAGAGCCACGAAGCCCGCCGCCTTGGAAGCCACGGAGAGGAAGGCGGTCACGGGGGTGGGGGCGCCCTCGTACACGTCGGGAGCCCAGGTGTGAAAAGGCGCTGCCGAGACCTTGAAGGCGAAGCCGGCCACCACGAAGACGATGCCCATCGTGACCACCGCAGGGGAGGTGCCCATCGCCGCCAGCGAGGCGCCGATGTCGGACAGCATGGTCGAACCGGCCACGCCGTAGAGCAGCGACATCCCGTAGAGCATCACCGCCGATGCGAAGACGCCCATCAGGTAGTACTTCAGGCCGGCCTCGGTGGAATGCAGGTCCCGCTTGCGCCATGCCACCAGCAGGTACGCCGGGATGGACAGGAGCTCGAGGGCCACGAAGATGGAGACAAGGTCCCTCGCCGAGGCCATCATGACCATGCCCATGAGCGACGCCAGCAGCAGGCCGTAGTACTCGTTCTCCCAGTAGTCGCCTTCGGCCACGTAGTTGGTCGACAGCAGGACGACCACGTAGCCGGCCAGGAGGAACAGTGCCTTCATGACCAGCGAGAACTCGTCGACCACGTACGCGCCGTCGAACATGACCCTGTCCGTGCCTTCCACCGCCAGCGTGAGCAGCGGCACTGCGGTCGCCAGGAGGCCGATGCCAGCCAGCGCCGCTGTGTACGGACGGGCCTTTTCCAGGAAGACGATGTCAACCAGCGTGATCAGGCACCCGGCCGTCAGCAGCACCAGCTCGGGCGCGATGGCGTGCCAGTCGATTGCCGGTCGCTCGAAGGCGAGTGTGAGGAGGTCGAGGCCCACTGGCTAGTTCCCGGCTGCGTGCTCTACGGGAGCGTCCGAGCCACCACCCAGGCCGTAAACGTCGCTGCACCCCAGCGCCGCCACCTCGTCGGCCGTCAGCACCTGCTCGTCCACGCGCAGGCACTCGTTCAACGATGCGTCGACCGCACCGTCGGTGATCCGGAAGACCAGGTTCGGGTAGATGCCGATCGCCACTATGAGAGCCAGCAGCGGCGCCCATGCGATCCACTCGTGCTTCGTGGTGTCGGTGATGTTCGGGTCCTCGGCGAACTCCTCGGTCGGGTTGCCGAACGCCACGCGCTGCAGCAGCCAGAGCAGATAGCCGGCTGCCAGGACCGTGCCCAGGGCGGCGATCACCATGTACGTCCGGAAGACCTCCACGGGTACGCCATTGGCCGGCTGGTAGGCCGACAGGATCGCCGGGAACTCGCCCCAGAAGCCGGCCAGACCGGGAAGGCCCAACGACGCCATGACGCAGAAGCCGAATATCCAGCCCATTCGGGGCGACTGCACGAGCAGGCCACCGAGGCGGTTGATCTCCAGCGTGTGGAACCGCTCCTTCACCGAACCGGCGACGAAGAAGAGCATCCCGGTGATGAGGCCGTGGGCGACCATCCCCATGATCGCGGCGTTAATGCCGAAGTCGGTGAGCGTGGCGATGCCCAGCATCACGAAGCCCATGTGAGCGACGGACGAAAAGGCGATGAGCCGCTTCATGTCGGTCTGGGCAAGGCAACCAAGCGCCCCGTAGATGATGCCGACCACCGCCAAGAGGCCTATCCAGGGCGCCCATGCCACCGCCGCCTCAGGCAGGATCGGGATGGCGATGCGTACGAATCCGTAGGTGCCCAGCTTCAGGAGCACGGCAGCCAGGATGACCGACCCGACGGTGGGAGCCTGGGTGTGGGCGTCGGGCAGCCACGTGTGGAACGGGAACATCGGCACCTTGATGGCAAAGCCCAGGAACATGCCGCCGAAGATCCAAAGCTGGGCGGTGCGCGACACCCCGCCGGCGGCCACCGCATCGGAGAGGCCTGCGAAGGAGAACGTGTCCGCGCCCGTCAGGAAGAACAGGGCGAGGAAGCTGACCAGCATGAGTGCCGAGCCGAACAGGGTGTACAGGAAGAACTTCAGGGATGCGTAGCGCCGGTCCTCGCCGCCCCACACGGCGATCATGAAGAACATCGGGAGCAGCACGACCTCGAAGAACACGAAGAAGAGCACCAGGTCCTGGGCCATGAAGGTGCCGATCATCCCCGTCTCGAGGATCAGAATCAGGATCAGGAATGCCTTCGGGTTGACCGGATCCGGGAAGTGGTCCCAGCTGT
>CAJWFS010000120.1 GCA_913030665.1 uncultured Acidimicrobiaceae bacterium
CGTAGAAGTCGACCTGGTTCTTCTTCTCGGCGCCCCACTGGCGGTTGTGGAACACCACCGCCGTGATGGGGATGCCGTGGCGAACGGCCGTCATGGTCTCCACCATGCTCATTGCCCATGCGCCATCGCCCGCATACGAGACGGCCGGTCGGTCGGGTGCCGCCGCCTTGGCACCGATGATGGTAGGTAGGGCGTAGCCGCAGTTTCCCCAACTCATGGCTGCGAAGAAGGAGCGGGGCTCCTCGAAGCGCAGGTAGCTGTTGGCCACCGAGTTGATGTTGCCGATGTCGGTGGAGACCATCACACGGGCGGGCATGGCCTTCTCGAGCTCGCGGAGCACCTGGCGGGGGTGCAGCCAGTTGCCCTCCTCGTCGATGGATTCCTTGATCATCTCGATGCTGAAGTCGTCGACCTCGTGGGTCCACTCGTCCAGCTCGTCCTCCCAGGCCTGCTTCTCGTCTGCGGTGGCCCGGGCCCGCTCGTCGCGGGTGGTGTCACAGGCCAGGGTCCGGGTGGAGAGGCGGTCGCTGAGGGCCCTGGCGGCTGCTCCGGCATCACCGCAGATGCCGACGGAGATCTTCTTGACTAGGCCCAGCATCTTGTGGTCGGCGTCCACCTGGATGATCCTGGCGTTTGCCGGCCAGTAGTCCATGTCGTGTTGGGGCAGGGTGCCGAACGGACCCAGCCGGGTGCCCAGAGCCAGGACCACGTCGGCGCGGGCGATTAGCTTCATGGCCGCCTTGGAACCCTGGTAGCCCAGCGGTCCGCACCACTGT
The DNA here is from genome assembly GCA_913030665.1 of uncultured Acidimicrobiaceae bacterium. Lineage (GTDB taxonomy): Bacteria > Actinomycetota > Acidimicrobiia > Acidimicrobiales > MedAcidi-G1 > UBA9410. The sequence goes on from CAJWFS010000120.1 coordinate 777, forward strand.
GGGTGGCTGGCGGGGAACGAGTCGTTGTGCAGGTAGCTGTTGACCACCGGGCAGCCCAGACGCTCGGCCAGGGCAATGGCGTCGGCCACCGCGTCTCCCATCACCACGCCGCCGCCGGAGACCATGACCGGGAACTCGGCAGAGGCCAGCAGGTCGGCCGCCTCGTCGAGGCTGGCGTCGCCACCGGGACCGCGGTCCAGCACCATCGGCTCGGCGATCTCGACGTCGATCTCGCCGTAGAAGCGGTCACGGGGGATGTTCAGCTGGGTGGGGCCGATCTCCGACATGGCTCGGTCGAAGCAGCGGGCGGTGATCTCGGCCATCCGGTGCTCGTTGGCGACATGGCCCTGGTACTTCACGAACTCCTGGAACATCGGGAGCTGGTTGGCCTCCTGGAAGCCGCCCAGGCCCTGGCCCATGGTCCCGGTCTCAGGGGTGATCATGACCACCGGGCTGTGGGCCCAGAAGGCACCGGCGATGGCCGTCACGCAGTTCGAGATCCCGGGGCCGTTCTGGCCTATGACCACACCGTGTCGGCCGCTCACCCGTGCGTAGCCGTCGGCCATGTGGCCGGCGCCCTGTTCGTGCACGACCGGCACGAGGGTGATGCCGGCCGGGGCGAAGATGTCCATGGCATCCATGAAGGCCGATCCCATGATGCCGAAGATGGTGTCGACGCCGTTGGCCACCAACGTCTCGACGAAGGCCTCGCTGGGGGTCATGCGGGTCATCGGTGTTCTCCTGGTTCCTGCCCGGCCGGTTCGGCCCTGGACGTCCGGTCCGACCCGTCCACACGAGCCCTACCACTGAGAGTGAGAGCCTATAACGGATCCGTGAGACTGTCTAGACCGGGGGTTCGGTAGCCGTCGTCGCGCCAGAGGATCGGGAAGTGGGCCTCGTCCATCACGTCGTCACCGTCGTGCGCGTAGCGGCTGTAGACGGGCCCGTTGCCGACGCCGAAGCCCTCGCGGTTGAACCGGGCCCCGCTGCTGGCGCAGTGCAGCACCAGGACACGGCGGTGCACGTCGGACAGATTCGGACCAGAGCCGTGCCATGTCCAACCATGGTGGAAGGACCCGCCCCCCGCCGGCACCTCGACCGGAACCTGGTCCGGAACCACCCCTTCGGAGGCAGCCGCCGCCTCCATCGGCGCCCGATGGTCCACAGGCGCGTGGAACTCCATCGGCGGATCGTCTCCGGTCGCCCAACGGTGCGAGCCACGGGCGAACTCGACCGTCCCGCCATCCGCCGAGGTCGCGTCCAGGGCGATCCAGCAGGTCACCATTTCCTGCGGTCGGTACCAGGCGAGATAGGCGTTGTCCCGGTGGAAGCCCACCGACCGGGCACCCGGTGGCTTCCACAACAGGTTGTCCTGGATGATCCGGGCGCCGGACCAACCGGCCAGAGCAGCCAGTGCATGGCCTAGAACAGGCGAGAGCACTATCGACGCCACCAGGTGGTCGGCACGCCACCCGTTGCAGACCTGACGGGTCAGGGTCGGGTCACCGCTCCCCTCCTGCCAGTTGACCTCGTCCGGCGCGATGCCGGTCTCGAACTCGCCGCGAAAGATCCGGTCGAACCGTTCGCGCAGCGGGGCCACCACGTCGTCGGGAATCAAGCGGGTGACCGGAACGAACCCGTCGGCGTGGAACGCCGAGGCCTCGTCGGAACCCAGTAACGGTCCCTCCATCACCTCAGCGACTCGTCCCTCAACGAGACATGTGGTCGCCGAGGCGGGAAAGCATCCCCAGACATATCTCGAGGTCGGCGACCGCGACGTACTCGTCGGGACGGTGCGCCACACCGATGTCGCCAGGCCCCCAGAGCACGGCTGGAATCCCGGCCGCCTGAAACAGGCCGGCCTCCGTGCCGTACGAGACGACGTCCACCGGGAGGTCACCACCGTTGGCCGACACCTCGTCGGCCAGCAGCACCCGCATGAGGTCAAGCGCCGGGGAGGTCTCAAGCCACTCCAGGCCGTCCACCTCGCACACCACCTCGGTATGGATGGATGCTCCAGGGTGCACGGCGCGCATCTCGGCCAGTAGCCCGGCCTCCACGTCGGCCATGCGGGCCTTCACGAAGTCGGCGTCGTCCCGCAGGACGGGTCGCATCTCCCAGTCGAATGCACAGCGGTTGGCCACCACGCAACGGCCCTGGCCCCCGTCGATGGTGCCCACGTTGAACGTCGTCGACGGTGGGCTGTACGGGCTGGGGTCGGGCGCCCGTGTGGACAGCTCGTCGGCCAGACCCATCAGACCGCTGATCCAACGGCTGGCATGGTGCACGGCGTTGACCGCCCTGGCGGGCTCCGAGCTGTGCCCGTCCAGGCCGGTGATGGTGGTCCGGTACTCGTAGCAGCCCTTGTGGGCGCCGACGGTCCGCAGGCCGGTGGGTTCGCCGATGATGGCCGCGGCAGGTCTCACCCCGCTGGCCACGAGGTCAGCCAGGAGGATCGGCGCCCCGTGGAAGCCGTCCTCCTCGTCGAAGGTGAGCGCCACGTGGATCGGCCGCTCCAGGTCCAGTTCGGCGAAGGCGGGGGCCATCGCCAGTACGCAGGAGATGAACCCCTTCATGTCAGCCGTGCCCCGCCCGTAGACCCGGCCATCCCTGCGATCTGCGCTGAACGGCGGCGTCGTCCAGTCGGCGGCATCCACCGGCACCACATCCGAATGGCCCGACAGCACCACCCCTCCGGCCACGTCGGGTCCGATCGTGGCGAACAGGTTGGCCTTCGTGCCCGTCTCGTCATGCGTCAGGACCACGGTGGCACCGAGCGACTCGAGCCGGTCCCGGCAGTCATGGATCAGGTCCAGGTTCGGGGTGAGGGCGATCGTGTCGTAGGCGATCAGGACGTCGAGAATCCCAAGCGCCTCGTCCAGGAGTCCCGGGTCCCGCAGGTCGAGTGGCGGTGGCACACCCATCCTCAGGCCTTCACGACGATGCCGCGCTCAACGTCGGCCAGTGGCTCGCCGGGCCCGTCCTCGGTGATGACCAGGCTCTCGGTGATCTCAAGGCCCCACGTGTCCATCCAGAGGCCCGGCATGAAGTGGAAGGTCATTCCGGGCTCCAGCACCGTCTCGTCGGTCTCGCGGAACGAGATGGTGCGCTCCCCCCAGTCGGGCGGGTAGCTGATGCCGATCGGGTAGCCGCAACGCCCCTCCTTGTGGAATCCGGCGCGTTCCATGGTGGAGAAGAAAGCTCTGGCCACGTCACAGGCACGGTTGCCAGCCCTCGCCGCATCCAGCCCGGCGTCCAGACCCTCCAGCACCGCCCTCTCGGCCCGACGCATGTCGGAGGGCGGCTCGCCCAGGAACACGGTCCGGCAGAGCGGTAACTGGTAGCGGCGATGCGCCCCGGCGATCTCGAAGAACGTTCCCTCGCCGCTGAGTAGCGGCTTGTCATCCCAGGTGAGATGAGGTGCCGAGGCATCGGCCCCGGTGGCCAGTATCGGCACGAAGGCCGGGTAGTCGCCCCCGAAATCCTCGGTTCCGGAGATACCGGTGGCGTAGATCTCGGCAACCAGGTCGCACTTGCGCATTCCCGGTTCGATCA
>CAJWFS010000121.1 GCA_913030665.1 uncultured Acidimicrobiaceae bacterium
CTCGGGGCCCGGCTGGCGACGTGGGGAGTGGGCTGGGTGGTGCTGGTGGAGCGCTCCGCTCCCGTGCCCCAGCCGGCGCGTGAGGTGGCGGTGCCGGACCTCCTCGCAGGGGCCATGTCACGCCAGCTGGACCTCGAGCGCATGGAGGGCATCAACCGGGCGGTGACCGTCTACCGCAGCACCGTCGTGGAGGCGCCGCTGGCCGTGGTGCGTGACCGGAACCGTCGGGCGGTACCTGTCACCGTGACCCGGGAGGCCTTTGACCGTCGTGTCCTGACGGCATCGGCGGACGGCTCGTTGCGCTGGGCCATCGGCCCTGACGGCGCCTGGGGGTTCATCGTGGACGGCGACCGGCAGTCGATCGTGGTCTCCGACGACTCCGGGGCCGCGGCGGCCCATCCTTCGGTACGGGTGGCCAGGGGCACGGTCGGGGTACTGGAGCTGGACGGGTCGGGCTCCCGGGGTCGTCGAACGGTCCAGGTCCTCCTGGTGGGGGTGGTCCTGCTGCTGGCCAGTTGGGCGCGTACCGCACGTGAGGGCCGCGTCGGCCGGGCCAGCCGAACGGGAGCCCTTCCAATAGCCGATGCCTACGGCGAAATCCCCGCCAACGGTCCGGATGGTCGGGAAGACCGGCCGTGAACGCCCATCGCGCACCGGCCCTGGTCCTGCTCGTGGCGCTGCTGGCCGTGGCGCTGACGCTGGGGGCGGAATCCCCGGACGGTGATGCGGAGGCGCCGCCGGCCGTGGCCCGGACAGCCATGTCCCTGGCGGGGGAGTCCTCCGACCTCTGGTTCTGCATTGGCCCCACCAGCGCCCTGGACGGGATCCAGGACCGGTCCGTCCAGGTGGCGAGCATCGCCGCCGGCCCGGTGGACGGTCGGGTGATCGTGGTGGACGACCGGGGTCGCGTCGTGGAGCGGGCCTTCCGCCTGGATGCCGGCGACAGGTTGGAGATCCGACCCGGCCGATTCGTGCCCGGTTCGACATTCGCCGCCGTGACCGTCGAGGTGCCCGGCGGGGCCGTCGTCGTCGGGCAGCGCGTGCAGGGCGACGGCGTGGACCAACGTCCATGCCTGACCCGGACCTCGGGCACCTGGCTGGTGCCGTGGTCCACCACCACCCGGCCGGGGAACCGGGTGTGGCTGCTCCTCCACAATCCGTTCCCGGCCTCGGCGGTCGTCGACCTGCGATTCGTGGGCGACATCGGTCGCCGCGAGACCCTCGACTCCCAGGGAATGGTCGTCGCCGGCCGCTCGATGGTCGCCTACGACGTGACGGAGCGGATCTCGGACTCCTCGGTGGTCTCGGCCCTCGTCAGGGTGCGCGTCGGCCAGGTGGTGGCGGCGCGTCTGCAGCTGGCCAACGGCGATGGCCCCACCGGCATCCGTGGGCTGGACCTGGCACCCGGGCTGCCGGAGGCACGGTCACGGCTCTTCGTGGCCGGCGTCGGCCCGGTCGGCGGGTCGGGGGGCGACCTGTCGGTTGTGGTGCTGAACCCCGGAGAGGAGACCATCGAGCTGGAGGTCGTGGCCCGGACGTCGCTATCTGACGGGTTCGTGGAGCCCTGGCCCGTGGTGCTGCGTGCCGGCCAGCGCCACGTGGTCGGCCTGGGCGACGGGCGGCTGGACGGTGTGGGAACGTTCGGCATCGAGGTCCGGACGCTGGACGACCAGCCCGTGGCAGCTTCGCTGGTACGCCGGGGAGCGGTTACCGGCGACCCTCGAACGGATGACCAGCCGGTTGGTGGCAGGGCGGATGTACCCGACCTGGCTGTTCGGCCCCTGACGGCGGTGGCGGCACGCGGTTGGCTGGTCGACCTGGGGGAGAGGTTCGGTAGCAGCGGGGACATCCTGGCGGTTGCCAACCCGTCCGGTTCCAGCATCGCCACCATCGAGGTGAAGGTGCTGGCCGGTCGGGCCCCAGAGGGACTTCCCGCCGTCGTCGAACTGGACCCCGGGTCCCAGGTCGTCTTCCCGCTGGGGGCGGGCGGACCTGTGATCCTGGCGGTGGAATCCACCTCGGGGGTCGTGGCGTCCGTCCGGGAGTCGTCGTCGTCCGGGTCGACGGCTGGTGTGGCGGTGGCTGTGGCCGGCACCGAGGAGTGGCCGGAGTCCGGCTAGGTCAGTCGCCGGCGCTGCAGCCGTCCGGGGTGCAACCGGGTTGGCGGAGCTCGGCGAGGCTTCCCCACAGGTGGGTGGCTGACACCGGTCCCAGGTGGTGGCTGCGGACCACGCCGACGGCGTCCACCAGGAGCACCATCGGAACCGCCTCCACGGCGTACCGGTCGTGCAGGTCCTTCCGGGCACCGGCCTCAACCTCGTGGAATGCCACCGCCTCGCTCTCCAGTGGCCCGGCCACCTCCACCACTGAGCTGCACGTCTCGCACCTGGCCGACGTGAAGACCGCTACCAGCCAGGGGGCATCGGGTCGGTCGAAGTCCCGCCGATCCAGTTGCTGGGGGACCGACCAGCCGGTGCGGACCGGCGCATCCGGTCGTCGGCGCTGCACCAGGTGGGCCAGGGTGCCGGCCACTGTGGCGACCACGACGAGGAGGAGCAGGCGGTCCATGTACGGACCGGTCAGTCGGTGCTTGCCGGGTCGCTGACGGCAGCCGGCGTCGCCATGTCCGGCGGATCGTCGTTCGCCGCGGCCGTGGCGGCGGCTGGACCCGAGCCGGAGTTGTTCCCAGAGCCAGAGTCGGACGCTTGATCAGAGCCAGAACCAGTCTCCGAGCCGGTCCCCGGTTCAGAGTCGGGGTCGGCTGCGACCTCGATCAGGCGGCCCACCTCTGCTCCGCTGATCGTCTCGTGCTCGAGGAGCGCCCGGGCGATCAGGTTTAGGGCATTGCGATGTTCCGTGAGCAGGGCACGGCAGCGCGACTCCTGGTCGATGAGGATCCGCTGGACCTCCTCGTCGACCAGCTGGGCCGTGTGGTCGCTGTACTCACGACTGGAGAGGATGTCGTCTCCCAGGAATACCTGGCCCCTGCTACTCCAGGCCATCGGGCCGACGCTCTCGCTCATGCCCCATTCCCGGACCATCTTGCGGGCCAGCTCGGTGGCGCCGACCAGGTCGTTGCTGGCGCCGGTGGAGGCGACGCCGAATACGAGCTCCTCGGCCATCCGCCCGCCGAGGCTAACGACGAGCGAGTCCTCGATGAAGTCCTGCCGGTAGAGGTGCCGCTCCTCCTCCGGCAGCTGCATGGTCATGCCGAGAGCCATGCCGCTGGGGATGATCGTCACCTTGTGCAGGGGGTCGGCGGTGGGAAGCACGGAGGCACAGAGGGCATGGCCCGCCTCGTGGTAGGCGATGGCCTCCTTCTCGTCCGCCGAGAGGGCCAGCGACTCACGCTTCTGGCCCATGAGGGTGCGATCCCTGGCCTGCTCGAAGTGGTCGGCCTGGATGGAGTCCTCGCCGGTGCGGACCGCGATCAGGGCGGCTTCGTTCACGAGGTTGGCCAGGTCGGCACCGCTCATGCCGGGCGTGCCGCGTGCGAGCAGGTCCAGGTCGACGTCGTCGCCCATCCGCTTACCCTTGACGTGGACGTCCAGGATCTTTCGACGGTCGTCCAGTTCGGGGAGCGGCACGACCACCTGGCGGTCGAACCGGCCCGGCCGCAGCAGGGCAGGATCCAGGATGTCCGGTCGGTTGGTGGCAGCGATCATCACGATGCCCTCGCTGGACTCGAAGCCGTCCATCTCCGACAGCATCTGGTTCAGCGTCTGCTCCCGCTCGTCGTGCCCGCCGCCCATGCCGGCGCCGCGCTTGCGTCCGACCGAGTCGACCTCGTCGATGAAGATGATGGCCCTGCCCATCTTGCGTGCCGTCTCGAACAGGTCGCGGACCCTGCTGGCCCCCACGCCCACGAACATCTCCATGAAGTCGGAACCGGTGACCGAGAGGAACGGCACCCCGGCCTCGCCGGCCACGGCCCTGGCGATGAGCGTCTTGCCTGTTCCCGGAGGTCCGACCAGCAGCACGCCCTTGGGGACGCGGGCGCCGATCTCGGAGAACTTCTCGGTGTCCTTCAGGAAGTCCACGACCTCGCGGATCTCCAGCTTCACGCCCTCGTAGCCGGCCACGTCGTCGAACGTCGTGCCGGGGCGTTCCGACGAGTAGGTCTTGGCCCGCGACCGGCCTATCGACATCATTCCGCCCATCTGGCCCTGGGCCCGGCGCTGGATCCACCAGAAGAACAGGATGATCATGCCGACAGGTAGCAGCAGCGGCAGCCACGACTGGAGGAACCCCGGCTTCGGGGTCTCGAAGAGGACGGCGGCACCGCTGTCGGCCAGCAGT
>CAJWFS010000122.1 GCA_913030665.1 uncultured Acidimicrobiaceae bacterium
GGCCGGGACGGCAGCCCGCTTCCGGGGGCCCGGACCGACATGGGGATCGACCCCTATACGAGGGCCGTCATGCAGTGGGTCGACATGGGCGCCGAGGTCGTCGGGGGTTGCTGCGAGATCGGCCCCGACCACATCGCCCGTATCCGACAGGTCCTTGACGCCTGACGCCGAAACTCCTTCCAGGCAGGCCCTTCCTCCAGCCCACCTCAGGCCGGGCGGAGGGCGAAGCGAACCCCGCCGATCTCCAGGTCGGCGTGCCGGTGGGCACGCACCTCCATGCCTGCCAGCCCCTCACCACGATCGTCCAGAACCGGCAGGAAGCGGACCTCTCCCCCGTCCAGGGCAACCACCGTTTCCTCAACCGGGCGTCCCAGCACCTCGCCCCAGCGGCCTGCCATCGCGGCCGGGTCGTCGGCCTGGATCTCCACAGCCACGATTCCGCTGGCCGACCCGGTCCAGCGATGCTCCCGCCAGTCGGGGCCGGCCCATGGCCAGTCTGTCCAGTCGTCGGTCTCGTCCACCGACAGGATGGCGCCACCAACGTCTCTGGGGTGCAGGTGGAGGCCGCGGATACCGGGCATGCTTGCCTCTAGCACCACCCGGACCCCCAACTCCCCGAGTCGGTCGCCGAACCCATCCAGGTCGTCGGTCTGCAGGATGACCATGTAGCCGCCGTCGCCGCCCCGTCGGACCAGGTGTCGTCCCGCCGCCGTCCCGTCCTCCACGGGCGAGACCACCTCTAGCAGGCTGTCACCTACGGGGAACAGGACGTTGCGGAGGCCGAACTGCCCGACGCCAAGGTCGTGGACGCACGCCTCAACGGCCAGGCCCTCCACGATCTCAGCCTCGACCCGGTCCAGGTCGCAGGCCACCAGCACCACCTGTCTGAGCCTCATCGCCATAACCCGACGGTAGTCGTCCCAGATGGACGGTGGCCCTGGAGCTCTCCTGTCACGTTGGCTGTGCTGCCGCCCTGAATACCCGTGTCGGTCAGGCGTCGGAATCCTCCAGATAGCGACGGAGGCCATGGAGCATGGCCTTCCATGCCCCGGGTGGTTGCGTTGCTACGGTCGACGACGTGCAGACCCGACGCCTCGGCCGAACCGGCCACAATTCCAGCATCGCCATCCTGGGTGGCGCGGCGTTCGCCATGGACTCGCCGGAGGAGGCCGGGGGCCTTCTCCACGAGGCCCTGGACGCCGGCGTCAATCACCTGGACGTCGCCCCCGGATACGGATCGGCGGAGCGGGCCGTGGGCCCGCACCTGAAGGCCATCCGCCAGCGCCTCTTCCTGGCATGCAAGACCGCCGAGACCGAACGGGACTGGGCCCTGCGTCGCCTGGACCGGAGCCTGGAACGACTCCAAGTGGACAAACTGGACCTCTACCAGGCCCACGGCGTCACGTCGCTGGAGGTCCTGGACCAACGCGACGAGGCGTTCAAGGTCATCCTGGAGGCGCGCGACAGGGGCCTCACGAAGTTCGTCGGGGTCACCGGCCACGATCTGGGTGCCCCGCGCGCCCACCTGGAGGCGATTCGGCGTTACGACCTGGACACCGTCATGTTCCCCGTGTACCCGGCGGTCTGGGCCGACACCGGCTACCGGGCCGACGTCGATGCCCTGCTCGCCGAGTGCGCTGAGCGGGATGTCGGCGTGATGGCCATCAAGGCTGTCGCATGGCGCCCGTGGGGCGACCGGACCCCTGACGCCATCAGCTGGTACGAACCACATCGGACGGACGACGCCATAGAACATGGTGTCCGGTTCGCCCTGTCGACACCCGGCGTCCACGCCTTCTGCACACCCAGCGACCCGGCCACCGCCCGGCGGGCCATCTGGGCCGCCAGCCGGTACGAGCCTCTCACCCCGGAGGAGCGAACCGGTGCGGTCGAGGAGGCCGACCGGGAGGCGATCTTCCCAATCGCCGAGAAGGCCGTCTCCCCCTGGCGTTGACCCCGGGAGCACCAACACGTGCGGGTGCAACACCCGCTGCACCTGGCCAGCCGATCTGGAGACCACCACGGCAGCGATGCAGCACAGGGGAAAGATCCTGGACCGAACCCTTCCGGCCATGGAGGAATTCCAGGCACATGCCTTCCTCGACGATCTCGCCATCTCGGATGACTCTGACAAGGTGATCACTGCCGGGTGAGGGCGAGGCGTGACCCAGCCGACCATCCCGTAGCGGGTGACCGGTAATCCACAGGCCACCGTAGGCTTTCTCGTACCGGGTTGAAGTGACCCGGTATTTATCTAACGAAAGCGATACAGAAACATGCCTACCGGCACCGTAAAATTCTTCAACAGCGAAAAGGGCTACGGATTCATCTCCGTAACCGGTGGCGAAGACGTCTTCGTCCACTACTCCAACATCGAAGGCGAGGGCTACCGCAGCCTCGACGAAGGCCAGAACGTCGAGTTCGAGGTCGGCCCAGGCCGAAAGGGTCCCGAGGCCCTGGGCGTCCGCAAGGTCTGAATCGGTCGATCTGGCCTCGCTAGCACCGAGACCCCAGCCCGGCCCAAGCGAAGAACCCGCCCTCGGGGCGGGTTCTTCCGCGTTTTCCGTCCTGTTCCCCACACCCGAGACAATCCGACACCCAACGGGCCGGGGCAATCCCCTCCCAGACTTACAGCCCGGGTGGGTGACAACGGTCACGTTATGCAGGACCACCGGCACCCACCTGTAGCATTGTGACTGCTCCGGTGAGGTTCCTTGCCGGTGGGTTCGCAGACGGGCACTGGTTCTTCCGGTCAACGTGAACCACCCAAGTCCGAATCCCGACCTCCGCCCATTCGCTGAGGCGACGCGAACCCTGATCCACCCGCCAACGAGCGGGACTGGAGATCCAATGTCCACCACCTTCGCCCATCTGGGCGTACCCGATTCCATCACCCGCGCGCTCGAGGCCCGCGGCATCATCGAACCCTTCGCCATCCAGGCGGCAACCATCACCGACGCACTGGATGGCCGTGACATCTGCGGCCGGGCACCGACCGGTTCAGGCAAGACACTGGCCTTCGGCATTCCCCTGGTGGCCACCGTCGAGCGGGCCGAGCCCCGTCGACCCCGGGCCCTCGTGCTGGCCCCCACCAGGGAACTCGCCGAGCAGATCTGTATTGAACTACGTACCTTCGCCGGAAAGGTCCGCATCGGCGTGGTCTACGGGGGCGTCGGATACGGCCCACAGCTCAAGGCCCTCCGCGAGGGTGTGGAAATCCTCGTGGCCTGTCCCGGACGCCTCGAGGACCTCCTCGACCAGGGAGCCCTGAAGCTCGACGCAGTGGTCCAGGTAGTGCTCGACGAAGCCGACCGCATGGCTGACATGGGCTTCATGCCGGCTGTACGCCGGCTCCTGAACAAGACCGCCGACCAGCGCCAGACTTTGCTGTTTTCGGCCACCCTGGACGGCGACGTCGCCAAGCTCACCCGGGACCACCAGACCGATCCGGTCCGCCACGAGGTTGGCGACGAGACCCCTGACATAACTGCTGCCACCCACCTGTTCTGGACCGTGGACCGCCACGACCGGGTCGAGCTGACAGCAAACGCGATCGGTGCAGCCTGGCCGGCGATCATCTTCTGTCGCACCCGCCACGGCGCCGATCGCCTGGCCAAGCAGTTGGCACGAAACGAGGTCCGGGCTGCGGCCATCCACGGTGGACGCAGCCAGAGCCAGCGCACCCGCGCCCTGGCCGACTTCATGGGCGGCCGGGTCCACGCCTTGGTGGCCACCGACGTGGCGGCCCGCGGAATCCACGTGGACGGTGTAGCCGCCGTGGTGCACTACGACCCGCCTGAGGACCACAAGGCCTACGTGCATCGTTCCGGGCGGACGGCCCGCGCCGGCAGGGACGGCGTGGTCATCTCGCTTATCCAACCCGAGCAGCGCAAGGACGTCCGTCGACTCCAGCGCGACATCGGAATCGACGAGCCTGTCGGCACTCCGGACCTGGACCGGATCCGCGAACTGTCCCCCCCGGCGGTCGCAGCTCCGGCACCCACTGCGCCGTCCTCACCATCCGAGGCCGCACCCGGACAGGATCGGCGTCACCAGGGTCGTGGTCGCCAGGGCGCTCAGCGGCGTGGCGGTTCAACAGG
>CAJWFS010000123.1 GCA_913030665.1 uncultured Acidimicrobiaceae bacterium
AGTCCATCCTGGACGAGGTGGATGCCCTGGACGTCAGGGAGGTGGTCCTGGTGGCCCAGGACCTTGCCGCCTACGGCCGCGACCAGGGCGCGGGCGAGAAGGCCATCGTGCCACTCGTAGAGGCGGTGGCTGGCCGGGTGGACCGCGTGCGGCTTCTCTACCTGTACCCGTCGGACCTGAACGACCGGCTGGTCGAAACGATATGTGCGACAGACGTGCCGTACTTCGACCTGTCCCTCCAGCATGTATCGCCGCCGTTGATGCGTCGGATGCGGCGCTGGGGCGATGGCGACCGGTTCCTGGAGCGGATCGACCACATCCGGTCCGTCGAGCCCGATGCGGCCTTCCGGTCCAACTTCATCGTCGGTTATCCGGGTGAGACCGAGGAGGACCACGACGCCCTGCTGGACTTCGTCGCCGCTGCCGACCTCGACTGGTGCGGGTTCTTCGCCTACAGCGAGGAGGAGGGGACGTACGCCACCACTCTGGACGGCGGTGTGGATCCCAGCCTGGCTGCCGAGCGGCTCCACGAGCTGGGCGAAATGCAGGACCGCATCACGGCTGCCCGTCGGGATGCCCTCATAGGGCGGCGGGTTTCGGTGCTGGTGGACGAGCCGGGGGTCGGCCGGACCCACAGGGAGGCGCCGGAGATCGACGGGATCGTCACGGTCCCCTCGGACCTCCCGACAGGCCGGTTCGCCGACCTGACGGTGACGGGTGCCATCGGGCCGGACCTGGCGGCGGCGTGAAGCACCTCCGCACCGTCGTCTCGCCGGCGAACCTGGTGACCCTCTCCCGGCTGCTGCTGGCACCGGTGCTGTTCGCCCTGGTCCTGGGTGCCGAGGACCGCGGCGGCGTCACCTGGGCCGGTTTCGTCCTGGGACTGGTGCTCGCCTCGACCGATTACTTCGACGGGGTCCTGGCCCGACGCCGCGGCACGGTCAGCCGTTGGGGTGCATTCCTGGATCCGCTGGCCGACAAGGTGGTGGTGATTGGGGTCGGGGTGAGCCTGGCGATGGTCGGTCGCTACGCATGGCTGCCGGTCGTGCTGCTCACGGTCCGAGAGGCGGCCATCACCGGTTACCGCCTGTGGTTCGCCCGCCAGGGCCTGGCGGTGCCGGCCCGGAGGTCGGCGAAGTGGAAGACCATCGTGCAGGGGGTGGCGCTGCTGATGGCTGTGCTGCCGCCGTTGGAGGACGCCGACCTGGTGGTCCAGGCCGGCCTCTGGTTGGCGGTCGCCTTCACCCTTGTGACGGGTGCCCAGTACCTGGTGGATGGTGGCCGGGCCACCAGCACCACCGGTTCCAAGTCGGCCTGAGGGTCGGCGGGTAGAAGGGGAGTGGATCGTGCGTTGTGAGATCGTCGCCGTGGGCACCGAGCTGCTGCTGGGCCAGATCGTGGACACGAACTCCTCGTGGATAGGCGAGCGCCTGGCCCTGGCCGGGATCGACTGCCTCAGGCACACGGCGGTGGGCGACAACCGCGAGCGGATGCGGGTCGCCTTCTCTGATGCGTTGGACCGATCCGACGCGGTAATCGTCACCGGGGGGCTGGGGCCCACCCAGGACGACATCACACGTGAGGTGCTGGCCGATGTGCTGGGCGTGGAGCTGATCAGGGACGCCGATGTGGTGGTCAGGATCGAGGCGGTGTTCGGTGGCAGGGGGCGGCCCATGCCGGCCAGCAACCTGCGCCAGGCCGATGTGCCCGTCGGTTCGCACACGATCGCCGAGATGCCCGGGACCGCACCCGGCCTGGTCTGTCCGGTGGGTGGCGGTGGCGACGACAGCTCGAAGGTGATCTACGCGGTGCCCGGCGTGCCGTGGGAGATGAAGCAGATGCTGGAGGGCACGATCCTCTCGGACCTGAAGCGTCGGGCGGGCATCTCCAGCGTCATCCGGTCGCGCACGCTTCGCACCTGGGGGCGATCGGAGTCGGGCCTGGCCGAGGACCTGGCTGCGGAGATTGAACGCCTCGACGCCGTGGGTGGTCCGACCATTGCATTCCTGGCCAGTGGGATGGAGGGCCTGAAGGTCCGGATCACCGCCAAGGCGCCGTCCGACGCCGAGGTCGACGACCTGCTGGCCGAGGAGGAGGTCCGGGTGAGGGCCATCGTGGGGCCGATCGTGTTCGGGGTCGACGACCAGACGATGGAGTCGGTCGTGTTGGACCTGCTGATCGAACAGGGACTGCGGATGGCGACGGCGGAGTCGTTGACCGGCGGGATGATCGGGTCACGCCTGACCGACGTGCCGGGTTCCAGCCGGGCCTTCGTGGGTTCTGTCGTGGCCTACGACGGTGACGTCAAGCGGTCGCTGCTGGGGGTGCCCGATGGGTCGGTGGTGTGCGAGGCGGCGGTGACAGCCATGGCGGCCAACGTGTGTGGGGTGCTGGGGGCCGACGTGTCGGTGGCGGTCACCGGCGTGGCGGGACCGGACCCTCAGGAGGGCGAGGAGCCCGGCACGGTGTGGATGGCCACCTGCGTGGACGGGGTGGTGGACGCGGTGCGGACACGCTGGCCGTTCGACCGCACCCGGATCCGGCAGTTCACCGTGATCACTGTGCTCAACGCCCTGCGCCTGCGCCTGTTGGCACGACGCGACGCCTGAGGGTCGCGGTTCGGCGGCCATGCGCCTTTTCGTTGCCGCCCGGCCGTCGGCGGCGGCCGTCGCTGCCATCGATCGCCTGCCCCGTCCGGAGGCCCCGGGGGTGCGGTGGCTGTCCACCGACCAGTGGCACGTGACGCTGCGGTTTCTGGGCGAGGCCGATCCTGATGCAGCCGCCACTGCCCTGGCCGCTCTGGTGGCTGCTCCCGCCGAGGCTGTGGCGGGCCCGGCCACCCGCCTGCTGGGCGACACCGTGCTGGTGGTTCCAGTGGCTGGCCTGGACCGGCTGGCCGCTGCGGTCGTGGCTGCCACGATCGGGGTTGGGGAGCTGCCCGAGGACCGTCCGTTCGTCGGTCACCTCACGTTGTGCCGGTTCCGGGAGGGGCCGCCGCCGGGGGCCGTCGGGGCGGCGGTCTCGGCGGCGTTCTCCGTGGAGGAGGTGGTCCTGGTCCGGAGCCGGACCCTGCCCGGTGGCGCCGTCTACGACGTGCTGGAACGGTTCTCGCTGGCCGGTTGACCTGGGTCACCGGGGCGCTCGGGCGCGAGTCCGTGGACGCCTACCGGCAGGCTCCTACGGGTAGACGCTGGGAGAGGGTCAGCCTCCGATGCGTTCCTCCAGGACCAGGCAGGCCGAGTTGATGCAGTAGCGGTCGCCTGACGGTCCGGGGCCGTCATCGAAGACGTGGCCCAGGTGGGCGCCACAGGAACCACAGGTGGTCTCGGTGCGGGACATCCCGTGGCTGGTGTCGGTCCGGTGGTCCACCGGCGCATCGTCCATCGGCGTGGTGAAGCTGGGCCAGCCACACTCGGAGTCGTACTTGTCCTCGCTGGTGAACAGGGCCTCGCCGCAGGCCACGCAGGCGTAGGTGCCCGGCCGCTTCTCGTCGCAGTACCCGCCGGTGAAGGGCCGCTCGGTGGCCGCCTCCTGGGTGCACTGCCACGACATCGCGTCGAGGCGCTCCCGGAGGTCGGGGTGCTGCCCGGCGTGGGTGGCACGCTTCTCTTCCGGGGTGCGGGCGTCGGTCAGGTCCTCGTCCATTTGGCCGACGGTAGTACCCGCACGGCCCGTGGGACATTTTTGGAAGCGGGTACTTGCACCGAACGCCTGTTCGCAATTACGCTGTTGTCATTCGATACGGGCCCGTTGTCACAGGCCCTACCTAAGGTCACCCCCGACAGACACAAAATCAGATGACCAGGACCACGAGGGTCCGGAGAACACGGAGCACACCATGGCGAAGCACGGCAGGACGATGAGCGGCGGCGACCTCGAGGCGGGTGTCGAACGCACCAAGGCGCTGGACATGGCGCTCGGCCAGATCGAGAAGCAGTTCGGCACCGGTGCCGTCATGAAGATGGG
>CAJWFS010000124.1 GCA_913030665.1 uncultured Acidimicrobiaceae bacterium
TGCTCCTGCTCCATCCAGTCCATGGTGGCAGCGCCGTCGTGGACCTCACCGATCTTGTAGTTGACACCGGTGTAGTAGAGGATCCGCTCGGTCGTCGTCGTCTTGCCGGCGTCGATATGGGCCATGATCCCGATGTTCCGGGTCTTCTGGAGTGGGTGTCGCTTCGCCATGAGGTAACTCGTCGTTCGCTGTTCGTTCGGAATCGGTTTCGCTGGACTTTCCGGACTGCAGGCTCGGGTCGGACTGCCGAACCGGCCACAGGGGCTGGACCGACCGGACCGACGAGCGCGGCTTCCGGGATCAGGTGGAGGGGTGCCCGGAAGGGCGGCTCACCACCGGTAGTGGGCGAACGCCTTGTTGGCGTCGGCCATCTTGTGGAGGTCCTCACGGCGCTTGACCGAGGACCCGATGCCGTTGGAGGCATCCATGATCTCGTTGGCCAACCGCTCAGCCATCGTGTGCTCACGACGGTCACGGGAGTAGTTGACCAGCCAGCGCAGGGCGAGGGTGTTGGCCCGTCGGGGGCGAACCTCGACCGGCACCTGGTAGGTGGCACCACCCACCCGGCGGCTGCGGACCTCCAACTGGGGACGGACGTTCTCGATCGCCCGCTTCAACGTGCCGACCGGCTCGCTCCCGGTCTTCAACTCGACCGTGGAGAGCGCGGCGTAGACGATGCGTTCGGCCGTCGAGCGCTTGCCGCGCTGCAGCACCTTGTTGACCAGCTGGGTGACCGCGGTTGACCGATAGACGGGGTCCGGGGTCATTTCACGACGTACGGCAGGGCCCTTGCGTGGCACGGTCAGCCTTCCTTCTTCGCGCCGTAACGGCTGCGAGCCTGGCGCCGCTGGCTGACGCCGGAGGTGTCCAGCGTTCCACGGATCACCTTGTAGCGGACACCTGGCAGGTCCTTCACACGACCGCCGCGCACGAGCACGATCGAGTGCTCCTGGAGGTTGTGACCCTCGCCCGGGATGTAGGCCGTCACCTCGACACCGCTGGTGAGGCGAACACGCGCCACCTTGCGGAGGGCGGAGTTCGGCTTCTTCGGCGTGGTGGTGTAGACGCGGGTGCAGACACCACGCCGTTGCGGCGCGCCCTTCAGAGCCGGTGTGGCCTCCTTGCGGCGCTTTGACTGACGGCCCTTGCGGACCAACTGCTGGATGGTGGGCACTTATCTTCTACCTCGTTGAGAGAATTAACGGTGGTTTCGATGGGTCGACCGGGATGCGGCACCGGCCAACGCACGAGTCTATGGGCGGGTCTCCCCCACTCACAAACGTGTCCGACAGGCCGTGCTGACGTCACACGGTCATCTACACGGCCTCGGGTGCATCGTCGCCGGGAGCCCCGATGGCGCTGGCAAGGTCGATCACGTCGGCCTCGTAGGCGCCTGCGAAGGCGTCCTCACCCTGGTCGGGTTGGGTTGCCAGCCATTCGGCGAGGTCCTGCTCCTCGTCGACCGACGAGTAGAAGTCCATCGGCTTGTAGTCCGGCGCGTGGGTTTCCACCCGTCGGTAATCCTCCATGCCGGTACCCGCGGGCACCAGCTTGCCGATGATGATGTTCTCCTTCAGGCCGATGAGCTTGTCACTCCGGCACTCGATGGCCGCCTCGGTGAGCACACGGGTCGTCTCCTGGAAGGAGGCCGCCGAGAGCCACGAGTCGGTGGCCAGGGAGGCCTTGGTGATTCCCATCAGCTCGGGGCGACCCTCGGCCGGACGTCGTCCCTCTGCAACGAGGGTGCGGTTCGTCTCGGCGAACATCCGCTGGTCGACCTGCTCGCCGGGAAGGAAGTCCGACTCGCCGGGATCGTTGATCTTCACACGCCGGGTCATCTGCCTCACGATGAGCTCGATGTGCTTATCGTGGATGGACACGCCCTGGTCCCTGTAGACCTTCTGGACCTCCTCCACGAGGTACTGCTGGGTCTCGCGGACACCCTTGATCTCGAGGAGCTCCTTGGGGTCGCGGGGACCCTCGACAATGGCATCGCCTGCCTTCACCTCGTCACCGTCGGCGACCTCCAGACGGGGCACCCCGGGGATCGTGTAGACCTCCTCGGTCCCATCGTTGGCAACCACGGCGATCTCACGACCACGGCCCTCGTCCTCACCGATACGGACCACACCGGAAATGCGGGCCAGGGTGGCCTTGCCCTTCGGGGTCCGTGCCTCGAACAGCTCCACGACCCTCGGAAGACCACCTGCGAGGTCCTTGCCGACAACGCCGCCGGTGTGGAAGGTACGCATGGTCAACTGGGTACCGGGCTCGCCGATCGACTGTGCGGCGATGACGCCGACGGCCTCACCGACCTCGATGTTCTTGCCGGTCGCCAGCGACATGCCGTAGCAGGCCGCCGACACGCCCCGGGCCGAGTCGTCGGTCAGGGGTGACAGTACGCGGACCCTGTCCACCTCCGGATCGTCCCGCATCAGCAGCATCTCGATCTCGCCAACGATCGTGCCGGCCGCCAGGACCCGTCGACCGCCCTTGGCCTCGGGGTGGACGATGCCCTTCCCCTCGGGATCGGCGACCACGACCTCGTCGGCCAGGGTACGGCTGAACAGGCGTGTCTCGAGGTAGAAGCGCTGGTTCTCCACGTCGGAGCGGACGCCATCGATCCAGATGCCGCGGACCGCGCCCTCGGCTTCGAAGGGATCGGCCTCGTTGATGATCAGCTCCTGGGACACGTCGACCAGGCGGCGGGTCAGGTAGCCGGAGTCGGCTGTACGCAGGGCGGTGTCGACCAGGCCCTTCCTGGCGCCCGGCGTGGATATGAAGTACTCCAGCATCGTCAGGCCCTCGCGGAAGTTGGACTTGATCGGCCGCGGGATCATGTCACCACGCGGGTTGGCCACGAGGCCACGCATGCCGGCGATCTGGCGGACCTGCATCATGTTTCCGCGGGCACCGGACTTGACCATCATGTCGATTGGGTTGGACGGGTCCACCTCGAGGGCCTTGATCATCTTCTGGGTCACCTCCGAGGTGGCCGAGTTCCAGATCTCGACCTCCTTCTGGCGGCGCTCACCGTCGGTGATGACGCCCCGGCGGAACTGGGCCTCGACCTTCTCGGCGTCCTTCTCGTGGCGATCCAGGATCTCGACCTTCTCGGCCGGAGTCTTGACGTCGTCGATGGACACGGTGAGGCCCGACCGGGTGGCGTACTCGAAGCAGACGTCCTTCATGTCGTCCAGGCACTCGGCGACCACCATCTTGGGGTAGTGGCGAGCCAGGTCGTCGACGATGAAGCCGAGTTCCTTCTTGCCAACCTGCTGGTTCACGAAGGTGATCGCCTTGCCCGGCAGGCCAGCGACCTCGATCGGGATGATGGCCTTGCGTGGCAGGGCGGCGTTGAAGATGACCCGACCCGGTGTCGTCGTGTGCCACGTGGCGGCGACGCCGTTGGCGGGCGTCTCGATGAGCTCCGGGTATTCCTCCGACCTGAACTGGATGCGGGCGTGGAGGTGCACGACCCCGCTCTCGACCGCCCACTGGAGGTCGTGCAGGTTGCGGAAGACCTTGCCCTCGCCAACCTGTCCCTCGGCCTCGGTGGTCAGGTAGTAGGCGCCGATGACCATGTCCTGGGTCGGGGTCACCAGCGGTCTACCGTGGGCCGGGCTGAGGACGTTGTTGGCCGACAGCATCAGGACCCTGGCCTCGGCCTGGGCCTCCGACGAGAGCGGCAGGTGGACGGCCATCTGGTCGCCATCGAAGTCGGCGTTGAACGCCGCGCAGACCAGCGGGTGGATGCGGATCGCCTTGCCCTCCACCAGCACCGGCTCGAAGGCCTGGATACCCAGTCGGTGCAGGGTGGGAGCACGGTTCAGCAGCACCGGGTGCTCGCTGACGACGTCCTCCAGGATGGTCCAGACCTGGGGCTTGCGCCGTTCGACCATGCGCTTG
>CAJWFS010000125.1 GCA_913030665.1 uncultured Acidimicrobiaceae bacterium
CCTCTCTTCCCGGCGCCAATTACCGTCGTCCGGATGCGCACAGCCCTGACCAGAGGCGTCAGCCCGTCAATCGGACAGTGTGAGTTGACCCACCTCAAGCGCCAACCAATAGATTTCGAAGTCGCCCTGAGCCAGCACAAACGGTACGAACAGGTACTGGAAGACCTCGGCTGTCGGATAGAGCGTCTTGTCGAGGAGCCGAACTTTCCGGACTCGGTCTTCGTGGAGGACATTGCGATCGTCCTAGACGAGTTCGCGATTATCACCAGACCGGGTGCCACCTCCAGGCGGGGTGAACGAGAATCCATCGAGAGGGCACTAAGACCGCATCGTCGACTAGAACACATCCAGGCGCCGGCAATCCTCGACGGCGGCGACGTGCTCGTCGTAGGGAAGGACATCTACGTAGGAATCTCCAGCCGCAGCAACTCGGAAGCCGTGGACCAGGTCCGAGCAATCGTCACCGACTACGGCTACACCGTGGGCGAGGTCAACGTCAGCGGTTGCCTACACCTCAAGTCGGCAGTTACCGCCCTCACCGGAGACACCGTCATCATCAACCCCGACTGGGTTGTCGCCGATCACTTTCCGGGACGTACCTGCATTCAAGTAGACCCGTCAGAGCCGAACGCCGCCAACGTCCTGCGGGTCGGCGACACGATCCTCTTCGCAGCCGCCTTCCCACGAACAGGTGATCGCCTAGTAGCAGCTGGTTTCGCGGTAAGAGCAGTGGATGCCTCAGAGTTGGCCAAGGCCGAGGGTGCCCTGACCTGCTGCAGCCTCCTCTTCGATTCTGCTGCGGTTTGACTGATTGCCCCGCTCCATGGTGAAGTTCACCATTCAGCGGGCCTACTCGTGGCACGCCTAAACGAACGGTTGAAATAGATGTCCCAAACCGTCCACGCCCTCTTCGCATGCCAGGCAGGCAAAGGTGCTGACCTTCTCGCCATCCTGGGATCCGACCAGGGCCTAGTCGCGACCCGTGCCTTCGAGGGCTGCGAATCCGTAGAGGTGTACACCGACGCAGACAACCCGGACACCATCGTTCTCTGGGAGAAGTTCGCCACCCGGGCCGACCACGAGGCCTACCTCGCATGGCGTATTGAGACCGGCCTGATCGACATGCTCGGCTCGATCCTCGCCAGCGACCTGCAGGTCACCTACCTGGACAACCACCCCGGCGTCTGACCTGCCCGGGTTTGCCCAATTGGGGATATCGAACTCGAGGCCTGTCCGCAGAAGATCACCGTCGCAGATGAGCGAATCACTCGCTCCCACCCAGCGGCGGTCGCGCCGCTACGGCGTCACTACTGGCGCACTGGTGGCCTCGTCGACTGCCCTGACACTGGCAGTCAGACGCGACGGACCTCTTCCAGGAGAGGTGGCTACCGCACGCTGGATGCACGAGAACACGCCAGTTGCCGTCGACCGGTTCGCCGATCTCATCGATCCGGTGCTCACCGACATGGCCGCACCCGGGGTGTTCGTCGCCATCTTCCTCTTGGTTTGGTGGCGGTGGGGTCGATATCCGGCGGTGCTGCTGGGTCTGGCCGGAACGTGCACCAGCCTCCCACGGTTGGGAGACCTCGCTGAGCGTCCTCGACCCACACCGACGGTGGAATGGAGCGGATACTCGTTCGGCAACGGTGGCTACCCGAGCGGACACGTGGTGTTCGCCGTGCTCGTCCTGGGCACCGTCGCTGTTCTCGCGCGTCGCCATGCTCGGCCCAGGGCAGCCATGTGGATCGTGGGAGCGATGCAACTCCTGATAGCAGTGACCTCGTGGACGCGGGTGAGTCGCCTCGAGCACTGGCCCCTCGACGTCGTCGGTGGGGGCCTGATGGCAGCAGCAGGGCTATTGGGCATCATCTGGCTCCACCCTCACCTGGCCGCCCTGGCGGCAGGCCGACCCCTGCTCTTTCGCCTGCTGCGACCGCCGGAAGAACCCCAGCCAGCGACCACCCGGCCGCCTGACCGGGACTAGGCCAGCATCGCCGCCATGCGGTCGCGGACCGCCTCGATCGCCTTGAAGGGGCGGATCATCACCTTGAACTCGGTGATCAGGCCGTTGTCGTCGCAGGTGATGATGTCCACCCCGTTCACCTGGATGCCACCCATCGTGGTCTCGAACTCGAGGACGGCGTGGTTGCCGTCCAGGACCGTCTTCGTGTAGTGGAATCCGCCGCCGGATGGTCCGGATGGCTCTGACCCCTCGGTCTCCGGATCCCCGGGGAACACCTGCGAGGCGGCGGTCAGGTATATGAGGGTCAGGTCCCTCCCCCGCTGGGGAGCGAAGATCACCGGCGACCAGAAGACCACGTCGGGATGCAGGAGGTCCTCGAGGGGGGCGGGGGCCCCGCCCGCTAGGTGCGCCAGCCAACTGGCCATCGTCTGGTGGATGGGAGATGGATCGGTGAGGGTCATGCAGGCAGTCTCCTCCGGGCCCGGAGCCAAAGGGGCATCGGGTCCGCCCCGGTAGGGCCGTGGTCGGGCCATCGGGGCTAGTTTCCCGTACTGCCGAAAGCTGCCGAGAGCGCCGGGGTAACCCTGATGACCGCAACCGCTGACACGACCACGATCCTCGCCGAGGACGTCACCACGCCGGTCGTCACCTGGGATGGCGACAGCCCGATTGTCGACCCATCACACCTGGGGTGGATCCTGGGATGGGACCTCAGGCCCGAGGGCCTCTGTCGGAAGGAGGTCTGCGTTCCAGTGCCCGACCGGTCGAGCCTGGACCACCCGGACGGCGTCGACCTTTCCGCCGTGGCCGATGCCCTCGGACGCCCCGTGCTCGTCGACGCTGACGCCCACCTTGTCGCCATCGGAGCGGCGAGCATCCATCGGCAGCAGGCCATGGGTGATCGCCGGGCACCGGACGCCGCTGTCTTCGACCTGCAGGGCGACCGGCGCCAGCTCTCTGAGTGGTCGGGAACCAGGCGCCTGCTCGTCGCCTTCTCCACGTGGTGAGGATGCGCCTTCGACCTGCCCGGGTGGCAGGCACTGCACGACGAGCTGGAGGACGAGAACTTCACCGTCATCGCCGTGGCGCTGGACGAGAACCTCGCAGCCGTGGCTCCCTTCGCCGAGGACATCACATACCCGGTCCTCGTCGACACGGAACACCAGATGAGCGAGCTCTACGCCATCACCAACGTTCCCACTGTGGTCTGGATCGACGAGGACGACCGGATCGTCAGGCCGAACGCCATGGAGCCCGGTAGCGACATGTTCACCGAGTTCACAGGTATCAGGTGCGAAGGGCACATGGAGCAGGTCCGGTCCTGGATCCGGAGCGGAGTCCTGCCCGATGACGCCGACCACGAGGTGCAGGCGCTGGATTCCGACGAAGTGGCCGCCCACCTCCACTTCCGACTGGCCACCCATGCCCGACGGGGTGGGCTGGACGACGCCGCCGAACGACACTTCGCAGCCGCCGCCGAGTTGGCCCCCAACGACTTCACCATTGTGCGAGGAGCCATGCCACTCACCGGGGTCGACCCCTTCGGCACCGCCTTCTTCGAGTTGTACGGGCGGTTCCAGGAGGCAGGGTCGCCCTACCACGGCATTCCCCGGACGAGGAACTAGCCCTCAGGCAGGGAACGAGAGAAGTGAGGATGTCCCAGCACGACGGCCGTCACCACGCCTCCTCGGGACGCATCCTCCGGTTGGCTCTGACGGCCAACGCCGTACTGCTGGTCGTCCAGGTCGGCGGCGCAATGGCCTTC
>CAJWFS010000126.1 GCA_913030665.1 uncultured Acidimicrobiaceae bacterium
GCCATGGACGAGGGCCTGCGCTTCGCCATCCGTGAGGGTGGCCGCACGGTGGGCGCCGGCGCTGTCACCAAGATCCTGAAGTAGTAGACCTCGATGGCTACAGGACAGAGGATCCGGATCCGGCTGAAGGCGTATGACCACCAGGTCATAGACCAGTCGACGAAGAAGATCGTCGAGACGGTCCGACGCACCCAGGCCGACCTCAGGGGACCGATACCGCTACCGACCGAGAAGCACCGCTACACGGTCATCCGCGGTCCGTTCAAGGACAAGGACTCCCGGGAGCATTTCGAGATGCGCATCCACAAGCGCCTGCTCGACATCCTGAACCCCTCGCCCAAGACGGTCGATTCGCTCCAGCGCCTCGATCTCCCGGCTGGTGTCGACATCGAGATCAAGATCCAACAGGTCTGAATTCGCAGGGTCGGCCGTAGGCCGACATGAACCACAGAGCGCCCCCTCGGGGGCGCTCCCGTTCGTTACGGGGTCGTTCGACCCGGCGCGGTCAGTCGGAGGACGGTCGTTCGCCGTGGCCCCGCCGGAGGCTGCTCTCGGCGATCAGATGCTCGGCCACCTCGTGGCGCTCCGCTGCCGCCGCGACCACCGCCTGGATGGTCGCCGCCGCGGGAAGGGCCAGGAGGGCACCGACCACCCCCAGTACGGCTGAGCCGGCTATCACCGCCCCGAAGGCGACAGCCACGTGGAGCTGCATGGTGTGGGCGGTGATCCTGGGTGCCAGCAGGTAGTTCTCCACCTGCTGGTAGGCAGCCACGGCCGCCATCACCCAGAGGGCGTCCACCGGGTCGCTCAGCAGCGCGATGACCAGCGGGAGGGCGCCTGCGATGTAGGTACCGACCACGGGCACGAACTGGGACATGACGCCGACCCAGAGGGCGAGGGCCAGCGAGGAGGGCAGGCCGATGGCCTCGAACGCCGCCCAGTGGACCAACGACGAGGCCAGGGCCAGAAGGCTCCGGGAGAGGATGTAGCCACCGGTCTTCTCTATGGCCAGGTCCCAGACCTCCAGCACGTGGCGTTGGTGTCGTTCAGCCAGGAAGGAACAGATGATCCGTCGCAGCTTCGGACCTTCGGCCACCAGGTAGAACGTGAACAGGCCGACTGTGAACAGGTTGAAGAGGACGTTGACGACCGTGGTCCCGAACCTCGCCAGGTCGTCGGCCACATCGCCCAGGC
Organism: uncultured Acidimicrobiaceae bacterium; assembly: GCA_913030665.1. Taxonomy (GTDB): domain Bacteria; phylum Actinomycetota; class Acidimicrobiia; order Acidimicrobiales; family MedAcidi-G1; genus UBA9410. Next base: position 1,195 of record CAJWFS010000126.1, read on the forward strand.
GCTTCGCCAGGGCGCCGGAGTCGTATTCGGCCCTGAGGTCGGCGGTGGTGTGTTCGATCCCGAACGAGTCCTCCAGCCAGCCATCGATCTCCTCCAGGTAGGAGGGCACGTTCTCGCTGAAATCCGTCACCTGTTCGGCCAGGAGGCTCCCGACCTGGATGCCGAAGCCGCCGAGGGCCCCGACCATGACGGCCAGTACCAGGAACGTGCCCGGGCCCCGGCGCATTCCGTGCCGTTCCAGCCTGTTCACGGCCGGTTCGAGGGCGAACGATAGGAACAGGGACACCAACAGGACCATGAGCAGTGGTCGGAGCGCCGATACGACGCCACGCAGGTACCAGAGGCTGGCGATGCCCACTAGCAGGCTGAGGACGGCCCGTCTCGCCCACGGTGGGAGGGTCGTCGTCTGGGAGGCCTGCTCGGTCATGGGTCGTCGTCGTGGGAACGGCTGCGATCCCACGACCTGATCAACGCTACCGGTCGGTCCTGTAGGCGATGGGGATGCAGCGTGGCGCGCTCCACGGGATCGGTATTCCCGCTCTCGGTTGTGGCTGAAGCCCAACGGCCGTATCGTTGTCCCCTGCGCTCCGGAGGGTCCGGGGTCGCCAACTGACGTCCGTTTAGGCGTCGTGTCCTCCGGGATCCGGTGAACCGAATGGCACAACCGAATCACCGCTCCGCCGGGCCATGCCTGTGCGGAGCGTTTGCGTGAGCGGCCCACCAACGGGCCAGCCGCCGGGGGAGTTCTCCGGCGCCAGTTGCAGGAGCCATCATGGCCAACAAGGCAGTCGTCGGCGTCAAGGTCGGCATGACACAGGTGTGGGATGAGGACAACCGGGTCCTGCCTGTAACCGTGCTGCGTGTCACGCCCAACCGCGTCGTCCAGATCAAGACCACCGAACGGGACGGCTACACCGCCCTTCAGGTGACCTACGGCAACAGGGACGTCGCAAAGTTGAACCGCCCAGAGGCCGGCCACTTCGCCGCCGGTGGCGTGGACGCCGGGGATCGACTCGTCGAGCTGCGCCTGGACGACGTCGACGGCTACGAGGTCGGGCAGGAGATCACGGTGGAGTCGCTGGCCGATCTGGGGCACGTGGACGTGACCGCAGTCAGCAAGGGCAAGGGCTTCGCAGGCGTCATGAAGCGTCATGGCTTCAAGGGCCAGCGTGCCTCGCATGGAGCCCACAAGGTCCACCGCAAGCCCGGAGCCATCGGCCAGTGCGCCACCCCTTCGAGGGTGTTCAAGGGCAAGCGCATGCCTGGTCGGATGGGCAACCAGAAGACGACGATGCTGAACCTCGAGATCGTGCAGGCCGACATCGAGCGTGACCTGCTCCTGGTCCGCGGTTCGGTGCCCGGCGCCCGTGGCGCGACAGTCCTCATCCGCGATGCCGTGAAGGGAGCCCGGTGATGGCGAAGATCGACGTTCTCAGCCCGACGGGCGCAGCGGCAGGCTCCGTCGAGTTGGACGAGCACACGTTCGGCATCCAGCCGAACGTCGCCGTCATGCACCAGGTGGTCACCGCCCAGTTGGCGGCCCGCCGGTCGGGTACGCAGAGCACGCTGACGCGGGCCGAATCCCGTGGTGGTGGTGCCAAGCCGTGGGCCCAGAAGGGCACCGGTCGTGCCCGTCAGGGTTCCATCCGTTCGCCACAGTGGCGCGGTGGTGGCGTGGCCCTGGGCCCCAAGCCCCGTAGCTACGCCCAGAAGACCCCCAGGAAGATGATTCGCCTGGCCCTCCGTTCGGCCCTGAGTGATCGTGCCACCGAGGGTCGGGTCGTCGTGGTCGACGATTGGAACTTCGAGGTACCCAGTACGAAGGCGGCGCTGGCGGCGCTGGCCACCCTCGGTGTGCAGGGACGGGCCCTCGTCGTGGCGGAGCGTGGCGACGAGAACACCTGGAAGAGCTTCGCCAACCTGCCCGAGGTGCACGTGCTGTCACCGGGCGAGTTGAACGCATACGACGTCCTCGTGTGCGACTACATCGTGTTCACCCGTGCGACCCTGCCCGCCTTCTCCACACCGGCGCCGGCCACCCCGGCACCGGTCGAGCCTGTGGCCGAGGTTGACACCGATCCCAGCGGGGAGGAGGAAGAGTGAAGGACGCCCGTGACGTAATCGTGAAACCGGTCGTGTCGGAGAAGTCCTACGCCCTCATGGAGGATCACGTCTACACCTTCGAGGTCGCCAGGTCAGCTTCGAAGCCCGAGATCCGCGACGCCGTCGAGTCGATCTTTGACGTGAAGGTCCTCAAGGTGAACACCCTCAACCGCGAGGGCAAGCGCAAGCGGAACCGTGGCCTGCCCACCTTCGGCAAGCGCCCGGACGTCAAGCGGGCATACGTCACCCTCGTCGAGGGTGAGTCG
>CAJWFS010000127.1 GCA_913030665.1 uncultured Acidimicrobiaceae bacterium
TTCGGCCGGCTGGCGTCAGTCGGCGAGCTGTCAGCCGGGGCGCCTGCGGGTCCAGCAGCCCCGGTGCCAATGGCGGCGGAGGTCGAGTGCATCCACCGGCACGATGACGATGTGGCCCAGCCCGGGTGGAATGTCGCGGTTGCATCCCGGACAGGTGTAGGTCTTCGTGGCCTGGTAGGGCTGGACGAACCTTTCCTCAAAGTCGCCGAGGATCTCGGGATTCTCCACGTCAGGCCACCCTGCTGGGTCCGGGGTCCATCGACAGGCTCACCTGTCGGCCCCGCTGGGTTTCACGGGCACGTTCACAGGAACAGGGCCCAGGCCAGCAACATCACGGCGACGGCTATGGCAGCGCCCACATAGACGAAGTCGCCAGGTCGGCGCATCCTGGCGCGCTGCGGATCGAAACCCATGGCGTAAGTATCGTCCCCCGGGTCATGCCTCCCCACCCCCTACTCGTCATCGCAGCCCTGCTACTCGCAGCCGCCTGCGCGGGATCGCCTCCGCCGGTACCCGGGGCAGGTTCAGGGACGGCCGACCCGGTCCTGGTGGAGGGACGCGGGGTCTGGGCCAGGTCCTGTTCCTCTTGCCATGCCCCTGATGGGTCGGGCGGTCGCGGGCCGTCCCTGCGAGCCATGGTGGAGCGGTTCCCGGATTTCGTCGACCAGATGGCAGTGGTCACCGAGGGGCGGAGGGGTATGCCAGCGTTCGGCGGCCGCTATTCGGATGGCGAGATCCTCGCCGTCGTTCGCTACACCCGCGAGGTTCTTGGGACGGCTTCCCATCCCTCAGGGTCGTAGCACCCGTCCAGCCGTAGCGCCGGGCAAGGTCCTGGACAGGGCGGAGGAGTTGCTGGATGGGAGTTAGGGCCTGCACGATCGTGGGTGTGCCCGGTCAAGGGGGGATCAGGCTCCGACCGGAGGAACCCGACCCGGCTCCCAGGGCGCTCCTGAGGCCGGAATCCCAGTCCCAGCGGTACACTTCGCACCCGGTTCGGCACGACCTGTGCCGTCCCAGATCAGAACACCCTCATCCATCCACGGTCGCCTCCGGGCGCGAGGTGGGGGCGAGACGAACCGATGGGAAGGGAGACCACGACATGGCCGTCGTGACCATGAAGCAACTGCTCGAGGCAGGTGTCCACTTCGGACACCAGACCCGCCGTTGGGACCCGAGGATGAGGCGATTCATCCACGGCGAGCGGTCGGGTATCTACATCATCGACCTCCAGCAGACGCTCGAGAGGATCGAATCCTCCTACACGTTCGTCCGCGATCTCGTAGCCGATGGCGGCAGGGTGCTGTTCGTCGGCACGAAGCGCCAGGCCCAGGACGCCATCCGCTCGTACGCCGAGAAGTGTGGCATGCCCTATGTGAACCAGCGGTGGCTGGGCGGCATGCTCACGAACTTCCAGACGATCTCGAAGCGCGTCTCCAAGATGCAGGACTACCAGCGCATGCGCGACTCCGGCGAGTTCGAGGCGATGCCCAAGAAGGAGGCCCTGATGCTGGGCCGCGAGCTGGAGAAGCTCGAGCGCAACCTGGGCGGCATCCAGGACATGGAGCGCCTGCCCGACGCCATCTTCGTGCTGGACACCGTGAAGGAGCACATCGCGGTGACCGAGGCGAACAAGCTGGGCATTCCGATTGTCGCCGTGGTTGACACCGACTGCAACCCGGATGTGATCCAGTACCTCATCCCCGGCAACGACGACGCCATACGGTCGGGTCGCCTGCTATGTCGGGTGGTGGCCGATGCCATCGAAGAGGGTCGGTTCATCGTCAACTCCCGTAGTGGTGGCGATGATGGTCCATCCCTGGATGCGGAGGACCATGCCGCCGAGCAGGTCCAGGCCCGTAACGAGGCAGCCGAGGCGGCCGCAGAGCGCGACGCTCGCGTTGTAGCGACCGTGGAGGCACCGGCTGTTGCTCCCGCCGAGGAGGAGGTTGCTGCTCCCGCCGAGGAGGCTGCTGCTGCGCCTGGCGAAGAGGCACTGGCTGCTGCTCTCGCCGAGGAGACTCCTGCTGCCGAAGTGGACGCCGCCACCACCCAAGACGAGCAGGCCTGACCGTGGCAGATGTGACCGCCGGGGAAGTCAAGGCGCTGCGCGACGCCACTGGCGCCGGGATGATGGACGCCAAGAGGGCGCTGGTCGAATGCGACGGCGATGCTGAGGCCGCATCCCAGCTGCTCAGGGAGAAGGGCCTGACCAAGGCGGCCACCCGCTCGGATCGCCAGAACGTCGAGGGGGCCGTCGGCCTCGTCTCCGACGGTAGGCGGGCCGCCCTCGTGCACCTCAAGTGCGAGACGGACTTCTCAGCTAAGTCGGAGGGATTCCTGGCCCTGGTCGAGGACCTGACCAACGCCGTGCTGTCCGAGGGCATCTCGGCGTTGGATGGCCGGACGTCAGCCATCGACGACCTCCGCCTCTCCATCAAGGAGAACATCGAGGTCGGTCGCGTGGCCCTCTTCGAGGCCGCCGACGGCAACGTGATCGACACCTACCTCCACATCCAGGATGGCCGCGGAGTCAACGGCGTGGTGGTCGAGGGATCCGGGGTCGACCAGGAGACCCTCCACCAGGTGGCCCTGCACATCGCCTTCGCCAAGCCGACACACCTCACGCGTGAAGAGGTCTCCGCCGACCTGGTCGAAGCGGAGCGTGCCGCCCTGCTGGATATCACCAAGGCCGAGGGAAAGCCCGAACAGGCCTGGGACAAGATCGTCGAGGGCCGCCTGACAGGCTGGTTCCGGGAGACGGTCCTGTTGGAGCAGGGGCTGCACGGCGACAAGACCTCGGTGGCCGACACCTTGAATGGCGGCAGCATCGAGAGGTTCACCCAGGCGTACCTGGGGGCCTGAGGTGTCCACTGGCGATCGGATCCCGGCACGCTGGGACCGTGTCGTCCTGAAGGTCTCCGGAGAGGCCTTCGCCGGAGAGGCCGGCTACGGAATCGACGGTGACATCGTCGGTCGCATAGCCAGCGACATCGCCGACGTACGCGCCGAGTTTGAGGTCGACATAGCCGTGGTGGTCGGCGGCGGCAACATCTGGCGCGGGATGTCCGGCGCCGGCGCAGGGATGGACCGGGCCCAGGCCGACTACATGGGCATGCTCGCCACCTCGATCAACGCCCTGGCCCTTCAGGACACCCTCGAGCAGTTGGGGCAACCCACCCGTGTCCAGTCGGCCATCCACATGGCCCAGATCGCAGAGCCCTACATCCGGCGCCGTGCCATTCGCCACCTGGAGAAGGGCCGGGTGGTCATCTTCGCCGGCGGCACCGGCAACCCATTCTTCACCACGGACACGGCAGCAGCCCTAAGGGCTGTCGAGCTCGAGGCCGGCGCCGTGCTGAAGGGCACCCACTCGGGAACCGACGGAATCTACTCAGCGGATCCAAAGTTGGATCCGGATGCCACCAGGCTCGAGCAGGTCTCCTACCTGGACGTGATCCAGAAGGGCCTGAAGGCCATGGACGCCACCGCCATCACCCTCTGCATGGACAACGAC
>CAJWFS010000128.1 GCA_913030665.1 uncultured Acidimicrobiaceae bacterium
ACGAACCGGTGGTCCATCGACGGGCTGTCGAACACCAGGGCGACACCCACGATCGCCGCTACGGCGAACCAGACCAGCATTCGATGTCGGTCCGGTCAGCGAACCACGAGCCGACCGCACTCGCTGCATTCCGCCAGCGTTCCGACGGCCAGTCCCTTCACCCGATCGGCTTCCATGGCCGGCATGGAATACGGGCAGCCGTTGCAATCCGTTCCAGAGAAGCGCACGACGGTGCTGGACCCGAAGGACGGAAGGTTCCGCTCGTACCGGGCGATCACGTCGTCCGGCAGGGATTCGACGGCCACCTCCCGACGGGTCGCCGACCCTGCCAACTCGCCGTCGATGACCGCCTCGGTCTCGGCGAGGGACTTCTGGGCAGCGGCGATCCCGATATCGGCGTCGCTGGCGGCCGCGGCCAACTCCTCCAGGCGGGCATCAATGGGTTCGAGCGTCTCCATGATCTCTAGGATCTGGCCCTCCAGGTCGTCCTGGCGCCGTCGGAGGCTCCCGATCTCGTTCTGCAGGACGGTCGCCTCCTTGGGAGAGGTCATGGCGCTGCCGTAGAGCCTCTGGTCGAGCTCGGCCAGGCGGACCTCGATCGCCGCCACCTCACCCTCTAGGCGGTTCTGCCGGCGAGCATGGTCCAGGCGCTCGATCTGCCGCTCCCCTTCCTCGGCGGACATCTCGGCCCTGGCGGATTCTGCGGCCCGGACGGCATCCGCCTCCGGAAGCCTTGCCCTCCGATACTTCAACTGCCCCATCAGCACGTCCTCGTCCTGCAGGGCGAAGAGGTCTTCCATGGCGGTCATGTTAGGCGTCGGCGGTCGGCATCCCGGCGGCTGGTTCGCACCGGTCAGTAGACACCGTCGAGCTTGGTGTGGTCCCACGAGATGACGGTCTCCGGTTCGACGATCACCACCGTGCGCTTGGCCGCCCATAGAGCAACGGCAGGTTCGAAGTGTTCCTCGGGTACGCCCATCTCGTTGCGCTTCATGACCGCTCGGGCCACTCGCCTCACCGCCTCGGGATCGTCGGGCCCGTGGAGAATCGCCCGGCCCTTGATCATTACGCCACGGAGGGCCTCGTAGGTCAGCCCATCCTCCAGCAACAGGGTGATCCGGTCGTTGCGTTGGAGGTTCAGGATTTTCTGCGACCTCGTGTAGGTCCCGAACGCCAACCGGCCCTCCAGCACCGCGAACCAGAGGGTCGAGAGGTGGATGGAACCATCCTTATCGTGACAGGCCACCTGGAGGCTCTTCTGCTCCTCGATGAAGGACGCCATCTCGTCATCGGTCATCCGGATCAGGTCACGGCGGTTGCTGGGCATGTCTCTCCCCATGGGCGTCTCGGGCGGTCGGCCGATCGTAGACAGCGCAGGTAGCCGGATACGCAGTCAGGGCGGAAACCAGTGGCGCCCAGGAGGACGTCCAATGACGACGGAACGTCGTACGCCCCACCGGGGAGGGCGGGGCGTACGGTCACTCTCGGCTTCAAAACCGGGGGGGTGGTTCTGGCCGGAGGTAAGGAGGCTCCCAGGGGGGAGGGAACCTCTGTGAAGGAACCTACCGGTCGGTAATCAGCCGGTAGGGGCAGAGGACGGTGACATGGGACACCTGTGACCGCCGACCCCGTTACCCGATCCGCTCAGGCGACGGCTTCGCTTCCGGCCATCAGGAGGCCGATGCGCTGGATGGTCGCCTCGGAGCGGTCCATGACGGCCAGGATCCGACCCTCGGACATCACGGCGATCCGGTCGCTGAGGGCCAGGACCTCGTCGAGGTCCTCGGAGATGACCAGCACCGCCGCGCCCCTTCCGCGTTCCTCGATGAGGCGGCGATGGATGTACTCGGCGGCACCGATGTCGACTCCCCGGGTCGGCTGGGAAGCCAGCAGGACGCCCGGTTCGCTGGAGAGCTCCCTGGCCAGGATCAACTTCTGGATGTTGCCTCCGGAGAGGTTTCCAGCACGGGTGTCCAGAGTGGGTGTCTTCACCATGAACCGTTCGACCAGGTCCCTGCAGTGGTCCGCGATCGCCCCGAGCCTGAGGAGTCCCCGTCTGCAGAAGGGTGGCCGGTCATGGTCCACCAGGATGAGGTTCTCAGCCACCGAGAACTCGGCGACCACGCCGTCCCGCATCCTCTCCTCTGGGACATAGGCCAGGCCTGCAGCCCGCACCTGGCTCGGACGCATGCTCGTCACGTCGACACCGTCGATGGCCACCCGACCGGCCACGACGGGTCGCAATCCCACCACCGCTTCGGCCAACTCCCGCTGCCCGTTCCCCGAGACCCCCGCTATTCCGACGATCTCGCCGGAGCGCACCTCCAGGCCACACTCGTTGACCGCCTCGGTTCCCCGGTCACCGTTGACGCTGAGCCCGTCGATGGCCAGTCGGACTGCACCCATCTCCACCATCGGACGATCGGGGGCCAACTGCACCGGGCGACCCACCATCATGTTGGCCAACTCTCCCTTGGATGTCGCTGACGGAACCGTCTCGCCGGTGACCCGACCATCGCGCATCACGGTGATCCGATCAGCGAGGATCAGGACCTCGCCCAGCTTGTGGGTTATGAAGATCAGCCCCACGCCGTCGGTAGCCATGGTCCGCAGGGTCACGAACAGCTCCTCCACTTCGATCGGGGTGAGGACGGCCGTCGGCTCATCCAGGACCAAGAGTCGGCAGTCGCGGTACAGGGCCTTGACGATCTCGACCCGCTGTCGCTCCCCAACCGCCAACTGCCACACGTAGGCCTCCGGGTCCACCGACAGCCCGTAGCGGGACGACAGCTCGCCGACCCGTTCCGCCACCCCACTCGTGTCCAGCAGCACGCCATTGCCAGCCAGGCCCAGGGCCACGTTCTCGGCGACCGTCAGCGTGGGCACCAGCATGAAGTGCTGGTGGATCATCCCCACCCCGGCCTCGATCGCATCGGCCGGTGACGCGATGCCGCTCGGCTCCCCGTTCAGGCGCACCTCACCCCCGTCGGGCCGGTACAGCCCGTAGAGGATGTTCATGAGCGTGCTCTTGCCGGCTCCGTTTTCACCCAGGAGCGCGTGGATCTCGCCCGGGGCGACCTCCAGATGGACGTCGTCGTTGGCCAGTACGCCGGGGAACCGTTTGGTGATCCCCGTCAACTCGAGCAGCGGTGTCATGTGGTCCGGGATTCGCCCGCTGGTGCCGGGCGGCCGGCCCGAAGGCAGCCACCCGGCACCGAGGGAGGGCTGGGATCAGGCGCCGGTGTCTACCATCCGAGCCTTGATGTCGGCGATCAACCCCTCACCAACCGCCCGGGCGTCTCCGGCGTCCACGCCGTCATTGAACTCGATGACGATGCCGCCGTTCTCGAGGTTGATGGAGTGGGCACTGCCACCCAGGTCACCGTTCTTCACACCGTTCACGATGCCCTGGAGGGCCTTC
>CAJWFS010000129.1 GCA_913030665.1 uncultured Acidimicrobiaceae bacterium
GACCCGGACCACATCGAGCCGATAGAGCGACGCCACGAGGAGATCCGGGGCCGGCACAACCCTTCCCAGGAGCTGGGCATCGGGTTGTCGTTGATGGATTGAACCGGATCGGGCACTGACCTGTTCGGACCGGTCAGTCCGTGACGGAGGCCTCGGCGACTGCCTTCGCCCAGCGGTAGTCCGACTTGCCGTTCGGGCTTCGTTCCACCCGTTTCACGATCACGATCCGCTTCGGAACCTTGTAGCCGGCCAGGCGTTCCCGGACGCCGGCTCGCAACTCGTCGGCATCGGCCGCCCCCAGGGCGCAGAGTTCCACCACCGCCGTCACCGCCTGGCCCCACCGGTCGTCATCGAGGCCGACCACATTGCAGTCCACCACCGCCTCCAGTTCCTTGAGGGCCTCCTCTACCTCCTCGGGAAACACCTTCTCTCCACCGGTGTTGATGCACGCCGATCCACGACCCAGGAGCGTGATGGTCCCGTCGGCCTCGACGGTGGCCCAGTCGCCGGGAATCGACCAGCGACGACCGGCCACCATCGGGAAGACCTCCTCGGTCTTGGCCGGGTCCTTGAAGTAGCCGAGGGGTAGTGGCCAGCCGAGCGCGATCTGACCCCGCTCACCGGAGCCCGGCTGGATGTCGGCTCCGTCATCCGTCAGGACCCGGGTGTGCTCACCCAGGTGGAACCGGGCGGTCGCCGTATCGCGTCGTTGCCGGGACACGATCTGGCTGGCCATGCCGGTTCCCTCGCTGGACCCGAGCGAGTCGACGATCGTGCAGGCATGGTGGTCCAGCATCGCCTCCTTGGTGGCTGCGCTGAACATCACGCCGGAGGAGAGCAGCAGCCTCAGGGAGGAGAGGTCGGGCATCCGTCCCTCGGCAGCGGCACGGTCCAGGGACTCGACCATCGGTCGGCCGAAGGCGTCCCCGACCATGGTCACCATGGTGATCCGGTCCAGTGCGACGATTCGCCAGAGTTCGTCGGGATCGAACGCCCTGGACGAAAGCGTGGACAACATCCCGCCGTGGCTGAGGGTGGCCAGTCCCGGGATGCCGGAGGTGCCGTGCATCAACGGTGCGGCACACAACTGCCTGATCTCCATCGCGGCATCGGCCACGCTGCGGGCCGTCGCCGCTGCTTCGGACGACGTAGACGGCACCGGCAGTCCGAATGGGCGGAACGTGGCCTCCATGCTCCCCAGGAGGTTGGTGTGGTCCCACATGACGGCCTTGGGCATCCCAGTCGTGCCGCCGGTGTAGAGGAACCAGAGGTCGGAACCAGAACGGTCGATCCGACCCATGGGATCGGCCGAAACCGCCTCCTCGTAGCCCACCGCCCAGTCGGGCACCTCGACACCACCCACCTGCACGGCCAGGCGCAGCGCCGGGCACCGCTCCCGGACGGCCTCGAGGCGATCCGCCAGCGTGTGGTCGAAGAAGACCGCCTCGGCATCCGAGTTGTCCAGGATGTAGGCCAACTCGTCACCCGTGTACCGGTAGTTCACGTTGGCGGGAATGCCCCGGACCTTGAAAGCCGCGTACTGCGCCTCCGGGTACTCGTTCCCGTTGTAGAGGTAGAGCGCCACCTTGGAATCGGGACCCAGCCCGTGGGCGACCATCGTGGTCGCCAGACGGGCAGCACGATCATCGAAGTCGGTCCACGAGAAGTGCCTGCCGGCCGCCGAGACGGCGGTGCTGTCACCCACCTCGTCGGCGATGGCCTCCCACGCTGAGGCCAGGTTGAGTCGACCGTCGATTTCACCCACTGCGGCGATGGTACCGATGCGTTTCCCACCAGCAGCCACCGGCTCCCGGGTGGTTCCGGAACCTTCACGGGTGGGAGCACGGCCCAGCCCTATGCTCCTCCTGCGTGGGCAACAGTTACGGACATACCTTCCGCCTCAGCACCTGGGGAGAGAGCCACGGTGCCGGGATCGGCGTGGTGGTGGATGGATGCCCGCCCCGCCTTCCGCTCACCGTCGACGACATCCAGCGCGATCTGGACCGTCGGCGCCCTGGACAGAGCCGCCTCACGACGCAGCGTGGAGAAGCTGACCGGGCCGAGATCCTGTCCGGCGTCTTCGAGGGCCTCACTACCGGTGGCCCCATCGCCGTCCTGGTACGAAACGCCGATGCCAGGTCCGGCGCATACGACCACCTTCGCGACCTCTACCGACCCTCGCACGCCGACTTCACCTACGAGGCCAAGTACGGACATCGGGACTGGAGGGGCGGCGGACGCTCCAGCGCCCGCGAGACCGTCGGCCGGGTCGCTGCTGGGGCGATCGCTCGCCGGCTCCTGGACGAGGTTGCCGGGGTTCAGGTACTTGCCTGGGTGTCGCAGGTACACGACATCATCGCCGACGTGGACCCGGACGCCGTAACCATCGACGATGTAGAGGCCGACGCCACCCGCTGTCCGGACCCGGTCGCGGCCGCCGCCATGACCGAGGCGATCGAGGGTGCCCGACGCGACGGCGATTCCCTGGGGGGAATCGTCACCTGCGTGGCGCTGGGGGTACCGGCGGGTCTGGGCGTGCCCGTCTTCGACCGCATGGAAGCCGACCTTGCCAAGGCGATGCTCTCCCTGCCGGCCTCCAAGGGATTCGACATCGGCAGCGGCTTCGATGCCGTCGCCATGACCGGTCGCACCCACAACGACCCGTTCGCTCCCGGCCCGGACGGGCGGCCGATCACCACCTCGAACCGGTCCGGAGGCGTCCAGGGCGGAATCACCAACGGCGCCGACATCTGCTTCCGGGTGGCCTTCAAGCCCACGGCCACCATCAGTTCCGCCCAGGACACGGTGAACGCGCAGAACGAGGCAATCGTCCTGGAGGCCAGGGGGCGACACGACCCGTGCGTGCTGCCGCGCGCTGTGCCGATGGTGGAGGCGATGGCACTCGTAACCCTTGCGGATCACTGGTTGCGCCAACGCTCCGTCGACGTGCTGGATTCTTGAGCGCCCGTCCGGGACGGCCCCGTCGACCTGCACCTACACTTTCCGCTGACGGCCCTGAAGCCCGGAGGCACCAGTGACCCAGCCAAGGAACATCCCGGCGATCAATTCGGACAAGCCCATCCCCTACGACATCCCGGTCTTCGACGACCACGAATCGGAGCGTCGCCACCGCAAGGAACGCCTGGCGGCCGCCTTTCGGATATTCGGGCGCTTCGGGTTCAGCGAGGGAGTGGCCGGCCACATAACGGTGCGCGACCCCGAGCACACCGACTGCTTCTGGGTGAACCCCTTCGGCACGCCGTTCAGCCACATCCGTGTCTCCGACCTGCTCCTGGTCAAGCACACCGGCGAGATCATGCACGGCGAGTACGCAGTCAACCAGGCCGCCTTCGCCATCCATTCGGGACTGCACATGGCCCGCCCGGACGTGATCGCCGCCGCCCACTCCCA
>CAJWFS010000130.1 GCA_913030665.1 uncultured Acidimicrobiaceae bacterium
CAGGGAGAGGTCGACGCCGACGGCGAGCCGATCCGCCAGCGTCGCCAGCAGCAGCAGCGTCCTGCCGAGGAGCGGACCGGGTTCGTCCAGTTCGGCCGGGAGGTCCGGGCCGAACTACGCAAGGTCGCATGGCCTTCGCGTTCCGAGACCGGTAACTACACGACGGTCGTGATCATCACCATCATCGCCATCACTGTCGTGGTGGCCGGTCTCGACTGGCTCTTTTCCGTATCCGTCCTGGAGTTGTTCGACGTCTGATGAGCACCACCGAAGAACCCGTAGCCACCACCGATGCGGCCGATGACGCCACTGACCTCCTGCCCACCGGCACTGTGGTCCCGGTCGAGTCGACCGTGGAGGAACTGCCCGAGGGCGGTCTGACATCCGAGGTGGCGGCCGAGATGCTGCCGAGCGGCGCTGCCGGGACCGACGAGGAGCCCTCCGAGCCGGAATCACCCACCGTCGATGTCGAGGTGCTGGACGAGGACGACCTCTTCGACGAGGAGGAGCCGGCCCCGAAGCGCGAGAGCGCCTATGACCGCACGGGGAACTGGTACGTGGTCCACACCCAGTCCGGTTATGAGAAGAAGGTCCGTCAGAACCTCAAGGCCCGCACCGCCTCGATGCACCTCGAGGACAGGATCCTGGAGGTCGAGATCCCGATGGAGGACGTCGACGAGTTCCGGAACGGCAAGAAGGTCACCGTCTCGAAGAAGGTCTTCCCCGGCTACCTGCTGGTGCGTTGCTACCTGGACGACGAGGCCTGGGGAGCCATTCGCGACACGCCCGGCATCGTCAACTTCGTCGGTGCCGGCGGCAAGCCGTCCCGGTTGGGTCGGCGCGAGGTCGAGACCTTCCTCCCCGTTGCCGACGAGACCCATGACGTTGTTCCGAAGCGGTCCAAGGCCAGGTTCGGCTACGACGTAGGCGAGACGGTCCGGGTCAAGGAGGGTCCGTTCGCTGACTTCTCCGGGGCCATCGTCGAGATCAACGAGGACCAGCTGAAGGTCAAGGTCCTTGTGAACATCTTCGGTCGTGAGACCCCGGTCGAGTTGGAGTTCTCGCAGGTGGCCCAACTCTGAGGGTGACCGGCACCACCGGCATCACGGGTTGCCGATCGCGATGTGTCGCCCCAGACTTGTCCCTTCCCCCGATAGATCCCCGCCGATTGATGTCCAGGAACTGACGTTCCGGACCTGATGGCACCGACCACGAGACACGAGTAGAGAACGATGGCCAAGAAGAAAGTCCTCACGGTCGTGAAGATCCAGATCCCTGCGGGTCAGGCTTCGCCGGCCCCGCCGGTCGGAACCGCCCTGGGTCCGCACGGTGTGGCGATCATGGACTTCTGCAAGGAGTACAACGCCAGGACCGAGGACAAGCGCGGCCAGATAGTCCCGGTCGAGATCTCCGTATACGAGGACCGGTCATTCACCTTCGTGACCAGGACCCCTCCCACCTCGTTCCTGATCCGGCAGGCGGCAGGCCTGGACAAGGCCTCCCAGGAACCCGGTCGTGAAGAGGCCGGGTCGATCTCCTGGGCCCAGGTGACCGAGATCGCCGAGGCCAAGATGCCGGACCTGAACGCCATCGACATCGAGGGCGCCAGACTGCAGGTGGCGGGAACCGCCCGGAGCATGGGCATCGCAGTCGGCTGATAGCCGCACGGCACACAACCACAGATCGAATCGAAGGTCGCCACCCGAGGGTGGTTCCGGGACAGGGGAGTACCTCGCCCCGCTGGAGGAAACGACCGAACCGAGGGAGCCGGGAGCAGGCGAAATGGGTAGTACGGGCAAGCGCTACAAGGATGCGATCACGCGGTACGACCGCAACCAGTCGTATTCGGGTTCCGAGGCACTGGAGTTGGCGGCGTCGCTGGCCGGTGCGAAGTTCAACGAGGGCATCGACCTGGTTGTCAGGCTGGGCGTGGATCCGCGCAAGGCCGAGGAAATGATCCGTGGCACTGTCGCCCTGCCGGCCGGAACCGGTCGGGACGTGCGTGTTGCCGTGTTCGCCCAGGGCGAGGCTGCTGCGGCGGCCCGTGAGGCCGGCGCCGACCACGTCGGGGCCGAGGAACTGGCCGCCGAGGTGGAGGGCGGGATGCTGGACTTCGACGTGGCCATTGCCACGCCGGACATGATGCCGACGGTTGGCAAGTTGGGCCGTTCCCTCGGCCCGCGGGGCCTGATGCCCAACCCGAAGTCCGGCACGGTGACCGATGACGTCGCCAAGGCCGTCACCGAGTTCAAGGGCGGCAAGGTGGAGTTCCGCACCGACCGGTACAGCAACGTCCACCTGCCCATCGGGAAGGTGGGCTTCGAGGCCTCCGACCTGACGGCGAACCTGGCTGCCGCTGTGGAGGAGCTGAATCGCCTCAAGCCGTCGTCGGCCAAGGGCCGCTACCTCAAGAAGGTGTCGGTCTCGTCGACGATGGGCCCCGGCATCCGGATCGATCCACAGCGGGTCGACGAGTAGCCGACGGTTGTGCGCCCCGGTCGGGCGCGCGGGTGGTGCCAATGGGTGCCGCCGATATCCTGACCACCACAATCGACACGCTCACCGAAGACCTCCGGGTTGCGCCCCGTGCGCATAACGAGTTCCGGTGCCGTCAGATCCACGGATCACGGCGCGGGTACCGCCCGAGCAGGGGAGTCCTCCTGATCGGAGCCGGGTCCTCCCGGCCCTGGTCTCCGGTGCGTGTGGCCGGCTTCGGCCGGCGACAGCCATAGAGACCAGCGGCGGCATCCACCGCCTACCGAGAAGACGAATGAGGAGGTGTGAGCGTGGGAGAGCCCCGAGCTGAGAAGGTCGCGGTGGTCGACGAGGTTCGAGAGAAGCTGTCGAACAGCGATACCGCGATCCTGACCGAGTACCGAGGTCTTGACGTTCCGGCCATGGCCGAACTTCGCAAGGCACTGCGCGAGGCCGGCGGTGAGTACAAGGTGTACAAGAACACCCTCGTCCGGCTGGCCGTCGACGAGTTGGGCCTCGAGCTGGAGGACCTGTTGACCGGCCCCACGGCGATCGCCTTCGTAGGCGAACGGCCGGACGGTTCGGCCGGTGATCCCGTGTCCATCGCCAAGGCGCTGAAGGACTTCGCGAAGGCGAACGAGTCGCTTGTCATCAAGGGTGGCCTGCTCGACGAGAAGCGGCTTACGGTGGAGGAGATCCTGTCCCTGGCCGAGATCGCTCCGCGCGAGGAGTTGCTGGCCATGTTGGCTGGGGCGATGGTTGCCCCGATGCAGCAGTTCGCCGCACTCCTCAACGCCCTTCCCCAGAACCTGGCGTATGCGCTGCAGGCCCTGATCGACGAAGGCGGTGCGCCCGGCGCTCCGGCATCCGTCGAGGCGCCTGCCGTTGACGAAGCCGATGCGGAGGTCGCTGAAGAGGCGCCTGCCG
>CAJWFS010000131.1 GCA_913030665.1 uncultured Acidimicrobiaceae bacterium
CGGACAGAGTGTTCCAATGAGTGGAACGTTCCGACTAGTGGTGTCCTATGCTAGCTATATCCAGACGATCGAGCGAACTTTTGCCGTGCTGCGGGCCCTGGCGGGCCGGTCGGACTCCACGGGCGTGACCGAGGTGGCCCGAACGACCGGGCTGGCCAAGTCGACCTGCTCGCGGATCCTGTCCAGCCTCGCCGACCTGGGGATCGTGGAGCGGATCGACGACGCCGGCCGTTACGTGATCGGATCGGGCCTGCGGGCGCTGGCTGCATCCGGGGCGCCGGCCGGCACGCTGCGGGACCTGGCCCGGCCGTACCTTCAGGAGCTGGCCGGTCGGCTGGGCGAGTCGGCGGCGTTGGCAGTGATGGACGGTGGGGAGGGCCTGTATGTGGCGCAGGTGGCGATGCCGGGGCCGGTGCAGGTGACCGACTGGACGGGCCAGCGGTTCCCCCTGCACACGATCGCTGCCGGCCAGGCCTTCATGGGATCGTGGACCGACGAGAGGATCGCCGACTACGCGGCTGATGACCTGGAGGAGTTCACCGCGCACACGGTGACCACGCTGGTCGGGTTGCGCCAGCGCGTCGGCGAGGTGCGCCGGACTGGCGTGGCGTGGACGGTCGGCGAGTTCTCCGAGGAGATCACCGGTGTGGCCGCACCGGTGTGTGACGCCGACGGGGAGGCTGTCGCATCGGTGACGGTGTACGGGCCGGGCTTCCGGTTTCCGGGGGACGCCGACACATGCGAGATTGAACGCCTGGTGGCCGAGACCGCCGAGCGGGTGGGTGCCCTACTGGACGACTAGGTGGCCGGTGTGACCCGGTCGACTACTCGGAATGGATAGGTCTGTTGGTGCCGGGCCTCACCGACCTCGGCGACGACGCGGTAGCCGCCCTCGTGGGGGAAGGCGATGGTGGCGTTCAGGGCCAGAGCGGAGCGTGAGTCGCTGCCCGGGGCCCGACCCGGGGGCCGACCCACCTCGACGTCCAGTTGCCACTCGATCAACCTCGACCCGCCGTCCTCGTCCTCCACCCAGATCGTGAGCTGGTGCTTCTCGTTGGCCTCGTCCCAGTGCACGAGCGTCGCCAGGGCGATCGAGATGAGGTTGGCGTCCGGTTTCCGTCCTTCGGTGTAGGTACGGGTGAGGGTGTCCCACCCGCCGCCGTTCATGTAGAGGAGGCCGTTCTGGACCTCGACGTGGTTGGCGAGCGTGAGCAGCGCGATCTCAGGCATGGGAGATGGATCCTGTCATGGTGTTGGAGGGTCTGGCGATCGTCGGCACTTCTCTACAGGCCGAGAGGTTGTGGCGTTGGGGAAATGAGTAGTTGATCGACCCGGTGCGATGGGATGAGTAGAAGTTCGGCGATGGCGAGGCGGGTCATACAGGATTCGACGAGGGCCATGGCCACCCGGCGGTTCAGGTCCCAGGAGCCGTACCGGATTCTCTCGAGGTTGTCACGGGCTCGGATGGCAGCGTCCACAGGACGGGTCACGTCGTCCAGCAGTGGGAGGTTCCGGGGCACCGATCCGGTCTCCACCTCCAATGCCGTCTCCCACGGCCACCAGGCAGCCCCGTTCCGCTGGGTAGGCCGCCGTTCGTAGACTTCGCCACGATGTCCCAACCCGTGGTGCTCGCTCCGGACGAGGTCGCTCCCGACCATCCCTGTACCGACACCTCCCTGTACGCGGCCGACCGGGGGCTGTTGGCATACATGCTCCAGGACGTCAGGGCGCTCGTCCGGCTGGCGGTTGACCGGACCCGTGACGTGATCGGGTACGAGCCGATCATCTGGTTCGTCCACGGGCTGAAGCGTCGGATCGTCCCCTGCGACCTGGATCGCCTGGTCGACGGTACAGACCTCGAGGTGGTCGGCTTCTTCGGGAGTCGTCGGCTGGCATCGGAGGGAGGGCTGGCGCTCGGCACGGACCCGATCGATGGCCTGGACTCGGCGCTCACGGCCGAGTTCCGCAACCATCCCGGCATCGCCTGCTACTCCACCATCGAGATGGTCGACGGCTTCTGGGCCAACCTGGTACTGCACTCGGTGCCGTCCGATGCGGAGGTCTGGCGGGGTAGTGAGGTCCATCGGGGCGCGGTGGTGCTGTCGCCCACCCTCTACCGCGACGTCAGGATCCACAGCGGGCGGCTGCCCGGTGGCGTCGACTCGATCAGTGAGGTCGTGCTGCATGCCACGAAGTACTGGGACTACGGCCCGGTTCCAGACGGCCAGCCGGCCTGGACGGCGGTCCGGGCGTGGTGAGTCGGCCGCGGGCTGGCGGCCCGGTGGCCGGGCTGCCCATGTATGACTGGCCGGAGGTCCACGATGCCGTCGATGCCCTGTGGGCGGTGATTGGCGGGCGACTCCGGGATGCCGGAATCGACGCCCCGGAAGGAGTCTGGCGGCCCGACCGGTCGGAGGACCTGTGGACCCATCCCGACCTGCTCATCGTGGAGACGTGTGGCTACCAGATAGTCAACGAGTTGCGTGGTCGGGTCGAGGTACTCGGCGTCCTGGATCGTGGGGTGGAGGGCTGCGAGCCCGGCGACTACCGGTCGGTGCTGATCTGTCGGGACGACGACCCGGCTGTGGGCCTGGAGGACTTCCGGGGTCGGACCGTGGCGTTCAACGACCACCGGTCGCAGTCTGGATACGGGGCGCTGGTGTACGAGGTCGCACCGTTGACCGTCGACGGCCGGTTCTTCGACCGCGAGGTGATCACCGGGTCCCACCGTGGGTCGATGAGGGCCGTCGATGAGGGGCGGGCCGACGTGGCAGCCATCGACGAGGTGAGCTGGCGCCTCGGCCTGGACCACGAGCCGGTCGTCGACCGGTTGCGCATCGCGGCCTGGACCGAGCCGGCGCCCGGGGTCCCGCTGGTCACCTCGTGGACGAACGCCGGGCTGCGGGACAGGCTGAACGATGCCATCTCGGCGGCGGTCACCGACCTGGACGTGAAGGTCCGGGAGCCACTCCATCTTTACGGCTACCGGCCCCGGCCTACGTCGGACTACGAGGTAATCGCCGAACGCCTGGCCGCCGCCGGCCTCTCATCCGGGTAGTAACAGGTGCCAACTACCGTTGTGCCATGGACGTCTCCACAGAGGATCTGAGCGCAGATTTCGCCAACTTCCTGGAGTTGGCGAGAAGAGGTGAACCCGTCGTCATCGTCGACGACGGAAGAGGCCCTCGAGTGAGGACCGGGGCTGACCCGACGCTGCTCACCTTCGATCTGCGTCGGACCCAGGTCGCCAGGTCGACCGGGCTGGCCGTGATCGGCTGCTGAAACGGTCGGATGCCACAGCGCCCGTCCCTGGTAGGGGCCGGACCAGCCCCCCGTTACCCTTCCGTCTGCGGGGTGGAGCAGTCTGGTAGCTCGTCGGGCTC
>CAJWFS010000132.1 GCA_913030665.1 uncultured Acidimicrobiaceae bacterium
AGTCGATGCACCGTGTGTACACCCTCATCACCGAGGTGATCGGCGCCACCG
This sequence comes from uncultured Acidimicrobiaceae bacterium, assembly GCA_913030665.1. Lineage (GTDB taxonomy): Bacteria > Actinomycetota > Acidimicrobiia > Acidimicrobiales > MedAcidi-G1 > UBA9410. The sequence continues at coordinate 52 of CAJWFS010000132.1, forward strand.
GCCACCTGAAGGAGGGTTCGCCCGGGACCACCATCCTGAACGCCGTCGAGGCCTCCTACCGAAGTGTCTGGGTGCTCACCTTCGGTGGCGGCACCAACGAGGTGCAGCGCGACATCATCGGTATGGCCGGCCTGGGCCTGCCGCGCCAACAGCGTCGCCGGGCAGAGGGGAGGTAGGGACCGTGGACTTCACCCCTTCGGAAGCCCAGCAGGCGTTGGTGGACCTGGCCGGACACATCATGGGCGACCATCTGGACATGGACCGGCACCTTGCCGTCGAGACCGTCGGCGGATGGTTCGACCGGGAGCTCTGGGGGGACCTCGCCTCCGCCGGCCTCCTCGGCATCGCCCTCGGCACCGACGTGGGCGGCAGCGGTCTGGACGCCGTGGCCCTGGCCCTGCTGTTGGGGGTCCAGGGATCCCATGTGGCACCCCTGCCACTGCTCCCCTCCTCGGTCGCCGCCCTCATCGTGGACCGACACGGATCCGGCGAGCAGCGCCAGCGCCTCCTCCCCGGTGTGGTCGCCGGTGACTCCATCCTCACCGTCGCCGTCCAGGAGTTCCTGGACGACCGCCTCTCGCTGCCCTCCACGACCTTCGAGAATGGCCTCCTGTACGGGACCAAGGTGGTGGTCGAACACCTCGACGCCGCATCGCTCGTTCTTGTCACCGTGCGAAGCCCGAACGGACCCCGGTGCGTCCTGGTCGACCCGATGGCCGCTGGCATCACTCGGGTGGAGGGAACCTCGACCCGCAGGCAACCTGTCTGGGAGGTCACCTTCGAGGCGACACCGGCCGAACCCGTCGGCGACGACACGACTGTGGACGCCCTCCTGGACCACCTCCGACTGGGCATCTGCGCAACCCAGCTGGGCGTGACCGAACGAGCACTCTCCATGACAGCCGAGTACACCTCCACCAGGGAGCAGTTCGGTCGCCCCATCGCCACCTTCCAGGCCGTCGGGCAACGCCTGGCCGACCAGTTCGTGAACGTTGGCGGCATACGCCTCGTCACGCTCTCGGCGGCGTGGCGCCTCGCCAACGGCGTGGACGCCACGGAAGACCTGCTGGTATCCAAGTGGTGGGCCTCGGAGCGGGCGACCGATGTGGCCAACGCCACCCAGCACTGCCATGGAGGCATGGGGGTAGCCACCGACTATCCCCTCCACCGCTACACCCTCTGGAACAAGCACCTCACCACCTCACTGGGCGCCGGGACACAGAGCCTCCGGGCCCTCGGCGACCACCTCGCCAGCTGACAACCTGGAAGATCTCAATGCCGCACCACGACCTCCTCATCATCGGCGCCGGATCCGGCAACTCGATCATCGGCCCGGAGCATGACAACTGGGACGTGGCCATCGCCGAACCCTGGGCCTTCGGCGGAACCTGCATGAACCGGGGGTGCATTCCCTCCAAGATGCTGGTCCACGTGGCCGACCTGGCACTGTCGGCGCGTCGAGCACCGGACCTGGGGGTGCACACGGCCTTCCACGGGGTCGACTGGTCGGCCATCCGGGACCGGATCTTCGGCCGCATCGATCCGATCGCCGCCTCCGGCCTCGAGTATCGCCGTTCGCTGGCGAACGTCACCGTCTACGAGCACAGCGCCCGGTTCACCGACGAGCGCACGGTCGAATTGGATGGCCGGGAGGTCACAGCCGACCGGATCGTGGTCGCAGCCGGGGCCCGGACCATCGTCCCGAACATCCCCGGCCTGACTGGCACAGGGTTCCGGACCTCCGACGACGTGATGCGCCTCGACGAACTACCGGAACGGCTGGTGATCCTCGGAGGTGGGTTCATCGCCGCTGAGATGGCCCACGTTTTCGACGGGCTGGGGAGCCGGGTGACGCTCATCCACAGGGGCGACCTGATGCTCCGTGGTGCCGACGAGGACGTCCGGCGATGCATCACCGACGTCTACCTCGATCGCATGGATGTTCGCCTGGAGACCACGGCCTCAGAGGTGTCCCACAACGGCACATACGACATCCGCCTCTCCGACGGGTCCAGCCTGCAGGCCGATCAGCTGCTGGTGGCCACCGGTCGACAGCCCAATGGGGACCTCCTCGAGGTCGACCGGGCTGGAATCGACCTGGACGATCAGGGGTACATCACCACGGACGAACACCTCCGTACCAGTGCCAACGGGGTCTGGGCCCTTGGCGACGTAACCAACCCACGACAGCTCAAGCACACAGCGAATGCCGAAGCACGGATCATCACCCACAACCTCACCAACCCGGGGGAGCTCCGTAGCGTCGACAGACGCTTCGTGCCGCACGCCGTCTTCGGCCACCCCCAAGTCGGCAGCGTCGGACACACCGAGAAGGAACTTATCGACTCCGGGCGCTCCCACATCGTGGCGACCCGCCGCTACTCGGAGACGGCCTATGGATGGGCCATGGAGGACTCCACCGGTTTCGCCAAGGTGCTGGCCGACCCCGACACCCGCCTGCTTCTGGGTGCCCACATCGTGGGTCCACAGGCAGCGACGCTCGTCCAGCAGTTGATCCAGGGAATGGCCGCCGGCCTGACCGTGGACCAGATGGCACACGATCAGCTCTACATCCACCCAGCAATGCCGGAGCTCGTCGAGCAGGCACTGCTCGACCTCTGAACATGACCACGGGAGACCAACCATGAAAGACCTGAGTGACAAGGTCGCCGTCATAACGGGCGGGGCCTCCGGGATGGGCCTCGCATTCGCCCACCGTTTCGCCGCAGCCGGAATGAAGGTGGCAATCGGCGACATAGAGGAGCCCGCCCTGGAGGCAGCCGTCGCCGAACTGGTCGCCTCGGGGGCCGAGGTGTTCGGCGCTCGATGCGACGTCACCGACATCGACTCGTTCCGCCTCTTCGCTGCCGACGCCGAAGAGGCCTTCGGACCGGCCCACGTGGTCTGCCTGAACGCCGGCGTGGCCGGCGGTGGCGAGATGGTGGACCTCACCCTGTCGGACTGGAACTGGGTGCTGGGGGTGAACCTCTGGGGTGTCGTGCACGGCCTGGACATCTACCTGAAGGGCCTGGTAGCTCGAAACGAGGGCCACGTGGTCGTGACGGCCTCGGTCGCGGGCCACACGTCCTTCCCCGGCATCGGCCCCTACAACGCCTCCAAGCACGCCGTGTCGGCCATCGCCGAGACCCTCCACAACGAGCTTGCTGTCGCCGGGTCGGACGTGGGTGTCACCTCGCTCTGTCCGGGCTTCGTGGCCACCGGCATCTTCTCCTCCGG
>CAJWFS010000133.1 GCA_913030665.1 uncultured Acidimicrobiaceae bacterium
CGGGCCACCATTCTTCGGTGGCCGTGTTCCCTTTCGTGGTGTTCGCGCCGGAGAATGGGCACTCACTTGCGTCTGACATGGATTCCTCCAGAGTCGGTTCGGGCGGGTTATGTGGGTCTGGGTGTTGGTATGGGTGCGGGGCCACGCTGTTGGCGGTGCTTGGGCTCTTGGTTCTCTGGACGGGTTCGGCCCGGTGGAGCAGCGGTGATCAATCTAGACGACGGCGTTACCCAGTCCTCCAAGCCGCGAGGCTCATTTTTCGCCGTAACGGGGTACGTCTGATCCCATGAGATCCGTGAACAGCTCCAGGACCTCACCGGGTTCGACATGGCGGCCGGTCTGGGCCTTTGAGTAGATCAGGTCCCCGTCGACGGCCACGTCGAACACGCCCTTGTCACCCGTTACGAGGCGCAGGCCGGCAATAACGTGCTGGTAGTTGGTGAGTAGGTCCGAGGCCGCGCTCACGGCGCGGGCCGAATAATCTCAGGGGACGCAGTAGGTGATCACGATCTGGTGGTCTGCCACGGACGAACCCTAGGCGCGGCCCGGGGGAGTGGTTCGTGCTCCGGCGACCCGGATGGCTCCGGGACTGGCGGCGAGGCTGCACGGAAGCGAGCCGAAGGGTTCTCCGTCGGCCCTGAGGCCGGGCTCGGCATCCAGAGCCTGGATCCCGACCGTGGCCGCCCGGAACATCGAGACGTCGGGATGGTCCAGGTGGGCTCCCGTCCGGACTTTCGCGAAGGACCTCAGCAGGCTGAGTCGACCCACTTCGCCCACGACGCAGACGTCCAGCAGGCCGTCGGTCGGGTCGGCGTCCGGACAGATCCGCATGCCGCCACCGAAGAACGCCATGTTGGCCACAACCACCACCGCGGCGGTCACCTCCACTACCTCGCCGTCCAGGATCAGGCGATATCGGTCGGGCCGCATGGCGGGCAACTCGGCCAGGGTGGCGAGCGTGTAGCGCGAGGGTCCACGGGGAAACCGCATCGCCTCGGCCCTTACGTTCACCGCGGCTGGAAAGCCGGCTACGCAACTAGTGACCGCATTGCGTTCTCCGGTCCAGATCAGGTCGATGGGAACCGGGTCTCCGAGGGCCCGATCCACTCGATCCTCCAGCGAACCTGCCCGCAGCCCCAGTGCCTCGGCGGCGTCGTTGCCGGTCCCACCGGCGACCAGCCCGAGCACCGTGTCCGAACCGGCTGCGGCATCGGCGGCGATCTGGACGATGCCGTCCCCCCCGAACACCACCAGACGGTCCACCCCGAAAGCCACGGCGTTGGCGGCGGCGGAGGCCGCCTGGCTTGCGGAGGTGGCGTCGATGATGAGTGGCTCCACGCCAAGGGTCCGTAGCCGGTCCAACACCGTCTGGACGTCACGTGCGGCCCGCCCGGACCGCGCTGCGGGGTTGGCCAGTAGTGCCACCTGCGACATTGGGTCATCTTCACCCATCGGTAGCCTCAGACCGGTGACCGGCCCCAGCCGGCCAGATCCGACAGGAGCCTCCATGCGCCCGAAGACCGCCATCGTCAAACCAGTCGGAGCAATCGTCGCCACAGCACTGCTGGTAGGTGCTTGCGGTGGAGGCGGCGACTCGGGCGGCTCGAGCATCGCCGGGGAGCCGGAAGAGGGCGTGCTGCGGATCGTTGCCGACGACACCAATGACTTCGATGCGGATTCCTACCAGGTCGCCGCCGGCGACATAAGGGTCGAGTACGTCCACTCCGGCTTCCAGAACCACACCCTGGTGATCGAGGGGTTGGAGGGCCAACTGCGCCTCGAAGTCGAGAACGGTGGTCAAGACTTCGGAACCGTGACCCTCCAGCCAGGGCGTTACATCATCTACTGCGACGTCGCCGGCCACCGTGACGGTGGCATGGAGGCCCGTCTGCTCGTGGAGTAGCGGACCCGGTTCAGGTCAACGCCGATCGGCCATCCTCGACACTGCCGATGCCCGGAACCGCAACGCAGCGGTGCTCGTAGTGTCCGGAATTGAAACGACCCGCCCATCAGAGCGGGTCGTTTCGCGTTGGTGGTCGCCGGATCAGGCGAGGATCTCGAAGAGCAGGTATAGGACCAGGGTTATGCCCAGCCCGTAACCGATGGTGTGCCGGTGATTGTCCAGGACCTTCTTGTTGAGGAAGCCGTCGTAGCCGCCCAGCTTGCCCAGGGCAGCGATCTCCATGGCGACCCAGATCACGAAGAAGACGATCCAGATCGTGATGCGGGCACCCGGGTCCAGCGTCAGCGAGCCGGAACTTCCGAAGTTCATCGAGAAGTGGCTCGGGAACATCATGAAGAAGACGAGTGGGATCGAGAACAGGGTGTTCACCCGACTGGCCCGTGCCGCCCGCTTGGCCGCTGCGGGGGCCGCCGGATCAGCCTCACCGCCCTCGGACACCGCTACCGATGAACCGATTGCAATCTGTTGTGCCGGCCAGATGACCATCCACACGTTGGCGGCCATCGTCGTACCGAGGAGGAAGCCGAACGAGATGCCCATGCCGGCAGCGGATCGGAAGTAGTCGCCGCGCACCTCCTGGGCGATGAGAATCCAGACTCCCGTGAGCCACGTTCCGAGGGCGGCCCAGCGAAACCACCAGAGCGTGCGCCATGTGATCTTCCGCAGGGCCTCACCGCGGGCTCCGTCGCTCATCTCGGCGAAAGCGGAACCCTGGATGAAGTTGAAGAAGTAGAGGAGACCTATCCAGGTGATCCCAGCCAGATAGTGGGCGTATCGACCAATGGCCTGACCGCCTCCGGTCATTCCCATGAAGTCACTGAACAATTCCACGAAGGTCTCCCTCGAGTCGGTGTGGACTGACCCTCAGATCATGGCATGAGACGCGCGCGCCGACAACGTTCCTGCGCCCATTACTCCAGGGTGTCGGCGACCCCCCGGTGCCGGCCCGACTGCCGGTGCAGGAGGTCCGGTCGGCGGATCCTCAGTCGACCGTCAGGTCGGCGAACCGCTCGCGGAGGGTCTTCTTGGAGAACTTGCCGACCGAGGTCTTGGGTACCTCGTCGATGAACTCGACACGGTCGGGCATCCACCACTTCACGACCCGTCCGTCCAGCCAGGTGAGGATGTCCTCAGCCGACAGGACGGTGCCTTCGGTGGCCACCACACAGGCCATGGCTCTCTCGCCCCACTTCGTGGAAGCGATGCCGATGACGGCGGCCTCCACCACGTCCGGGTGGGCCATGATCTCGTTCTCCAGTTCCACCGAGCTGATCCACTCGCCGCCCGACTTGATGAGGTCCTTGGTGCGGT
>CAJWFS010000134.1 GCA_913030665.1 uncultured Acidimicrobiaceae bacterium
CCCGGTGGTGGTCCCGGTGGCCGACCCGGTGGTGGTCCCGGTGGCCGTCGTCCACCGCGCCGCAAGGGACGTCGCCGTCGTCGCCGCGAGGAACTCCAGCCGATGGACGTTCCCGCCTACACGCCCGACGACGCAGCCGTACCCGACGGCGAGGTGGTGCTGGAGCGTTCCTGCACCGCCCAGGACCTCGGCCCAAAGCTGAATCGCACGGCCGCCGACGTGGTCCGGTTCCTCATGCAGCAGGGTGAGATGGTCACGGCCACGCAGTCCCTCTCCGATGACATGATCGAGTTGTTCGCTGCCGAGCTGGGCGTCGAGATCCGCATGGTGGACCCGGGCGAGGAGCAGGAGGTCGAGCTGCTCAAGCTGCTCGACGTCGTGGACGACATGGAGGACGACGAGGCACCGATCCGCCCACCGATCGTCACCGTGATGGGACACGTGGACCACGGCAAGACCAAGCTGCTGGACCAGATCCGCAACGCCAACGTCGTGGACGACGAGGCCGGCGGCATCACACAGCACATCGGCGCCTACCAGGCCGAACACGATGGTCGGAGTATCACGTTCATCGACACGCCCGGCCACGAGGCCTTCACGGCCATGCGGGCACGTGGCGCCGACTCGACCGACATCGTCGTGCTGGTGGTGGCCGCCGACGACGGGGTGATGCCCCAGACCATCGAGGCGCTCAACCACGCACGGGCGGCAGAGGTGCCGATCATCGTGGCGTTGAACAAGATCGATCGGGACAACGCCGATCCGCAGAAGGTTCTGGGCCAGCTGGCCGAGCAGGATCTCGTGCCGGAATCCTGGGGAGGCGACACGGTCGTCGTGGAGGTCTCAGCCCTTCAGAACCTGGGCGTCGACGACCTCCTCGACAACCTGAACGTGGTGGCCGAGATCGAGGACCTCCGCGCCGACCCTGACGGTCGCTCCCAGGGCGTTGTCCTGGAGTCCTTCCTGGACGTCGGGCGGGGTCCGGTCGCAACGGTGCTGGTCCAGCGCGGCACGCTCAAGGTCGGAGACCCGCTGGTGGCGGGCGCCGCCTGGGGTCGGGTGAGGGCCCTCGTCAACGCCGACGGCGAGCAGGTCAAGTTGGCCGGACCGTCGATGCCGGTACAGGTACTCGGCCTGTCCGACGTGGCTGATGCGGGCGAGGGCTTCGTCGTCGCCCCGAACGAGAAGATCGCAGGCCGGGTGGCCGACAAGCGGGGCCACTGGCGTCGTCAGGCCAACATCGGCCGGGATGCCCACGCCCTGTCGGGTGGAGCGCGCCTGGAGGACATCTTCACCCAGATCCAGAAGGGTGAGACGGCGACGTTGAACCTGATCGTGAAGGCCGACGTGAACGGTTCGCTGGAGGCGGTCACCGAGAGCCTCCGGAAGTTGGAGCGCGAGGACGTCAAGTTGGCGTTCGTGCACCGGGCCGTCGGCCGGATCACCGAGAACGACATCCAGCTGGCGGCCACATCGAACGCCACCATCATCGGCTTCAACGTCAGGCCGGAACGTAAGGCCCGGGAGCTGGCCGACGTCGAGAACGTCGAGATCCGGTCCTACGAGATCATCTACAAGCTGGTCGAGGACATCGAGGCGGCCATGCTCGGCATGCTGGCCCCGGTGTTCGAGGAGGTCGTGACCGGCGACGCCGAGGTGCGGGAGATCTTCTCGGTTCCCCGGATCGGCCGGATCGCCGGTTGCTACGTCACCAACGGAACCATCACCCGTGGCTCCAAGGTCCGCTTCCTGCGCGATGGCACGATCATCTGGAAGGGCGATGTCAGCTCGCTGCGGCGGTTCAAGGAGGACGTGCGGGAGGTCCAGTCGGGCTTCGAGTGCGGCATCGGCCTTTCGGACTACCAGGACCTGAAGGAAGGCGACGTCATCGAGACGTTCGAGGAGCGGGAGATTCCCCGCACCTAGGGGCAGGCCATGGGACGTGGAGCGCCGCAGGGTCGCCGACCCGCCGGCGGTGCCCGCGGCTACGACCGGGCTGACAGGCTCAACGAGTTACTGGTCCGGATCCTGGCCGAGGAGTTCGAGCGGATCGACGATGACCGCCTCGGCTTCCTGACCATCTCCGCTGTGGAGACCGACCGTGACCTGAGCATGGCTCGGGTGTACGTGACCTCGGATGCCGACGACGACGAGCTCCTGGAGGGCCTCGGCGAGCTGAGGCCCCGCCTGCACCGTGCCATCGGTGACCAGGCGAGGCTGCGTCGGGTCCCGCCGTTGACCTTCGTGGTCGACGAGACAGCCCGTTCCGCTGATCGGATCGAGGAGATCCTCCGCGGGCTGGGTTCTTCCGACGAGGAGGAATGACGTGGCAGGACGATCGGCCGGCCCTGATGGGATCGCCGTCATCGACAAGGAAGCCGGCTGGACGAGCCATGACGTGGTGGCCAAGGCCCGTGGGGTCCTGGGCACCCGCAAGGTCGGCCACTCGGGAACGCTGGATCCTGACGCCACGGGTGTCCTGGTGCTCGGGGTGGGCAGGGCGACCCGCCTCCTCCGATTCCTGACCCTGCTACCAAAGAGCTACGTGGGCCGGGTGGTCCTGGGGAGCGAGACCACCACGTTGGACGCCTCGGGTGAGGTGACGGCGGTCCACGACATGTCGGCTGTGACCGTGGACCAGGTGGTCCGGGCTGCCCGTCGTTTCGTGGGCGACATCCAACAGGTGCCGCCCATGGTCTCGGCGGTGAAGGTGGACGGCCGACGCCTCTACGAGATAGCGCGTGAGGGCGGCGAGGTGGAGCGCCGGGCCCGACCGGTCTCGGTGGCCCGCTTCGACATCAGCCCCGCCGACGAGCCGGGGGTGTACGACGCCGTGGTGGAGTGCTCGTCCGGCACCTACGTTCGCACCCTGGCCGCCGATCTGGGCACGGCGCTCGGCGGCGGGGCACATCTCCGCGACCTTCGCCGGACAGCCGTCGGATCCTTCACCATCTCGGAAGCGCATCCTGTCGAGGCCCCGGTGCTGCTTTCGATGTCCGAAGCCCTGAGGGACCTGTCGGGCATCAGCGTCGATGAGGCGACGGCGTTGGAGATCTCGTTTGGCCGACCCCTGGAGCTGGAGCACCTCGGGTTCGCCGATGGGAGCGGGGGGGAGGGCCCGTGGCCGGTCTACGGTCCCGACGGGAGCCTCTTGGCGGTCTACGAACCGCATGGGGGTCAATCCAGGCCGGTGATGGTGCTGGCCCCGGCCGGTTCCTGAACGGGCGTTCCGCTGACAGTGCTACCCGTGGGCCCTCGCTAGCCTC
>CAJWFS010000135.1 GCA_913030665.1 uncultured Acidimicrobiaceae bacterium
ATTCCACGAGGCGGCTGACCATACGGTCGATGGCCCGCTTCACCAGGCGGTTCACGACCACGGCGCCGATCAGGATGACCGCCACCTTGAGCGGACGCTCGATCAACCAGTCGACCAGGCCGGCCAATGTCTCGTTGCCAGTGGCTTCCCAGATCCACTCACAGGTGAGGCCGGGCTGGGGGCCACATGCGTCGACCAGCCCCGGGTCCAGCAGTTGTGTGGTCACCACTTCAGCCATCTACGTCACCTCCGCGTCGGACGGTAGCCCAACCATCGGTCCGACCCCGCGCCACGGTCCCGACAGGTCGGAGGCCTCAGCCCATGAGCGAGGCGACGGCCCAAAGCGCGGCGACCGTGCCCAGCAGGATGTAGAGAAGGCTCCGCCAGAGAGGTGGTCGAGCCAGATCCCCGTCCTCGAGCTGCTGTGGAGGTCGCACGAGCGCCATGCCGTTCCCCACCGCCATTGCCGCACCGAGCGCTAGGAGCAACCAGCTGAGCAGATCCTCGCCCAGGAACACCGACGGCCCTCAGCTGGCGCGCGACATGTCGGCGAACCGCGTGTAGCGCGGCAGCCATGCCAGTCGGATGGTGCCGGTTGGTCCGTTCCGGTGCTTGGCGATGATGACCTCGGCCATGTTGATGTCCGGCGAGTCCTGGTTGTAGACCTCGTCGCGGTAGAGGAAGATCACGACGTCGGCGTCCTGCTCGATCGAACCTGACTCCCTCAGGTCGGAAAGCATCGGCCTCTTGTCCTGACGTGACTCCAGGCCCCGGGAGAGCTGGGAGACGCCGATCACGGGACACCCCAGTTCGCGGGCCATGATCTTGAGGCCCCGACTGATCTCCGACACCTCCACCTGGCGGCTCTCGGCGTTGGACCTACCGGTCATGAGCTGCAGGTAGTCCACGATCACCACTCCGAGATTGCCGACGCGGCTCTTCAGCCGACGGGCCTTGGCCCGGATCTCCATCACGGTGGTGTTCGGATTGTCGTCGATCCAAATGCGGGCATCGCCGAGCTTTCCCACCCCTTTGTTGATGCGGGTCCAGTCGTCGGCCGTCAGTTGGCCGTTCCGGATGTTGGAGGCATCAACACGCGCCTCGGAACACAGGATCCGCTGGCAGACCTCCATCTGGCTCATCTCCAGCGAGAAGACCACGGTCGGTAGATCGCGTCTGATCCCGACGTGGGCGGCGATCCCCAGCGCGAACGAGGTCTTTCCCATGGCCGGCCGGGCACCAACGACTATCAGGGACTCGTCCTGAAGGCCTGAGAGGAGCTGGTCGAGGTCCTCGTAGCCGCTCGGTGTTCCCGTGATCGAGTCGCCCCGCTCGAAGAGCTCCTCCATGCGATCCAGGCTCACGTTCAGGACGTCACTCATCTTGACCATCGTGTCCTTGACGCGCCCCTGCCCGATCTGGAAGACGAGGTTCTCGGCCTCGTCCACCGCCTTGACAACGTCGTCAGGGTGGCCGTAGCCGATCTCGGCGATCTCGTTCGCCGCTCCGATGAGCCCTCGGAGGGTTGCGTGCTCCTGGATGATCCGGGCGTACTTTCCGGCGCTCGAGGTGGCCGGTGTGAACGCCTGGAGCTCGAGCAGGAGGCCTGGCCCACCGATCTGGTCGAGCAACCCGGCCCGCGTGAGGGCCTCGGCCACCGTCACCGGATCGGCTGGTTCACCTGAGGAGTAGAGGCCGCAGATCGCCTCGAACACGTGGGCATGGGAGGGCTTGTAGAAGTGCTCGGCGACGACGACCTCCAGGGCGTCAGCGATTGCATCGCGGGAGAGCAGCATGGCCCCCAGCAGCGAGGCCTCGGCGTCCAGGTTGTGGGGAGGTACACGCCCGACCGGAGTACGTGCAGCCGATCGACCACCACTCCCGGAGGTCCACAACGGCGCTCCGGGGGCCTGGTCCTCTCCCCGGGGTGGCTCTTCAGGCAGCGGGGCGTCATCCGGGATCGGAAACTCCGGAAAGGCCATGTCGGCCGGTCCCGGGGCGTCCCCAGTCGAGTCAAAATCCCCGTCGGGTGGTAACGCGCTCATATCGACAATCCATCCACGGTTCCGCCCACGCAGAGAGCATGCACGTATGACCCTGTGGGGTGCCAGAGGGAAAAACCCTCTTGTTCGTCCCCAACCGACGACCTGTGGAGTGGATAACACGGCCCGGTCTGTGGAATGTCCGCCCGCCGGTCCGGAGTCACGATAGAAGCCACCAGGGATTCAACTTACAGGTGGCTCCATGGAGCTCGAGGTCAGGCCTCGGCCTTCACCTCGACGCTCACCGGAACCGCCACCTCTGCGTGGAGTTCGATCGTGAACTCATGCGACCCGACGTCCTTGACAACCTCGCCGGTCACCTGCCTGCGATCCACCACGAGACCCACCTGGGAAGCGAGAACCTCGACGACCTCAACGACGCCGACCGAACCGAAGAGTCGGCCCTCGTCTGAGGCCTTGGCGGTCACATGGAGGACCACGCCGGCGATCTGGGCGGCAACCACCTCGGCATCGCTGCGATCGGCAGCAGCCTTCATGGCGCGCTTGCGTTGCATCGTCTCGGCCTGGGCCGTCACGCCCGCGGCAGCCTGGATGGCCAGGCCCCTCGGGACCAGGAAGTTCCGGGCATAGCCCCGGGTGACCTCGACTATGTCCCCGGTGCGACCGAGCCCATCGACGTCGGAACGAAGCAGAACCTTCATGACCCGGCCCCTTCCTCAACGACGGCGGCGACCTCGGTCGACTCCACTGCTGTCAGGTCGGCCTGCACCTCGGCAGCCTCGATCTCCTCGGCCGGAACCTCGGTCGACTCCACTGCTGTCAGGTCGGCCTGCACCTCGGCAGCCTCGATCTCCTCGGCCGAAGCCTCGTCGCCAGAACCCGGCGGCGGAGCGGTCGGACGTGGCGGCGGACCATCAGCGCGCGGGGGCCGGTCATCCGACCGACGCTCTCGACGCTGTGTCGCCACCCGGTTGGTGTAGGGGATGAGGGCCATCTCACGTGCGTTCTTGACAGCACGTGCGATCTCTCGCTGCTGCTTCTCGTTGTTGCCTGTCATGCGACGGGGCTTCAGCTTGGCCCGCTCGGAAACGAACTTCCTGAGTAGGTCGCTGTCCTTGTAGTCGACGAACTCGATCTTGCCGATCGTCAGTGGGCTGATCTTCTTCTTGCCGCGGCGGTTGGTGTCCTTGCCCTTGTTGTTGCGGCGGGGAGGTGTACGACGTGCCATCAGAAGGGCTCCTCATCG
>CAJWFS010000136.1 GCA_913030665.1 uncultured Acidimicrobiaceae bacterium
GGAACCGTCGTGCTGGACCGGACCGTGGATGGGGTCGGCTCAACGTCTCCGGGCGGCGCCACCACGCTCGACAGGGCCGACGAAGTCGTAGGTGCCGCCGCGGGTATGGAAGTGGCTCCGCACGCCACCGCCAGCAACAGGCTTCCCGACCAGGCCACCGACCGGACGGCGGATCCCATCCGGGATTAGTCGCCTGAACGGGTGGTCAGCCATGCACCCGCGACTAGGACCAGAGCGCCGGACACCTGAACGACTCCGAGGGTCTCCCCCAGGACGGCGATGCCGAGCACTGCGGCCACCACCGGCACGATGTAGGTCACCGCCGACATCCGGACCGGCCCGACACGACCGAGCAGCGAAGCAGCCGCCACGTACGCGATGCCGGTTCCGCCCATCCCGACAGCCACGTTCGAGGCCACCGCCGACCAGGCGAAGTCGGAACCCGCCAGGCCCACCAGACCCCAGGGGGTGGTGGCCACCGTGGCCACCACCAGCACCCGCAGCAGGACAGCGGGCGAGCCGTAGCGCCGCTGGAGGGGCCCGGCGATGTTGACCGCCACCCCGTAGCAGGCCACGGCGAGGACGACCAGGAGGACGCCCACGGCGCTGGTTTCACCCACGGACGCCGTCGGTATGCCGATCATCAGGAGCCCGACGATGCCCACCACCACGCCGGCCACCTGCACCCGATGGGTGGTCACACCGAAGAGGGCCGCTCCGGCGAGGAGCGTCATGACCGGCATACCACTGTTCATCATCCCGGCTATGGAGGAGTCGATCCAGGTCTGGGCCAGCGGAAAGAGGGTGAGGGGTATCGCCATCCAGAGGAAGCCCAGGAGGAGGAGCCTGGGGTGATCGGACCTGTCCACCGGGCGACGCGCCGACGGAAGCATGGCCATGAACGCCAGGCCCAGGACGGGCCGCAACCACGCCACCAGGCCCGGATGCTCCACCTCCAGGGCGACGTCCATGAACAGGAAGGAGGCGCCCCAGATACCCGCCGCCGTCACCATCAGCAACCAGTCGAAGGGTGCCATCTGGCGCTGCTCGAATGACCTCGCGGACGTGGGTGGCGTCACTCCGGGCATCGGCGCACGCTAGCGGCGCCCAGCAGGGCGAGACCTCTCGGGCGACAACGGGAACGTCCTGATGGGAACGGCGCTCCGGGCCACACCTAGCTTCTGGGAGCTCTTGGCCTCGATCCCCAGAAAGGCCCGATCCCACCACCCCGAGGAGACCAGATGTCCGTCATCTCCAAAGCCGACGTACGCACCCAGATCGACCTCCTCCTGGAGTCCGACTTGTCCGATCGGCCGGGTTTCCTCGGCGAGCGCGTGCTGGGCCTGCCCGGTGACGTCAAGGTGGACAAGGACGCGGCATGGAAGGACGTCGCCAGGAACTGAGGCTTCGACCGGTCACTTCGTGGTGGGAAAGAGCACCCTCAGGAGCAGGACGGCAATGCCCGCGCCGAGAGCCTGCACGAGGACGAACATCGGAGCGTTCACCGGATCGATCCCGGTAAAGGTGTCCGAGAGGGTGCGGGCGATCGTCACCGCCGGGTTGGCGAACCCGGTGGACGACGTGAAGTAGTAGGCGCCACCCACGTAGGCGCCGACCGCGTACGGCAACTGGCTGGTCCTGGCGGTGCGCACCAGGCTGAAGACCACCAGCAGGAGGCCGACGGTCGCCACCACCTCAGCTAGCCACAGGTTGCCGCCTGACCTCCCGGTGGTCGACAACACGATGGCCGGCAGATCGAACATGAGGTTCGCCAGGACCGTGCCACAGCACGCCCCAACCAGTTGCGCCAGGACCATCGGAAGCACGTCGCGGCCCGCCCTGTGTCCCAACGCCCAGGCCCCGAGGGTGATGGCCGGGTTGAAGTCAGCCGAGATTGTCCCGAAGATAGAGATGATGGCCATGAGGACGGCAGCGGTCGCCGCTGCGTTCTGAAACAGCTGGAGGCCCGTGTCGCCGGGGCTCAGCCGGGCGGCCATTATCCCCGAGCCGACCACGCCGACCAGCAGGAACATGGTGCCGACCGCCTCGGCCAGGAGCAGGCGGGATCTCCCTGGACTGGTCACGGAACCGAGGATAGGTAGCGCGGTCGCCCACCCGGGGCCACCCACTCAGGCGAACAGGTCCGGATGACGGTCCTCCGCCATCATCCGTAGGCCGGTGCGCCAGTCCACCGGGCAGGGCCGACGAGCGCCATCTTCCGGCTGGTGTCGATAGCCCGGCTGGAAACGCCATCCGGCGTCGGCGCCACCTCCAGTTCCAGGCCGCTCAGCCCGGTGAGGCGCTCAGGCCGGGACGTCGGTGTGGAGGATCCCAAAGACCAGCGAATCCACGAGTGCCTGCCATGAGGCCTCGATGATGTTCTCGGAGACGCCAATCGTGGTCCAGGTACGTTCGCCGTTGGTCGTGTCAATGAGCACCCGGGTGACTGCTCCGGTCCCCTGACGGGCCTCCAGCACACGGACCTTGAAGTCGGTCAGGTATAGCCCCTCCAACTCCGGGAAACGGTCTCCGAGGGCCTTGCGGAGTGCAGAGTCGAGGGCGTTCACCGGACCATTGCCCTCACCCGTGGCCACTACCCGCTCACCACCCACGTGGACCTTGACGGTTGCCTCGGTCTCGACCTGGACGGCCACGTCGTTCCACGCCCGACTCCCGCTCCCCGACCTGTGGCCGACGTTCACCGAGAAGGACTCCAGGATGAAGTAGTCGTGCGCCCAGCCCGATGCGGCACGCATGAGGAGTTCCAGGGAGGCATCCGCCGCCTCGAAGTGGTAGCCGGCGTACTCGAGTTCCTTCAGGGTCTCGACGATCTCGCCAAGGACCTCGCCGTCCAGGTCGATGCCGAGCTGGTTCGCCTTCAGCTCGATGGTGGACCGACCCGACATCTCCGACACGAGGAAGCGGGTGCCGTTGCCAACCAGCTCCGGGTCTATGTGTTCGTATGCGTCGCTCCTGCGCGATATGGCGCTGGTGTGCAGGCCGGCCTTGTGGGCGAACGCCGTGGTCCCGACGTACGGCTGCTGGGGATCGGCGGCGAAGTTGACCAGCTCGGCCACGTGGTGGGCCACCGACGTCAACTCGGCGAGCCGCCCCTCAGGCAGAGTCTCCACTCCCATCTTGAGGCTTAGGTTGGCGATGATCGGCACCAGGTCGCAGTTGCCGACCCGCTCCCCGTAGCCGT
>CAJWFS010000137.1 GCA_913030665.1 uncultured Acidimicrobiaceae bacterium
ACGCCCGGCTGGGCTTCCTGCTGGACGTGGGCCTCGACTACCTCAGCCTGTCCCGGTCGGCGGCCACCCTGGCCGGTGGGGAGGCGCAGCGCATCCGCCTCGCATCCCAGATCGGCAGTGGTCTCGTCGGGGTGCTGTACGTGCTGGACGAGCCGTCCATCGGCCTCCACCAGCGGGACAACCGTCGTCTCATCGAGACGCTGGAGCGCCTCAGGGACATTGGCAACACGGTGATCGTGGTGGAGCACGACGAGGAGACCATCCGGGCCGCCGACCATGTAGTGGACATAGGCCCGGGAGCGGGAGAGCACGGCGGTGAGATCGTCCACTCCGGTGATCTCGAGGGGCTTCTCAGGTCGAAACGATCCATCACCGGCCAGTACCTGTCCGGGGAACGGGGGATCCTGGTACCGCAGGTCCGCCGGTCAGCCGATGGCGAGAGTCTCCGGGTACGTGGCGCCCGCGAGAACAACCTGCTGGACATCCAGGTGGAGTTCCCGCTGGGATGCTTCGTGGCCGTGACCGGTGTCTCGGGGTCGGGGAAGTCAACCCTGGTGAACGAGATACTGCACAAGGCCCTCATGCAGAAGGTGTACCGCTCCAAGGTGCCGCCCGGGCTGCACACGGCCTTGGATGGCGCCGAGCTGGTCGACAAGGTCATCAACATCGACCAGGCGCCGATCGGCCGGACACCCCGCTCCAACACCGCCACCTACACGGGTGTCTTCGACCACGTCAGGAAGCTCTTCGCCAAGACCGAGGAGTCCCGGATCAGGGGCTACCAGCCCGGCCGCTTCAGCTTCAACGTAAAGGGCGGTCGCTGCGAGGCGTGCGCTGGAGACGGCACGATCCGGATCGAGATGCACTTCCTGCCCGACGTCTACGTCGCCTGTGAGGTCTGTAAGGGGCAGCGCTACAACAGGGACACCCTCGACATCCGGTTCAAGGGACGGACCATCGCCGACGTGCTGGACATGTCCTGCGACGAGGCGCTCGGCTTCTTCCACCACCAGCCTGCGATCACCCGCCACATGCAGACGCTGGTGGACGTGGGGCTGGGCTATGTGCGCCTCGGGCAGTCGGCACCCACCCTCTCGGGTGGGGAGGCACAGCGGGTGAAGCTGGCCAGTGAGCTGGCCAGGCGACCGACCGGGCACACCGTCTACATCCTGGATGAACCCACCACGGGGCTCCACTTCGAGGACGTCCGCAAACTGCTGGGCGTGCTGAACCGGCTCGTGGACAACGGGAACACCGTCATCGTGATCGAGCACAACCTGGACGTTGTCAAGACAGCCGACTGGTTGGTGGACCTTGGTCCGGAGGGAGGCGCCGGGGGTGGTGCCGTGATCGCGGTCGGCACTCCGGAACAGGTCGCGAAGGTGTCGGAGAGCTATACAGGCCGGTTCCTGGGTGGGCTGCTGGCCTGACCGGTTCCTGTACCGGATGTAGAAACTGGCGGCCGTCGGACAGGGGCATGACGGGCGACGGCCCGACCGCTACACGCGGAGGCGTACGGCCCCTACCCTTTGTCGATGGTCGAACGTCCAGCGGCGGGCACCGTGCCTGATGCACCGGGGTCATACCAGTTCCGTGATGCCGAGGGCCGCGTCCTATACGTGGGCAAGGCCAAGAGCCTCCGGAACCGCCTGGGCAGTTACTTCGGGCGTCGTGAGGCGATGGCCAACCGCACGGTCCAGATGCTAGATGAGGCCACCACAGTGGAGTGGATCCAGGTCACCAACGAGCTGGAGGCCCTGATGTTGGAGTTCAACCTCATTCAGGAACACCGGCCGCGCTTCAACGTCGACCTGAAGGACGACAAGTCCTACCCGTTCCTGGCGGTCACCGTGGCCGACGAGTGGCCGCGGCCGATGGTCACCCGGGGAAAGCGCAGGAGCGGCGTGAGGTACTTCGGGCCGTACGGCCACGCCGGTGCCATACGCGAGACGCTGGACCTGCTGCTGCGGACCTTTCCCGCCCGGACCTGCACCGACTCCAAGTTCGGAGCGCACCAGCGGATGGGGAAGCCGTGCCTCCTCTTCCACATCGAGAAGTGCAGCGGCCCGTGCGTCGGCGAGGTGACACGCGAAGACTACGACGAGATCGTGAAGGCCCTCGTGAGGTTCCTCGACGGGGACACGGACGAGGTGGTCGACCGGTTGAGGAGGGAGATGGCCGAGGCCTCGGCTGAACTCGAGTTCGAGGCGGCCGCCCGCCTACGGGACCGCCTGGCCAGTGTCCAGAAGGTCCTGGAGAAGCAGCAGATGGTCGCCGCCAAGGACGAAGACCTTGACGTGATCGGCCTGGCTGGCGACGACCTGGAGGCGGCGGCCCAGGTGTTCTACGTACGTCGGGGACGGGTCGTCGGACGCAAGGGCTTCGTGGTGGACAGGGCGGACGACCTGGACAGCGGCCAGCTGGTTGCCGAGGTCGTGTCCGCCCACTACCGGTCTGATCCGCCGCGCGGGATACCCAGGGAGGTGCTGGTCCCGGACGAGCCGGAGGGTGGTGTCCTCCTGGCCGAGTGGCTGGCTGCCGAACGGGGTGGCCCTGTGGCGATCCGGGTGCCTAAACGCGGCGACAGGCGGTCGCTTCTGGAGACGGTCACCCGCAACGCCGAGGAGGAGTTCGTCCGACACCGCCTGAAGCGTGCCGCCGACCACAACACCCGGGCCCGGGCCCTCAGCGAGCTGCAGGAGGCCCTCGCCCTGCCGGAGGCCCCGTTGCGCATCGAGTGCTACGACATGAGCCACCTCCAGGGCACCGACTACGTGGGTTCCATGGTCGTGATGGAAGACGGCCTGCCCAGGGCGTCGGAATACCGGCGCTTCAAGCTCCGCCAGGTTGATGGCAACGACGACTACGCGGCCATGGCCGAGGTGCTCACACGTCGCCTCACCGCCTTCTTGGAGGAGCAGGCGCTGCCCGTCGGGGACCGGCCCGGCCGCTTCTCGTATCCGCCGCAGCTGCTCCTGGTGGACGGGGGGAAGGGTCAGTTGGGCGTGGCCGAACGGGTGGTGGCCGATCTGGGCCTGGCCGACCGCATCCCGGTCGCCTCGCTCGCCAAGCAGCTCGAGGAGGTGTTCCGACCGGGGTCGTCCGATCCGGTACGGCTGGCGCGTGGGTCCGAGGGTCTCTACCTGCTGCAGAGGATCCGAGACGAATCCCACCGGTTCGCCGTCGAGTACCACCG
>CAJWFS010000138.1 GCA_913030665.1 uncultured Acidimicrobiaceae bacterium
ATCCTGGAGGCCGAGGGCGAGGCCGAGGCCATCCGGGCCGTGGCCGACGCCGAGCGCTACCGGCAGCTGACGGTGGCCGAGGGCGAGGCCGAGGCTGTGCGAAGTGTCTACGGGGCCATCCACGACGGCAACCCCACGCCTGACCTGCTGGCCATCAAGTACCTGGAGGCCCTCGGGACCGTCGCCGACGGACGGGCCACCAAGATCTTCCTGCCGGCGGACCTGAGCGCCACCCTGGGTTCGTTGGGAGCCATCGCCGAACTATTCACCGGCGAGGCCCCAGACGCCGGAGGAGAGTCGGAAGCGCCATCGGCACCCGTGGACGACCCGGCGCAGGCTGACTGATCACAGGCCGGACGAGCCGGTCACCTAGCCGACGGGTACCAGTTGGTCCTCGCCACCCTCGTCCTCGACGAGCTCCCAGCCGCACATGGCGGCCAGGAGGACCTGGCCCTCCTCGGGACCACTGGCGATCAGCTCGTCGCCGGCGGCGAGCCGTACCGGCCCACGCGGCCGGTAGACGTAGCCACCACCCCGCCGGATCGCCAGCACCGTGAACCCCGGCTCAATGTTCAACTGGAGGTCCTTCAACGTCGAGCCGTCCACGGTGGATCCCTCGGCGACGGGGAACCGGACAGCCACCTCGTCCGCTTCGCCCAGAGCGATACCGAGGATCGGGTGAAGTTCCTCGCCCTCCTCGACCAGCCAGACCATGGCACGGGCCTGGTCGCCAAGGTCCTCCGCCGCCTCGGCCAGGTGGAGCAACCCCCGGAGCGACGACGGGTCCATGCCGTCAGCGGCGGCCCGCAGTACCCAGAGCTCAAGGTGGTCCCTCATCTCGTCGAGCCGCTGCTCCAGGTGGCCCACCTCGGCAGCCAGCCCCCTGTCTCCCAAGACCAACGCGCTGTAGGCCACGCCCACGGCGGCCTCCGAGAGGTTCTTCATCTCGACCAACACGTCCACGGCCCGGTCCAGGTCGGTGAGGGCCTCGCCGCCATCGGGGCGGGGCGGTTCCCAGACCGGAGCAGCCGCCAGCTCGCGCAGCCGGGTGATGCCATCGGGTGAGCCGTGCAGGAACAGCACGTCGCCGGGCACCAGGACGGTGTCGCCGTCCACGTCGGTGATCCACTGCCGCCCGCGACGCACCGCCATGACCCGCATTCCGGCCTGAACCCTCAGCTCGAGGGCCGAGAGCGGCCGGTGGGCCATGTGGGAGCCGTCGCTTACCAGCACACGGTGCGACACCTCCTCGGCATCAGAGAGGTCGGCGACGAGCTGCTGGGGGATTCCGAGGCGATGGGTGACGATCCGCGCGATGTCCACGGCGTCATTGGCCATGCGCTCGATGGCGGACACCACCTGGAGCACCGACGACATTCCCTCGGCCTCCCTGGGGCTGCGGGCGGCCATCACGCACACTGCCCGCATGTCATGGACGAGCTCGCTCATCTGCTGCTCCAACTCGTCGACCTCTTCGGCCATGTCCGGGTCGCCGAAGTAGACCGACGCGTACGCCAGGTCGACCATCAGCTCGGAGGTGTCCTTAGCCTCGGCCAGCATGGCCCGCAGGTTGCGGGGTCTCTCGTCCATCAGATCCTCGCTAGATGTAGTGGGTGAATGGTATTCCCGACCGTCCGACGTTCGTGGAGGGTTGCGAAATGGCGTCCGGATGGCACGGTCATGCCACCCCCACGGCCACCATGGCCAGGACGAGGGTGAACGCCCCGACGAGGTCGAGGGCTGACATCACCACCGGGATGCCGTAGGTGTCCGGATCCAGGCCGTACCGGTAGGCGGCCATCGTCGTGTAGTACGCCACGAGGACGACCAGCACCGTGGCCACCAGGCCCGCCATCAGGACCACGGCCATCAGGTCCCCGATCCCGGGAGTGGTCTGGCCCGTGGCCACCGAAGCCAACTGGGCGACCACGGCGCAGCAGGCGAAAACGGGAAGGGCGAGGAGGGCCAGCGACCGGACCTCGCGCAGGCTGGACCGTGACGGCAGGGGGGTGGCGTCGTCCAGGCCCAGGTGGAACTGGGTGGAGAGGCGACTCGAGAGGATCCCCCCGAGGGCGCCCGCCGTTCCCAGGAAGGCCGGAAGCAGGATGAGCATCGCCTCGGCGGCCAGCAGGTCGTCCAGGCGCCCCTCGACCGTCACGCCGGCGACCAAGTCGAGCACCCCGGCTGCGGCCAGCACCGGCAGCGACTGTCGGACGATGCGCCTGGCGTCAACCAGGGGGGAGCGCCATGCCGCCACCAGGACCACGACGGCCGCCGCTCCCAAGCCTCCGCCCAGCACCTCGGTGAACCCGGAGTGGCCGGCCAGACCGGCTGCAAGGACGAGGGCCGGCACAGTGGCCAGGTCGCCGAGGGTGGATACCAGCGGCGCAAGGACGTTGTCCAGGTCCCAGCCGAAGCGGACCGATCCAGCGGCCAGGGCGAGGGTCACCGCTCCGACCAGGATCGAGGCCAGCAGTCCTCCCAGGGTCGACACGACGACGAAGTCGGCCAGGGTCATCGTCGGGGCGACGCCGAACACGATGGCCGTGCCGCTGGCCATCAGGCCGAGGGCCGCACTCAGCACCACGCTCAGGGCGGCAGCCCCGACCAGGTTCTGCCCGACCACGCCATCGAGTCGGGCAGAGAGTCGGAAGGTCCCTGCATGCACGGCGGTTCCCAGGCGACTCCCCATGGCCCCGAAAACGTTGCCCCGCAATGCAATGGCACCCGGCACGAGGAGGAGGAGGCCTGGCAGCTCGGCCAACGTCCCCTCCGAGGCAGCCAGGACCATGCCACCGGCGGATGCGGCCAGCACCCCGATGGAGAGCGCCCCAATCCGCTGGCGCACATCGGCCGAGGGGACGGCCGCGTGGAGACGCTGGGCGGAACGCATTGCACCATTGTGCTGGACCGCCGCTCCGTCGACCGGATCATTCCCGGCGGCGACCCGTACCGGCGTCGGCCGGACTCAACGGAAGTCCCGGGAACGGGCAGGTGGTCGGACCCCGAGGGGAGCAAGGTGCTCCGCCACCACGTTGACCACTCCCTCGCAGGCCTCCACCCGACCTCGTACGAGCAACGCCGATGCCGCTACCGCAACGTCGCGGTAGCGGACCCAGCAACCCTTCGAAACCACCACGTTCACCAGCCCGGTCTCGTCCTCCAGGTTCAGGAACGTCACCCCAC
>CAJWFS010000139.1 GCA_913030665.1 uncultured Acidimicrobiaceae bacterium
CCCAGTTGGAGCGGGCCGTCCTGTGGGGCTTCGACGTCAGCCACCTGAGCACCCATCTCGGCGCACTCCAGAACCGACCGGAGTTCTTCGACGTCTACCTTGAGCTTGCCCTCGACTTCGGCCTTCCCATCCGCCTGGAGGGCGGCACCGCGGAGTCCTCGGCGGGGTTCCCGTTCCGGGCGCTGGCCGCCGAAGAGGGCGTCCTGACCGTGGACCACCATCGGATGCGACGACTGGCGGACCCGGCGGCCCTGGAGCGCGAGGCAATGGACCTCCAGCCGGGCGTCACCGAGATCGTGATCGAGCCGGCCGCCGACACGCCCGAACTCCGGGCGATCTGCGACGAGTGGGGCCGACGGGTGGACCACAGGGACCTGGCCTGCGGCAACAGTGAACTCCGCGCCGACCTGGACCGTGGACAGGTCACCCTGGTGAGTTGGAGGGACCTCCGGGAGATCCAACGGGCCGGCTGAACCCGGCTCAGAATTCGCTTTTGGACGCCAGGTCCCGAAGCACCTCGGTCCACTCCCCGCTACCGAATACCGGCCGCAGGTCGAACACGTAACGGGCGTAGTCGCCCTCCACCTTGCACCGACCGGTCATGTAGGCCACGTCGGGATCCAGGTCGCCGCTGAACTGGGCCACGGCATCGGCGTACTTCCAGGTCACGGTCGCCTGGGCCTCGCCATCCCGGCCGGGGAGCAGCTCGGCGACACGACCGTCGACGATCACCAGCCGGAACTGGACCTTTCCGTGCGGGGTGGAGGTCACCACGAACCTCACCACGCCGTCCACTCCCGACCGACCGGGCAGTGCGGCACCGGCCTCACCCAGAGCCTCCAGCCACCCATCCGAGAGGAACGACAGGTCGTCCATCAGTCGGCGACCGTGGTGGCTCCACGCAACCCGGCGAACAGGTCGTCCTCCAGATCCCCTTCGGCGGGACTACCGACGTGGCTGAACTCCAGGCGGTAGTCGTCGAACGGGTAGATGGTCCTGGCCACGTCGTCCGGGAGGCCGAACCAGAACGGCGATGCCGGGTCGATCTGCGTGGCATGGGCCCGCAGCGCCTGAATCCCCACGTCCCAGTGCTCGGCGACCGGCACCTTCGTGGTCAGTAGGTGGTCACGGGAAGGTCGCTCGAACCACCAATCGTCGTACGGCGAGTCGATCCCGAGCTCCAGGAACTTGGCGTGCCGGCCGGCGATCCGGGCCCGCGACCACATCGTGTAGTACAGCTTGGATGGCTGCCAGGCCGGACCCGCATCCGGGTACCGATCGGGATCTCCTGCGGCGTGGAAGGCCGGCACCGTCATGTCGTGCACCTGCACGTGGTCGGGATGGTCGTACTCGCCCCGAGCGTCCGGGTAGGTGACGATGACCTGGGGTCGGACCCGCCGGATGATCGCCACCAGACGACCGATGGCCTCGTCCGGGTCGGCGTTGGCGAACGCCCCCTGGTGGGCGTTGGCTTCCGAGTCCTTCATTCCGGAGTCCCTGTAGCCGAGCATCACGACCTCGTCGTATCCGATGATCGCCGCTGCCCGGGCCAACTCGGACTCCCGGACCGCAGCCAGGTCGCCACGAACGTCGGGCCGGTCCATCTCCGGGTTCAGGATGTCGCCCGCCTCGCCGCCGGTGCAGCACACCAGCACGCAGTGCACCCCCTGGGCGTTCAGGCAGGCGACCGTCGCCGCTCCCTTCGAGGCCTCGTCGTCCGGGTGGGCGTGGACCGTCAGCAGGCGCAGTGGGGCATCAGGGGAAACTGCTGGCACGATCCGAAACCGTATCCGCATAGCCAGTGGCACCACGTCCGACGCGGACACCATTACCGACCTCCGTAGTACATTGCCGATACTGGACGGCGAGCCTCCCGGAAGTGCCGTTCCGACGCGAACCGAGGAGCACGAGCATGGATCCCGAAGTCTGGCGCTGGATCTGGCTGGTCGCCGCCGCCACTTTCGTGGTGGGCGAGATCGCCATGACCGGCGCCTTCTTCCTCCTGCCGTTCGGGGTCGGAGCCACAGCCGCCACCGCCATCGCCTTCACCGGCACCGATCCCGTCTGGCAGTGGCTGGCCTTCGTTCTGGTATCCGCCGCCTCGTTCGGCGCCATGCGACCCATGGCCAGGCGGATGGAACGGGACGGCAACCCGGTCGGCGTGGGTGCCGGACGCCTCGTCGGCGAGACCGGCGTCGTGGTCACGGACCTCTCCCCGGACCCGGAACGGATGGGAACTGTCCGCATCGGTCGCGAGGAATGGCACGCCGAAACCTCCGAAGGCGACCACCTACCCGCCGGAACCCCCGTCCGGGTGGTCCTGATCGAGGGCACCCGGGCCGTGGTCCAGCGCACGGACTGAGCACCCGACGAGATGATCGAACCAACCACCACCAACCAACCACCTGAGGAGTCCGGTTCATGGCAGCAGTGATAGTCCTCATCGTCATCGCCTTCGTCCTGTTCGTGTTCGCCGCGGCAGGCATCAAGATCGTCCGGCCGTACCAGCAGGGCATCGTCGAACAGTTGGGTCGCTACAAGGCCACCGTCGGACCGGGACTGAAGTTGATCATCCCGGTGATCCAGTCCATCACCCGCGTCGACATGCGGGAGCAGGTCGTGGACGTGCCACCGCAGGAGGTCATAACCAAGGACAACGTGACCGTCACCGTCGATGCCGTCATCTACTACGAACCCACCGACCCCCAGCGGCTCATCTACAACGTGGCCAACTTCCTCATGGCCATCACGAAGTTGGCACAGACGAACCTCCGCAACGTGATCGGCGATATGAGCCTGGACAACGCCCTCACCTCACGGGACAACGTCAACGTCACCATGCGCCAGGTACTCGACGACGCCACCGACAAGTGGGGTGTCCGGGTGGTCCGCGTCGAGATCCAGCGGATCGACCCGCCGATCGACGTGATGAACGCCATGCACGAGCAGATGAAGGCCGAACGGACCCGGCGTGCCGTGGTCCTGGAGGCCGACGGCACCCGCGAGGCGGCAATCACCCGGGCCGAGGGCGACAAGCAGGCCGTGATCCTGGGCGCCGAGGCGATCCGGCAACAGGCGATCCTGGAGGCCGAGGGCGAGGCCGAGGCCATCCGGGCCGTGGCCGACGCCGAGC
>CAJWFS010000140.1 GCA_913030665.1 uncultured Acidimicrobiaceae bacterium
TGGATCTGCTCGGTGCCCTCGAAGATGTCGTGGATCTTGGCGTCCCGGTGCCACCGCTCCACCGGGTACTCACGGGTGTAGCCGTAGCCACCCAGGATCTGGATGGCCCTCTCGGTCACCCACGTTGCGGTGCGGCCCGCCTTCAACTTGGCCATCGAACCCTCAGCGTTCTTGAACTCTCCATTCCTGGCCAGCCAGGCGGCACGCCATATGAGCATCCGGCTGGCATCGATCTCGGTGGCCATGTCGGCCAGCATGAAGGCGATGCCCTGGTTGGCGATGATCGGCCGGCCGAAGGCGTGGCGCTCCTTGGCGTACTCCAGCGAGTACTCGTAGGCGGCACGGGCCACGCCGATGGCCTGGGCCCCCACCGCCGGGCGGGTGGCCTCGAAGGTCTGCATGGCGGCCTGAGCGTTGCCCTTCTCGCCGCGGCGCACCCGGGCGAGGCGCTCGTCCAACTTCTCCTTGCCACCCAGAAGGCACCGACCCGGGACCCGCACCTCGTCGAGGACGACCTCTGCGGTGTGGCTGGCCCGGATCCCGTGCTTCTTGTACTTCTGGCCCTGGCTGAGACCGGGGGTGCCGGGTGGAACGATGAACGAGGCGTGGCCCTTGGAGCCCAGCTCCGGGTCGACCACGCCCACCACCACGTGGATGTCGGCGATGCCACCGTTGGTGATCCAGGCCTTGGTTCCGTTCAGCACCCACTCGTCGGTGGCCTCGTCGTAGACGGCCCGCGACCGGTAGCCGCCGACGTCGGAGCCGGCGTCGGGTTCGCTGGCGCAGAATGCGCCCAACTTCAGGTCGGTGGCATCGCCGTAGCACTGGGGCACCCATTCCATGACCTGTTCCTGGGTACCGGAGGTGGCGATGCCAGCAGCTGCCAGGGCGCTGCCCATGATGGCCATGCCGATCCCGGCATCGCCCCAGAACAGTTCCTCGATGGCCACCGGCATGGTGAGGCCGGTCTTGTCGCCAAGCATCCCCTGGGCCAGGAAGTCCCAGCTGTACAGCCCGATCTCGGCCGCCTGCTGGACGATCGGGTAGGGAAACTCCTCCCTCTCGTCCCATTCCTCGGCGGCAGGGCGGACCACATCCACGGCGAACTGGTGCACCCAGTCGCGTAGCTGCTCCTGTTCCTCAGACAGTTTGAGGCTGAACTCGCTCATGGGATGCTGCTCCTCGGCTCTACGGCTCGCGGGCGGACACCCGGAGGTTACCGTTCGGTAACTTGACCGTCCAGCAATTCCTCTCCTCGGGGCCGGGGCACGACCGCCAGAGCCGCCACGGCCAGCACCGCAGCCACAAGGTACGGCGCCCCGACGGCCACCCGCCCGAACAGCACGCCAGCCAGCAGCGGCCCGAGGATCCGCCCGAATGCCCCTGCGCTCTGCTGGAGGCCGAGGGCCGACCCCCGACCGTCGACACCCACCGTCTCGACCGTGGCGTTCGAGAGCGTCGGCCCGAAAACACCCTGGCCCACGACCAACAGCACGAGGGCGACGGCCAGACCGGCCCAACCACCACCCATGCCCAGCACGACCATGCCGGCCGCCACCAGCGAAAGCGCAGTCCGCAGCGCCGAACGGGTTCCCAGCCGGGCGTTGACCGGCCCCACGATCCGAGTCTGGACGAGCACCATCAACAGCCCGATCAAGGCGAACAGGCCGTATACCGTCGGGTCGCCCACGTCGGGGAACCGGTGCTCGACCAGCATGGCGAAGGTCGCCTCAAACCCGGCGAAGCCCACCATGGCCACAAGCGACAGCACGGCCAGGCGACGCACCGCCGGACCCGCCGCACCCCACAGGGCCAGGCGACCCGGCTTCGGCCCTAGCCATGCCGACCGGCCTGCCGGCATGCCCGCCGACCGACCAGACGGCAGGCGCACCAGGGCGACAATGGCGTTGCCCGCGGCCAGGGCGGCAGCCACGAGGAACGGCAACTCCCGGCCACCCAACACCGCTATCGATCCGATCAGCGGCCCGGCCACGAACCCCACCCCGAACGCCGCGGCCAGCAGGCCCAGCAGGCGGGGCCGATCCTCCGGCTCAGCCAGGTCGGCCACCGCCGCCTGGCCCACCGCATACGACGACCCGGACGCCCCGTCCAGCACCCGGCCCAGGAACAGCACCCACAGCACCCCGGCCAGCCCGGTCACCAGGCTCCCGATCGACGACCCGACGAGGGCGGCGATCAGGACCGGCTTGCGGCCGATCCGGTCCGAAAGTCGGCCCCACAGCGGCGCAGCCACCATCTGGGCGGCGGAGAACACGGCGATGACCGCTGCCGCCATCGCCGGCGACGCCCCGAAGTCCTCGGCGTAGAGCGGCAGGACGGGCAGCATGATGCCGAAACCGACCATGTCCATGGCGACCGTGGCCCAAACCACACCGAAGCCGGCAGGTAGCGCCGGACGACCGGTACCGGAACGTCGTACAGAGCGGGTCACGGCGGCGAAGGCTAGCGGGACCCCGGAGGCCCACCGGTAGCCTCGGACCCTCATGAGCCACCCCGACGCCTCGGCACAAGCGCCCGCCCCGACCATCCCCGAGCGCCCCGGCCTCGAGGGCCTCGAGGAGCGTTGGGACGCCACCTGGGAGGAACGGGGCACCTACCGCTTCGACCGATCCAAGACCCGGGCCGAGGTGTTCTCCATCGACACCCCGCCCCCCACCGTCAGCGGTTCGCTTCACGTCGGCCACGTCTTCTCGTACACCCACACCGACACCATCGCCCGCTACCAGCGCATGGCCGGGAAGGAAGTCTTCTACCCGATGGGGTGGGACGACAACGGCCTTCCGACCGAGCGCAGGGTCCAGAACTACTTCGGGGTGCGCTGCGAGCCATCGCTGCCCTACGACCCTGACTTCACGGCCCCCGACGACGCCGGCGATCCCAAGGCCATCAAGAAGCGTGGCGACCTAGCCATCAGCCGCCGCAACTTCATCGAGCTCTGCCACGTGCTGACCGCCGAGGACGAGCAGGCCTTCGAAGCCCTGTTCCGCCGCCTCGGCCTGTCGGTCGACTGGGCCCAGCACTACGCCACCATCGACGAACGCTGCCAGCGCGTCTCCCAGCGGGGCTT
>CAJWFS010000141.1 GCA_913030665.1 uncultured Acidimicrobiaceae bacterium
GATCCGGCTGCCGACGCTGTCCAGGGTGCTGGTCGACTCCACCTCCTCGAGGTCCCACGGGCGGGCCTTGAACCTGTACGGCAGGGCGGTAAGCGCTCCCACCGGACAGACCTGGACCGTGTTGCCGCTGAAGTAGGACGAGAAGGGCAGGTCCGGGAACGTGTTGACCTGGGTCTGGCCTCCACGGGCCATGAAGTGGATCAGCTGGTCGCCGGCCACCTCGCCGGCGAAACGGGTGCAACGGTCGCAAAGGATGCACCGCTCCCTGTCCAGGTTGACGTTGTCGTTCACCCGTATCGGCTTCTCGAAGTGGCGCTTCTCCTCGACGAACCGGCTCTCGCCGGGACCGAAGGCCATGGTCTGGTCCTGGAGCGGGCACTCGCCGCCCTTGTCGCAGACCGGACAGTCCAACGGGTGGTTGATGAGCAGGAACTCCAGGACACCGTCCTGGGCCTTGCGGGTCCGCTCGGATTCGGTCTCCACGACCATCCCGGGCGTGCACTCCAGCATGCACGACGGCTGCAGAGCCGGTCCCCGGCCGGTGTCGACGTCCACGAGGCACATGCGGCACATGCCGACCGGCCTCATCCGGGTGTGGTGGCAGAACCGCGGGATGTAGGTGCCGGTCCGTTCGCAGGCATCGATGAGCAACTCGCCCGGATTGGCGATGACCGTCTCACCGTCGACCACGATGGACACCTGGTCCCCGTCCGCCTGTGGGCTCATGATCCGGCCCCCGCTGCGGTTGCGGGCGCAGTGGATACCGGGATCGTGTCACCCCGGGTGATCCTGGCCTCGAATTCGTGGCGGAACCTGCGGATGGTCGACACGATGGGCGCCACCGATGAGGGTCCCAACGGGCAGATGGTGGTCTGGCGGGGCGGGAAGGGCACGACGTCGAGGCCCTCGGCGGCGTGGGCCGCCACCGGGTAGGGCCCGGGGCTGATGTTGTCACCCACGTCCAGGAGGAGGTCGATGTCCGAGGGTCGCCCGTGGCCATCCAGGATCCGCTGGAGGATCTTCTCCTCCCAGCCCGTGCCCTCGCGGCACGGCGAGCACTTGCCACACGACTCCCTGGCGAAGAAGCGGACCAGGCGGTGGCAGGCCTTCACCGCATCGGTGCTGTCGTCCATGACGATGATGGCGCCCGAACCCAACATCGACCCGGCGGCGCCAACGTCGGCGGCCTCCAGCGCCACGTCAAGGTGCTCCTCGAAGAACCACGGGGCCGAACCACCACCGGGGATGAACATCTTCAACTCATGTCCCTCACGGATGCCCTGACAGAAGTCCTCGCCGTAGAAGAGGTCGCGGAACGTGGTAACGCCCTGTTCCACCTCGTACACGCCCGGCCTCTCCACGTGGCCCGACACGGCGAACATCCGGGTCCCGGGAGAGGACTCGGAGCCGTACCGGCGGTAGGCGGCGGCCCCGTGCTCGAGGATCCACGGCAGGTTGGCCAGCGTCTCGACGTTGTTCACGATGGTCGGCTTGCCGTACAGGCCAATGGCCGCCGGGAAGTAGGGGGGCTTCAGGCGGGGCATTCCCCGGTTGCCCTCGAGGCTCTCGATGAGGGCCGTCTCCTCGCCGACGATGTAGGCGCCGGCACCCCAGTGGAGGACCACGTCGACCGAGAAGTCGGAACCCAGTATCTCCCGCCCCACGTAGCCGGCGGCATAGGCCTCGTTCAGGGCGGTGGCGATCCTCTCCTGGGCGAGGGCCATCTCACCCCGCACGTACAGAAAGCACTGCGAAAGGCCCAGGGCGTAGCAGGCGATCAGGCAACCCTCGATGAGTTGGTGTGGGTCGCGTTCCATGAGGAGGCGGTCCTTGTAGGTGCCGGGTTCGCTCTCGTCGCCGTTCACGACCAGGTACCGGGGCCAGACGCCCTCCGGGCAGAACCCCCACTTGACGCCTGCGGGAAAGCCGGCGCCGCCACGACCCAGCAGGGTCGCTTCACGTACCTCGCCGTGGACGTCGGCCGGTCGCTTCGCCAGCGCAGCCTTCAGGCCCACGTACCCGCCGGTGGCCTCGAAACGGGCGAGCGTGTGGGAGTCCTCGTAGCCGAAGCGCGAGGTAACCAGCTTCGGCCCGCCGTTGTCGACGTAGCCCGCTGCGTGGGTGACGTAGGAGGATCCCACCGTCACCCCTCCCCGGCCCGGTCGGCCGCCAGCCAGAGCGGCGCTCCGGCCACGTCTTCGGGAGCCTCGACACCGGCCCGTCGGTCGTCCGGAATGTGCTGTCGGACCCGCCCGAGGGTGCCGTGCTCCGGTAGCTCTCCGTCGTCGCCGGCGGCTCCACGGTGTATGGGGCTGCGGCCGGCCCGGATGTCGGCGACCACCTCGTCGAAGGACCCTGTCGTCGCCCGATGGAAATAGCGGTAGTTGACCGTGAAGCAAGGCGCCTCGGTGCAGGCGGCCACGCACTCCACGTCCTCCAGGGTGAAGAGGCCGTCCTCGCTGGTCCCACCGGCCCTCACGCCGAGGCTGGCCTCGGCGTGTTGGAGCAGTTCCTCGCCACCCAAAAGCTGGCAGGACACGTTGGTGCAGACGTTGACCACGTACTTCCCTACCGGGTGGAACTTGAACATCTCGTAGAAGCTGGCCGTACCGAATACCTCGGCTGGCGTGGATCCGGTCAGCTCGGCGATCTGGGCCATTGCCGCACGCGTCACCCATCCCTCCTGCTCCTGGGCCAGGTGGAGGAGGGGGATGGCGGCAGAGCGCCCACGTGGGTAGCGGGAAATGACCTCGTGGGCCAGCCGCTCGTTGTCGGAATTGAAGAAGGTCACCGGTCGACCTCGCCCATGATGGGGTCCACCGAGGAGATGACGGCCACGCCGTCGGCGATCAGGCCACCCTCCATCAGGTGGGGAAGGGTCTGGAGGTTCACGAAGCTGGGGCCACGAATGTGCATGCGGTAGGGCTTGGGGCCACCGTCCGACACCAGGTAGCAGCCCAGCTCGCCACGTGGCGACTCCACGGCTGCGTACGTCTCACCCTGGGGCACGTGGAAGCCCTCGGTGAAGATCTTGAAGTGGTGGATGAGGGCTTCCATCGACTCGTCGATGCGGGCCC
>CAJWFS010000142.1 GCA_913030665.1 uncultured Acidimicrobiaceae bacterium
AGCTCGTACTCCATGTAGGTCAGGTCGAGCGGTTCGCCGTCGACGGCCGCCTGGTAGGTCTCGGGGTTCAGGGCCAACGGCCCGTACTCGACGAGCTCGGGACGGGTTCCACGACCGGTCCGGTAGAAGAGGTGTTCGATCCGTGCCTGGAGTTCGGCTGGCCTGACTGGCGTCAGGCAGAAGTCGTCGAACAGGTCGTCTCGTAGCTCCAGGTCGGCCAGTTGCCCGCCACCCACCAGCAGCAGGAGTGGCGTCAGGGGCATTTCCACCTTCCGGAGCCGACGGCAGAGTGCGAATGCCCCCTCGGGGTCGGTGTCGGCCACCACGATGGCGCCGGCCCAACCCTCGTCGGGTTCCTCGGACATGGCGGCGTCCGGATCGGCGACCGACTTCCAGGCCCAGCCGTCCAGGTCCAGGCACTGGGCCAGTTCAGGCGGGGGTGGGTCTGGGAAGACGAGGAGTGGGTCCATGGTGTGGGCGGGGTCTACGCCCCTCCAGTCTGCCGGTCGTTCCCGCTCATACCCCGGTCGGGTGCCTGGCCTCCATTTGGACCGGCCACCGGCCGTCTACCAGTTGGGCAGGTAGGTCTCGAGCTCGAACGGCGTCACCTGCCGCTGGTACTCGCTCCACTCCGCACGTTTGTTTCGCAGGAACCACTCGAAGATGTGGTCGCCGAGGGCGTCGCGCACAAGGGTTGACTCCTCCATCTCGTCAAGTGCCTCGCTGAGGTTCGCCGGCAGCCCGTCCACCCCGAGCTCCCGCTGCTCGACGCGGCTCAGGTCATACAGGTTCACGCGTGCCTCCGGGCCGAGCTCCAGGCCCTCCTCGACACCGTGTAGTCCGGCTGCCAGGAGGACCGAGAAGGCGAGGTAGGGATTGCACGCCGGATCGACGGCCCGGTACTCGATCCGGGTGGAGTCGACCTTGCCGGGCTTGGGTATCGGTACCCGGACCAGCGCCGATCGGTTGTTGCGCGCCCACGACACGTAGCGCGGCGCCTCGTATCCCTCGTTGATCCGCTTGTACGAGTTGACGAGCTGGTTGGTGACAGCGGTGATCTCCCTGGCGTGGTGGAGCAGGCCGGCGATGAATGCCCGGGCGGTCTGTGACAGGCCGTCCTCGGCGTCAGGGTCGTGGAATGCGTTTGCGCCATCACTAAACAGCGACAGGTGAGTGTGCATTCCCGATCCCTGGACACCGTTCAGGGGCTTGGGCATGAACGTGGCGTAGACGCCGCGGTCCATGGCGATCTTCTTGACCGCCAGCCGGAGGGTCATTATCGAGTCGGCCATGGCCAGCGCGTCGGTGTACTGCAGGTCGATCTCGTGTTGGCTGGGGCTGTCCTCGTGGAACGAGTACTCGACCGGGATGGACAGTGCCTCGAGCATGTGGAGGGTCTGCTTGCGTAGGTCGGAGGCGACGTCGGCGGTGGTGAGGTCGAAGTAGGAGGCCTGGTCCAGGGGAACCGGGGCCGAGGTCGTATCGGAATCGGCGAAGTAGAAGAACTCGACCTCGGGAGCACAGAACATCTCGAATCCGGCGGCGCGGGCCCGCTCCACGTTGCGGCGCAGCACCTGTCGCGGGTCTCCGGCGAAGGGCGTTCCGTCCAGGTTGGTGATATCGCAGAAGATGGTGCCTGACGGCTCATCCGGGTCGGCCCACGGGAGCAGCTCGAAGGTGGCCGCATCGGGTCGTGCGAGGACGTCGCTCTCCTGGATGCGGCTGAAGCCGTCGATGGCCGAGCCGTCGAACTGGAGCCCCTCTTCGAGCACGGTCTCCAGTTCGGCCGGTGAGATGGCCACCGACTTGTGCCTGCCCAACACATCGGTGAACCAGAGGCGGATGAGCCTGACGCCGCGTTCCTCCACGGTCCGCAGCACGTAGTCCCTCTGGTCACGCAGTCGATCCTCACTCGTCTTCTCCATTCTCCAAGCATGTGGGGAGCGGGTCCGGATCACCAGCCATGGGGCCGTCGTTCACATTGCGTTCACAGTCAGAAAACGTTTAGGAAACGAGTACCGCCGTAGGTTTGTCGTTGACCGGCCTAGCCGGGGATCGCTTACGCAACCACGCCGGGCCGACCGGCCGACCGGGAGAGACCACGATGGCTATCAGGGCTGAGTACATCTGGATCGATGGGACGGAGCCCCTTCCGTATGTCCGCTCCAAGACCAAGATCATCGACGATGGCGAGCACATCCCCATCTGGGGATTCGACGGTTCGAGCACCAACCAGGCCCCGGGAGACAATTCCGACTGCGTGCTGAGGCCCGTCTTCTCGTGTCCCGATCCGCTCCGTGGTGGCGACGACATCCTCGTGCTGTGCGACGTGTGCCTCCCAGACGGGGAGATGACACCGCACCCGAGCAACACCCGCGCCCGGTGCGTCGAGGTGTATGAGAAGTACGCCGACCAGGAGCCGATCTTCGGCATCGAGCAGGAGTACACGTTCTTCAAGGAGGGACGCCCGCTGGGTTGGCCCGTCGAGGGTTATCCGGCCCCGCAGGGCCCCTACTACTGCGGCGTGGGATTCATCGAGGTCGCCGGCCGGGACATCGTCGAGGCCCACACGAAGGCATGCATGGATGCCGGCCTGGCGATATCGGGCACCAACGCCGAGGTGATGCTCGGCCAGTGGGAGTTCCAGATCGGACCGGTGGACACGGTGGCCGTGGCTGACCAGGTCTGGATGGCCCGCTACCTGCTGTACCGCGTGGCCGAGGACTTCGGCGTGGACGCCTCGGTGGCTGCCAAGCCCATCAAGGGTGACTGGAACGGTGCCGGTGCACACACCAACTTCTCGACCCGTGCAATGCGCGAGGGCTACGACGCCATCATCATGGCGTGTGAGTCGTTGGGTGCCGAGGGCAAGACCTCGGAGCACATCGCCGGTTATGGGATCGGCTCCGAGGAGCGCCTTACCGGGGCCCACGAGACCCAGCGGTTCGACCAGTACAACTACGGCGTCTCGGACCGTGGTGCCTCGGTCCGCATCCCGTGGCAGGTCCACCTGGACCAGAAGGGCTACATCGAGGATCGTCGCCC
>CAJWFS010000143.1 GCA_913030665.1 uncultured Acidimicrobiaceae bacterium
GTGGTAGTGCTCTGCCCGGTCGTCAGGCCGTACCTGTCGCCGGTGGGTGTCCGGGCATCCGGGCACCTGCCACGATGATGCCATGAGCATGAACCGACCGGAGCCCATGGTCCAGACGGTGACAGGACCGATCAGCCCGGACGACCTGGGCCGCACGCTGATGCACGAGCACTTGACCGTGGGCTGGCCGGGCGCCGAGAGCCACACCACGGTCGTCCGGCGGTCCCGGGCCGATGTCGTGGCGGTGTGCGTGGACCGGATCTCCGAGCTCCAGGACCTCGGCTACTCCACGCTCGTGGACCCGTGCCCCAACGACCTCGGGCGGGACGTTTCGCTGCTCGTCGAGGTGTCGGAGGCCACCGGCTTCAACATCATCTGCGCCACCGGCCTCTACAAGGAGTCGGAGGGCGGCCACGCCTACTGGTCGTTCAAGGCCCGCTATGAGGACGTCACGGCGGTGATGGCCGAGATGTTCGAATCGGAGCTGACCGACGGAGTAGGTGGGAGCGGCGCACGACCGGGAATCCTGAAGGTGGCGACCGGCCTGGGCGACATGACTGACCATGAGCGGCGGGTCTTCGACGCAGCAGCCACCGTCTCGGTGGCGACCGGCACGCCCATCACCACCCACACGGACGGAGGCACCCTCGGCGACCTGCAGCAGGCGGTGCTGACCGATGCCGGAGTTCCAGCACAGCGGATCATCGTGGGCCACTCGTGCGGGACGACCGATGCCGACTACCACGAGGGAATCGCCGCTGGTGGCAGCTATCTGGGCTTCGACCGGTTCGGCATCACGGCGCTGCAACCCGACACCGACCGGGTGGCGGCCCTGGCAGAGCTGATCCGACGTGGATATGGCGACCGCGTGGTCGTCAGCCACGACTCGGTCTGGTGCTGGCAGGGAGAACCGTTCCCTGCCCGGTCGATGGACCGCCTGGGTGAGCTGTTCGACCCCACGCGCTTCGATCGCGAGATCATCCCGATGCTGTTGGAGGCAGGAGTTGACGACTCCGAGATAGAGGCGCTGGTCGTGGACAACCCTCGCCGCTTCTTCACCGGCGACCTGCTACCTGTCGGCTGATCTCCTTGCCAGCAGGCTGGCCGTCACCAGGGCACCCAGCACCCCGCCGGCCGTCGACAGCACTAGGTCGCCGACCGTGTCGTCGTAGGTGAGCTGCAGGCCAGTGGTGCCCATCTCCTGGATGATCCACTCCACGGCCTCCCAGGCGACGATGGCCAGTGCCCCGAACCCGGACCCCATGAGCACGAGGTTCCAGCGGGCCAGCCCGGCCGGAGCCACGAAGAGGACCAGCGCTGCCACCAGGAACGTCCAGTTCACAAAGTGGAGTACGTCGTCGAACTGCTCCATGGTGTCGAACAGGTTCACGAGGTTGCCCAGGAGGTCCAGGACGAACGGCACGACCAGCAGGGCGTCGGCCAGGTACGGGTACCGGCCACGTCGGCCCCGGAGCACCCAGATGGCAGGAACCACCAGGGCCGAGATGGGGTAGCCGACGCATCGTTCAGGCCAGCCCTTGCCGGCCACACCGGGAATGCCGGGAAACAGCAGGCCGGCCAGGAGGCTGGCTGCCAAGGCCCCCTTGACCACCCACATGAGGCGGCGGCCGCCTTCGGGGTAGGAATCGTTCATGGGAGAGGTTGGCCCATGCGGCTACCTCGTTCAAGGTCGGTCCCGCCGACGTGCCTCGCCTGTTCAGGGAGCATCCAGGCCATGTGGCGTTCCCGCTGGTCAGGTCGGCCTCTACCTGGCTAGTTGATCTGCTTCTCCATGCCGTCCCAGTAGGGGGCACGCAACTTGAACTTCTGGAGCTTGCCGGTGGCCGTCCGGGACAGTTCGTCGCGGAACTCCACCGACGTGGGGCACTTGAAGTGGGCCAGGATCTCCCGGCAGTGGTCGATGAGGGCACGTTCGTCGGTGGAAGCACCGTCGGCCAGGACGACGAGGGCCTTGATCGTCTCGCCCCACTTCTCGTCGGGCACGCCGATGACGGCCACCTCCGCCACCGCCGGGTGCGAGAACAGGGTGTCCTCCACCTCGATGGACGACACGTTCTCGCCGCCCGAGATGATCACGTCCTTCTTGCGGTCCGTGATCATGGTGTAGCCGGCCTCGTCGATCATCCCGCCGTCTCCGGTGTGGAACCAGTCGTCGGCCAGTGCTGCGGCGGTTGCCTCCGGCTGGGCCCAGTAGCTCTTCAGCACGTGGTTGGTGCGGGCCAGCAGTTCGCCATCCGCTGACGTCGACATGGTCACGCCGAGGGCCGGTGCGCCGGCACGCGACAGCCTGGCTGCCCGCTCGGCAGGGGTGTCGTCGTCCCACTCCGCCCTGCTGCGGTTCATCGTCAGCAGGGGTGCGGTCTCGGTCAGTCCGTAGATCTGGATGAACTCCCAACCCAGCTCGGTCTCGACGCGTTCGATGGTCTGCGTGGGCGGTGGCGCTCCGGCCACCACGATGCGCATGGTGCCGGTGCCCGGAATCGGGCCGTCCCAGTCTGCAGCGGCGTCCAGCACGGCGCTGATCACCGCCGGTGCGCCACACAGCAGGGTCACCCCGTGCTGTTGGATGCGGCGGAGGATCTCGGGGCCGTCCACCTTGCGGAGCACGATGTGCTTTCCGCCCATGCCAGTCACGGCGTACGGCATTCCCCAGCCGTTGCAGTGGAACATCGGCAGTGTGTGGAGGTAGACGTCCCGGTCGTTCACGCCGGTCTGCCAGCCGAATACGGCTGCGTTCAGCCACAGGTTCCGATGCGTCATCTCGACGCCCTTCGGACGTGCCGTGGTGCCGCTGGTGTAGTTGATGGTGGCCGTGGAGTTCTCGTCCGGGATCCAGGGGCGTGGCTCGATGCCCTCTAGGAAGAGGGAGTCGGACTCCTCGCCGTTCAGGAGGCGGTGCTTCACCTTCACGTCGCCCAGGTCGGCTTCCAGCTCCGGGTCCATGAGCAGCACCTCGGCGCCCGAGTGGTCGACGATGTACT
>CAJWFS010000144.1 GCA_913030665.1 uncultured Acidimicrobiaceae bacterium
ACTAGGGTCCGGGGTCCGTGGACGCCGTCTCCGACAAGTCGCTGGGTGCTGTGGCGCCGACCGATCCGGCGCCCCGACCGCCGACGGCGACGGTGCTCGCCGTCCTGGTCGCCGGCGACCCGGGACCGTCGCTGGACGTGGTGATGGCGGGCCTGGCCTCCCAGGACCATCCCCGTCTGGAGGCCCTCGTGGTCGATGCCGGTACACCTCCGGCTGCGACGGGGGAGTCCCCGCTGGTGGAACGCGTCGGGCGCCTCCTGCCCGGCTCGACGATCGCCCGGATGGAGGGGAACCCCGGATTCGGTGCCGCTGTCGCCGCCGGGCTGACCGCACGAACCGGCGTCACACCGCCCAGCTTCCTGCTGCTGCTGGCCGACGACGTCCTGCTGGTCGACACGGCGGTCCGACGCATGGTGGAGCACGCCCTGGAGTCCAACGCAGGCATCGTCGGAGCCAAGGTGCTGGCACACGACGGCAGCCGGACCCTCGACGATCTCGGGGCGTCGGTAGACCGACTGGGCACACCGGTTCCGCTCGTCGAACGGGGCGAGCTGGACCAGGGCCAGTACGACACCACCCGTGACGTGCTGGCCGTGTCGGGCGCGGCGGTGCTGGTCAGGACCGACCTGTTCGAGACGCTGGGAGGCATCGACCCGGAGGTTCACGGTGCTGACGGCCCTGTGGAGCTCTGCTGGCGCGCCCGACTGCTGGGAGCCACCGTGGCCACGGCCACTACCGCCGTGGCCCGACGCGTCGAAACGGGGTCACGCCCATCGGACCCGTCGGAGGGTCGGCCTGCGGGTGGATCCGGCGCTCGCAGGGGCCCGCTTCGGGGCCCGGTTCGGGGGCATCCTGGATCCTCATCGCAGCGGGCTCGCAACCGCCTCCGGATGGTGCTGGTCTGCCATCGGCCGGCCCAGGCCGCCGCCGCAGCCGTGGGCCTGTTGCTGGCCACCCTCGTCGGGTCGGTCTACGGCCTTGCTACCGGGAGGTTCCGGCATGTCAGCGGCTTGGTCGGTGCCTGGCCCTGGAATCTCCGTCGCCTCTCGTCGGTTCGGCGCCGCCGTCGTCTCATGCCAGCCCCCGACGCCACCGCCTCGGCAGCCGTGGCCCGCCTCGAGGTTCCCCACGGGGCCTTCCGGCGGGTGGTCACCGGACGGGACCTGATCGGCTCCGACGACCGTTCTCCCGTTCAGTTACGCCTCCACAGGCTCTGGTCGATGCTGTTCGGACCCGGCGGCATGGCCCTCATGGTCTCCGCCGTCGTCCTCGGCTTCGGTTCCCGCTCGCTGGTCGGAACCGGGCTTCCGGCGGTCGGCAGGATGCAACCACTTCCAGTCGACCCGATGGACCTCGTCAGGTCGTGGTGGCTGGGATGGCGACCCACCGGCACCGGCACCACGGTCGTCGGTCCTGATGGACTGGCCCTCATCGGGTTCCTGGACGGCCTCTGGCCGTGGGGGAGCGACATGTTGTGGACCCTCGTGGTGCTTGCCGCCCTACCGGTGGGGGCGGTCGGGGTGTGGCGGCTCACCCAACCGGTGGGTGGTGGGCGTTCCAGGGCCGTCGCCGTGCTCGTCTACCTCTCGGTCCCGCTGCCCTACGACGCCCTGCGGGAGGGTCGGCTGGCGCCGATGGCCGCCTTTGCCGTGGTCCCCTGGGTGGTCCGCCGCCTCGTGGGCGCCCAGGGGGTGGCCCCCTACGGAATCCGGGGCGGCGAGGCCGGACCCGGTACCCGTCGCCGCGGCCTCTGGTCGGAGGTGCTGGTCACCGGGCTCCTGCTGGCGGCGGTTGCGGCAGTGGACCCGATGCTCGCCGTGCCGGTCCTGATGGTCCTGGTCGGCCTGGTCCTCGGCACGATCCTGGCGGGGAGCCTCGCCGGCCTGGGCCGGCTCCTGCTGGTCACCATGGCAGGGGTCGTCGTGGCCGGCCTCCTCCACCTTCCCCTCGTGCTGGAGCTCCTCGCCGGCAGGCCCATCGGGTCGTTGCTGAACCCGGTCCAGTGGCCGGTCCACGGCGTCGGAACGACCGAGATGTTCCGTCTGGACACCGGCGACTTCGGCCTGGGCCGGGTCGGGTTGGCCCTGCTGGTGGTGCCGGTGCTCGCCCTGGTGGTCGCCCGTGGCCGCCACCTGTTCATCGCCCTGCGGGCCTGGTTCGTGGTCACAGCATCGTGGTCCGCGGTCTGGATCCTGGACCAGGGCTGGTGGGACGGTCCCAGTCCCGAGCCCGGCGTCCTCCTGGCACCGGCAGCCGTCGGACTGGCCTGGGCCGCTGCGGTCGGCGTGGCCGGCCTCGGCTCCGACCTGCTGGGCGAGGTTGCTCCTGCTGGTCCTGCTGTCGGCCCCCGTGCCGGCTCCGGCCCGGGTCTTCCTCCCGGAGCGGACCGCCTGCCTGAAGCTGACGAGCCGTCCGGAGCGGGCGGGCCTCCTGGAGCATGGCTCCACAGGCTCCGACAGGGAGCCGTCGGCGTGGCCGGGCTGTCCCTGGCCGTGGCCGTACTACCCGTGCTGGGTGGTTCGATCGACGGAGCGTGGGGTACGGCTCGTGACGACCTCCGGGCAGCGGTGCCGTTCATCTACGCCGGCCCGGTGGATGGTGGGACGATCCACGGCGGTGTACCACGGGTGTTGTGGCTGGGTGACCCGTCGGTCCTCCCGGCGGTTGGAATCTCCCTCGGCGACGACCACCTCGGCGACGTCTACCCGGGTAACGGCCTCTCCCCGGAGGACCTGGTGCCCGACGGCGTGGCCATGGCGGTCACCGATGGGCGGCCAGACCTCATCGACCAGTGGCCCATGGACCGGACCGGGGGCCTGGCTTCGATCAGGACGTCGGTGGTCGACGCCATGGCCGGCGACACCAGCCGCCTCGGGGCCCGGCTGGCGACGTGGGG
>CAJWFS010000145.1 GCA_913030665.1 uncultured Acidimicrobiaceae bacterium
CGACGGCGAAGCCCAAGGGCATCATGCACACGACCGGCGGCTACCTCACGCAGGTTGCCTACACCCACAGGTACACGTTCGACCTGCGACCCGAGAAGGACGTGTACTGGTGCGCGGCCGACATCGGATGGGTGACCGGCCACAGCTACATCGTGTACGGGCCCCTCGCCAACGGCTGCACCTCGGTCATGTACGAGGGGACGCCCGACACGCCGGTACTCGGTGCCCGTTCCGGTGATCGTGGAGAGTGGCCGAAGGACAGGCTCTGGGACATCATCCAGCGCTATGGCGTGACCCAGCTCTACACGGCGCCGACGGCGATCCGCACTTTCATGAAGTGGGGTGAGGCAGAGCCGGCGGCCCACGACCTGTCGTCGCTGCGCGTGCTCGGGACGGTAGGCGAGCCAATCAACCCCGAGGCGTGGATCTGGTACCACGAGAACATCGGTGGCGGATCCTGCCCGATCGTGGACACCTGGTGGCAGACCGAGACCGGCGGCCACATGATCTCGCCGTTGCCGGGCGTCACGACCACGAAGCCGGGTTCGGCATGCCAGGCGATTCCCGGCGTGTTCGCCGAGCTGGTGGACGATTCTGGCGAGCCCGTCCCCCGGGGCGGTGGTTACCTCACGATCACCAAGCCCTGGCCGGCGATGCTGCGTGGCATCTGGGGTGATCCGGAGCGGTACCTGGAGACCTACTGGTCCCGCTTCAAGGGCCGCTACTTCGCCGGTGACGGGGCCAAGGTCGATGCGGACGGGTACCTCTGGCTGCTGGGCCGGGTAGACGACGTCATGAACGTCTCGGGGCACCGCATCTCCACCGCCGAGGTGGAGTCGGCCCTCGTGGATCACCCGGCCGTCGCCGAGGCCGCCGTGGTCGGGGCGACGGACGAGACCACCGGTCAGGCCATCGTGGGTTACGTGATCCTGAGAGGCACACACCAGGCGTCTCCCGAGCTGGCCGAGGAGGTCCGTCAGCACGTTTCCACCAAGCTCGGACCGATCGCCAGGCCCAGGGCCGTCTTCCTCGTGCCGGACCTGCCCAAGACGCGCAGTGGCAAGATCATGAGGCGCCTGCTCCGCGATGTGGCGGAGGGGCGGGAGTTGGGCGATGCCACGACGCTGGCTGACTCGTCGGTGGTGGACGAGATCCGGGCCAGGGCCTCCGAGTCCCCGCAGGAGGACTGAGCCGCGCCGACGTTTCCAAACCCCGGCGGGCGGCCGGTCCTACCCGGACCGGCGGTACTGGTGGATGTCGACGGAGTCCTGTCGGATGCCTCCGGTCGCCAGCACCTCCTGGCCGGCGAGCCGAAGTCATGGGCGGCGTTCTTCGAGGCCTCCGTGCAGGAT
The DNA here is from genome assembly GCA_913030665.1 of uncultured Acidimicrobiaceae bacterium. Taxonomy (GTDB): domain Bacteria; phylum Actinomycetota; class Acidimicrobiia; order Acidimicrobiales; family MedAcidi-G1; genus UBA9410. The sequence continues at coordinate 1,353 of CAJWFS010000145.1, forward strand.
CCTCCGATCAGCGAGGGGATCCGCCTCGTGGCCGGTCTTGTAGACGACCGTGCGATGGTCCTCGTGACGGCCCGTCCAGCCCGGCTGGCCGACACGACCGTGGCCTGGCTGGAGCGCAACTCGGTGTCGTGGGACCTGTTGGTGATGCGTCGTGACGGTGACCACCGGAGTTCACCTGAGGTCAAGTCTGAAGCCCTCGAGGGCCTGCGGGCCGACGGGTACGAGGTCCAGTTGGCGCTTGACGACGACCCCGGGAACGCGCGGATGTACCAGGCGGCGGGCGTTTCGACCGTGTACCTGCACTCCGGCTACTACGACCTCTGAACCGCTGCTCGGGGGCGAGGCCAGGCAGGTGCGGATCAGCCGTACGCTGGGGTGTCCGGCCTGACGAGGAGCCCACCCTTCCCCATGATGAACACAGCCAAGACCTTCACCCTCCTGGCCCTCCTGGGAGGCCTGTTCATCGTTGTGGGAGGTGCCATCGGAGGCAATGGCGGGATGGTCTTCGGCCTGGTCCTGGGGCTGGTGATGGTGGGTGGTTCCTACTGGTTCAGCGACCGCGTCGCCATCGCCTCAGCCAGGGCGGTGCCGGCCGATCCGGTCGAGTACCCCGTGTACCACCGCATCATGCGGGAGCTCTCGGAGGCGGCGGACCTACCGATGCCGAGGCTCTACGTCACGCCCAACCCGCAGCCGAACGCGTTCGCCACCGGTCGCAATCCCGACCATGCGGCGGTGGCGGTGACCCGGGGACTGCTCGAGATGCTGGACATGACCGAGGTCCGGGGGGTGCTGGCCCACGAGCTCATGCACGTCCGCCACCGGGACATCCTCATCGGTTCGGTGGCAGCCACGATCGGCATGGCCATCACGATGATCGCCCGCATGGCCATGTTCGCAGCCATGTTCGGTGGCGGTGGCCGAGATCGGAACCGCAACCCCATGGGTCAGATCGCGTTCGCCATCCTCGCCCCGGTGGCGGCCATGATGATCCAGGCGGCCATCAGCCGGAGTCGGGAGTTCCAGGCCGACGCATCCGCAGCGCGCCTGATGGGGGACGGTGAGCCGTTGGCCCGGGCCCTCGAGAAACTCCAGGTGGCGTCGGCCCGGATCCCGTCGGGCGTGGACCCCAACCAGGCGTCGGCCTACATCGTGGATCCCCTGAAGGCCCAGGCCTCGGGCCGTGGTGGATCCAGGATGTTCTCCACCCATCCGCCGGCCGAGGAGCGCATCGCCCGCCTGCGTAGTGGGAACTGGAGTCAGGGCCCGATAGTCGGCTGACTGCCGGGCCCCCGGGTGTCAGTCCCGGAAGTTGTTGAACTGCAGCGGGATGCCCAGGTCGGCTTCCTTCAGGGCGGTGATGACATCCTGCAGGGTGTCGCGCTTCTTGGCCGTCACCCTGACCTGGTCTCCCTGCGTCTGGGACTGCACGCCCTTCAGGCCCAGGTCCTTGATGGTCCGGTTGACCGACCTCGCCCTGTCGGAATCGATGCCAGCCTGGAGGCTGGCGAGTTGCCTCGAGCGGGCACCGCTGGCCTCCTC
>CAJWFS010000146.1 GCA_913030665.1 uncultured Acidimicrobiaceae bacterium
CGACGGCGACGTGCTGGCCACGCCGTCGTTCTTCTTCTTCCAGGTGGTGTTCGCCGCAACTGCGGTGACCATCGCCTCGGGGGCCATGGCCGAGCGCACGAAGTTTTCCGCCTACCTGTTGTTCAGCCTGGTGATGAGCGGGTTCATCTACCCGGTGGTCGTCCACATGTTCTGGCAGGGCGACGGGATCCTCTCGGACCTGAGCATCGGCGACGCCCGCTTCAGCGACTTCGCCGGATCCAGCATCGTCCACAGCGCGGGTGGCTGGGCGGCCCTCATGGGCGCCGTGTTCCTCGGCCCACGTATCGGCAAGTACGGACCCGACGGCAAGCCGCGGGCGATTCCGGGCCACAACGTCGGCTTCGCGGTCGTCGGTGTGTTCGTCCTCTGGTTCGGCTGGTTCGGCTTCAACGCCGGATCCGAGCTGGCCATGGACAACTGGGTGGCCCACTGCATCACGACCACGCTTCTGGCGGGTTCGGCCGGCGTGGTCGGTGCTGGTGCGGCCATCTGGCGCAAGACCGGTGCGATGGACGTGGGGATGGCCGGCAACGGTGTCCTGGCCGGCCTGGTCAGCATCACCGCCGGAACCGGCACCATGTCCTTCGCCGGGTCTGTCGCCGTCGGCTTCATCGGCGGGGTGATCGTCGTCTACTCGGTGCTGTTCATCGAGCGTCGGGGCATCGACGACCCGGTGGGGGCCGTGTCCGTCCACGGCGTGTGCGGTGCCTGGGGCACCCTGGCCATCGGCCTCTTCGCCAGGTACGACGATGCCTTCCTCGGGCGTGATGACGCCGGCCTCTTCTACGGCGGCGGCTTCGACCAGTTGCTGGTGCAGGCCATCGGCGTGGTGATCGTCGCCGTCTGGGTACTCGGCACCTCGGCGATCCTGTTCAAGGTCCTGAAGTCCACGGTGGGCCTGCGGGTGTCGGCAGAGGAGGAGCTGGCTGGCCTCGACGTGGCCGAGCATGGTTCGCCCGGCTACGGCCCGGAGCCGGTGCTGGTCGGCTGAGCCCGACAGGTCGAAGGGAGGCGGGCGGGTCCTATGGGGCCCGCCCGTTCCGCGCCCCCGGGGCGGTGTTTCAGCCTGCCTGCTCGGCCACGGCCGCTGCGGCTACCGCTGCGGCAGCGGGGTCCAGCGAGCGTTCCAGCACGGGCTTCGCCTCGACCGGGCGCAGGTCGTCGTCCAAGTCGTAGACGAGCGGGGTTCCGGTCGGGATGTTCAGGTCCGCGATGTCGTCGTCGCTGATTCCGTCCAGGAACTTGCACATGGCTCGGAGGCTGTTGCCGTGTGCCGCCACCAGCACCACGTGCCCGGCACGCAGGTCAGGCGCGATGGCCTCGTCCCAGTAGGGGAGTATCCGGTCGACCACGTCGGCCAGGCACTCGGCCAGGGGTGGGTTGATATCGGCGTACCGGATGTCGTCGTTGGGGTTGAACGGGTTCTCGGCCGTTATGGGAGGCGGTGGTGTGGCGTAGCCCCTGCGCCAGGCCTGGAGCTGTTCGGCACCGTACTTTTCTCTGGTGGCGGCCTTGTCCAGCCCCGTTAGGTCGCCGTAGTGCCGTTCGTTCAGCCGCCAGTCGCGGCGGACCGGTATCCAGGAACGGCCAAGGACTTCGAGGGCCAGGTTCGCCGTGTGGATGGCCCGGACCTGGAGGGAGGTGTGTACGACGTCGGGCGAGATGTCGGCAGCGGTGAGCAGGAGGGCACCGCTGCGGGCCTCGGTTTTTCCCAGGTCCGTGAGGTCGCAGTCGTACCACCCGGTGAACTGGTTCGTGGCGTTCCATTCGCTCTGGCCGTGGCGGAGGAGGATCAGGGTCGGCATGGCGGTTCCCGGGGAGACGAGGTCATTGGGCAGGGTCCACGGTATCGGACCTGCCCGGATCGGTGAGGCGGTGTTTCCCAGACTTCTTCTGTCCAGAAGTTGCTATAGAGCCACTCAAGATTGCTATAGTAGAGCACAACATAAAGGGTGGAGTTGCTTTAGGCAGCACTACCCTGCACCGTCGGCCCGGGAACCCTCCCCCGATCCCGGGCCCGACGGGGCGAACTCCCCCGCAGAGACCTCTCAGCAGACTGAGAAGAAAGCAAGGAGACAGCACCATGGCCAAGGCCGTAGGAATAGACCTCGGAACCACCAACTCGGTTGTAGCCGTCCTGGAGGGTGGCGATCCCGTCGTGATCGCCAACGCCGAGGGCTCCAGGACAACCCCGTCGGTCGTGGCGTTCGCGAAGGACGGTGAGGTGCTTGTCGGCGAGGTCGCCAAGCGCCAGGCCATCACCAATCCGGGCCGCACCATCCGGTCGGTGAAACGCCAGATGGGCACCGACTGGAAGCAGGACATCGACGACAAGGACTACACCGCTCAGGAGATCTCAGCCCGCACCCTCCAGAAGCTCAAGCGGGACGCCGAGGCGTACCTGGGTACCGCCGTCGACCGGGCCGTCATCACCGTGCCGGCCTACTTCGACGACGCCCAGCGGACGGCCACCAAGGAAGCGGGCCAGATCGCTGGCCTCGAGGTGCTCCGCATCATCAACGAGCCGACCGCGGCGGCCCTCGCCTACGGGCTGGACAAGGACGGTGCCGACCAGACCATCCTCGTGTTCGACCTGGGCGGCGGCACGTTCGACGTGTCGGTGCTGGAGATCGGTGACGGCGTGTTCGAGGTGAAGGCCACGCACGGCGACACCAAGCTGGGTGGAGACGACTGGGACCAGGCGGTCATCGACTGGCTGGTCACGTCGTTCAAGAACGACCACGGTGTGGACCTGGGCTCCGATGCCATGGCAGCCCAGCGGCTGAAGGAGGCCGCCGAGAAGGCCAAGATCGAGCTCTCGCAGGTCCAGCAGACCCAGATCAACCTGCC
>CAJWFS010000147.1 GCA_913030665.1 uncultured Acidimicrobiaceae bacterium
AGGGTGCGGTAGTTGATGGTCTCCGGCTTCTTGACCTCGCCGTTGGACCACATGCGGATGCCGTCCGCCGTAGCGAGGCCGATGCGGATCTGGTCAAATTCGTTGACGTCGAGCACTGTTTCTTCCTGCGTCTAGTTCTTGCTGGCGTGCGGGTCAGTGGGTGAGGCCGGCTGCGCGGCGCTCGTCATCTTCATCGGAACCCCGCTCCGGGCGGGACAGGTCGATACCGAGTTCCTCGGCAGCGCGGTATACGTCCTCATCGAAGTCGCGCATCTCGATCTCACGACCGTTCTCGGCCAGGACCTCCACGTTCAGGCAGAGGGACTGCATCTCCTTGATGAGGACCTTGAAGCTCTCCGGAATACCCGGTTCGGGGATGTTGTGGCCGTTCACGATGGCCTCGTAGACCTTCACCCGTCCGAGGACGTCGTCCGACTTGATGGTCAGGAGTTCCTGGAGGCAGTAGGCGGCTCCGTAGGCCTCCAACGCCCAGACCTCCATCTCGCCGAACCTCTGACCGCCGAACTGCGCCTTTCCGCCCAGCGGCTGCTGGGTGATCATCGAGTACGGGCCGGTGGAGCGGGCGTGGACCTTGTCGTCGATCAGGTGGGCCAGCTTCAGGATGTAGACGTACCCGACCATGATCGGGTTGTCGTAGACCTCGCCGGTCTGACCGTTGTAGAGCATGGTCTTGCCGTCCAACTGGACCAGCCGATCGCCGTCGACCGACTCCGGACGGATGTTGCCGAGGATCTTCTGGATCGTGGGGTGCCGGCCTGCCCGGTCCTCCTCGTCCCAGTGGGCGCCGTCGAAGACGGGCGTGGCCACGTGGATCGACGGACGGGTGGACGGGCGGGTCTTCTTCTCGATGCCGCGGACCGGTTCATCGCCAACGGAATCGTCGCCGATCTCCCAGCCCCAGCGGGCGCAGTACCCGAGATGGGCCTCCAGGACCTGTCCCACGTTCATCCGCGAGGGAACGCCCAGCGGGTTCAGGAGGATGTCCACCGGGGTGCCGTCAGCCATGTACGGCATGTCCTCGATCGGGAGGATCTTGGAGATGACGCCCTTGTTGCCGTGGCGACCGGCCAGCTTGTCGCCCACGCTGATCTTGCGCTTCTGGGCCACATAGACACGGACCAGCTGGTTGACGCCCGGCGGCAGCTCGTCGCCGTCGTCGCGGTTGAACACCTCGACGTCGATGACCTTGCCGGTCTCGCCATGCGGGACCTTCAGGGAGGTGTCACGCACCTCGCGGGCCTTCTCGCCGAAGATCGCCCTCAGCAGGCGTTCCTCCGGTGTCAGCTCGGTCTCACCCTTGGGCGTGACCTTGCCGACCAGGACGTCGCCGGGCGAAACCTCGGCACCCACGCGTACGATTCCCAGGTCATCCAGGTCGGCCAGGATCTCGTCTGGAAGGTTCGGGATGTCCCGGGTGATCTCCTCGGGGCCGAGCTTCGTGTCACGGGCGTCGATGTCGTGCTCGTGGATGTGGATCGACGTCAGCACGTCGTCCTTGACCAGGCGCTCCGAGAGGATGATGGCGTCCTCGAAGTTGTAGCCCTCCCAGGACATGAAGGCCACGAGGAGGTTCTTGCCGAGCGCCAGCTCGCCACCATCGGTGGAGGAGCTGTCGGCCAGCAACTGGCCCTCCTTAACCTTCTGGCCGGGGACGACCCGGATCTTCTGGTTGATGCAGGTGTCCTGGTTGGACCGGACGTACTTGAGCAACGGGTGCTCGACCGACCCGGCCTTCTTGTAGTCCATCGTCACCGAGTTGCCGTCGACGGCCGTGACCGTGCCGTCCTCGCTGGCCAGCAGCATGTCGGCCGCGTCGTGGGCCGCGCTGGCCTCGATGCCCGTACCGATGTACGGGGCCTCAGCCTGGATCAACGGGACCGCCTGGCGCTGCATGTTGGCGCCCATGAGGGCCCGATTGGCGTCGTCGTGCTCGAGGAACGGGATCAACGCCGTGGCGACCGAGACGATCTGCTTGGGCGAGACGTCCATGAGCTGGACCTCTGCCGGCGGCACGTACGAGATCTCGGTGGTGGCGCCGAAGAACACGTCCCTCTCCAACTGAAGTCGGAGGTCCTGCAGCGAGGCCGCCTGCGGCGAGCGACGCACCAGGACACGTTCGTTGGTGAAGGTGGAGTCCGGGTTGAGGGGAGCGTTCGCCTGGGCGACCACGTACTCCTCCTCCTCATCGGCTGCCAGGTAGACGATCTCGTCGGTGACCCGACCATCGGTGACGACCCGGTACGGCGACTCGATGAAGCCGAACGGGTTGACCCGTCCATAGGTGGCCAGGCCTCCGATGAGGCCGATGTTCGGTCCCTCGGGGGTCTCGATCGGACACATCCGGCCATAGTGCGAGAAGTGGACGTCACGGACCTCGAACCCGGCGCGCTCACGTGACAGGCCTCCAGGGCCCAGCGCCGAGAGGCGACGACGATGGGTGAGACCTGACAACGGGTTCACCTGGTCCATGAACTGCGAGAGCTGGCTGGTGCCGAAGAACTCCTTGATGGCGGCCACCACCGGGCGGATGTTGATCAGCGAGGTGGGCGTGATGGACTCGACGTCCTGGGTGGTCATCCGCTCGCGGACGACGCGCTCCATGCGCGACAGGCCGATCCGCAGCTGGTTCTGGATCAGCTCGCCCACCGACCGGATGCGGCGGTTGGCGAAGTGGTCCTGGTCGTCGAGGCGGTAGCCGGGCTCACCCTTGGCGAGGTGCAGCAGGTAGGTGCATGTGGCGAGGACCTCGGACCGGGTAAGTACCTGGGAGTCGGGATCGGGGCGCTCCAGCTCGATGCCGAAGAGCTCCTCGATCTTCTCGATCTCCGGGCCCA
>CAJWFS010000148.1 GCA_913030665.1 uncultured Acidimicrobiaceae bacterium
CAAGCCAGCAGGGAAGTCGGCTTCCAGGAGTACTTCGTCCGGTTGGGCCACTCGGTGGCCGTGGAATCGGTGCGCTTTGACGGCGCCCAGGAGTCGCTGCCGGGGCCGGGCGTGCTCGACGCCCTCGCCGACGCCGACGTGGTGGTGATCGCCCCGTCCAACCCGATCGTGTCCATCGGCCCGCTGCTGGCCGTGCCCGGAATCGCCGAGGCGCTGCGATCCCGTCGGGCCGACACGGTCGCCGTGTCGCCGATCGTGGCCGGGGTGGCGCTGAAGGGCCCGGCGGACCGGCTGATGCGGGAGCTGGGCCACGAGGCTTCCGTGGTCGGCGTGGCACGCATCTACCGGGACCTTGCGGCGACGCTCGTGGTCGACGCCGCCGATGCCGGGCTGGCCGATGCCGTGGAGGCCGAGGGCATGGCCTGCGTGGTCACAGACACGATCATGTCGTCACCCGAGGTGGCAGCCGACCTGTCCCGCCGGATCCTGGAGGTGTCCCGATGACCAGCGCGAGGCCGGCACCCCCGGCGATCCAGGTGATACCTGTCCCGGGCCTTCCGGAGGTGCGCCCGGGCGATGACCTGGCTGGTCTGATAGCCGGGGCCGCCGACCTGGTGGACGGCGACGTGGTGGTCGTCACCCAGAAGGTGGTCTCCAAGGCCGAGGACCGGCTGGTGGCCATCGACCCCGAGGTGGGCCACAAGCCCCTCGTGGAACGCGAGTCGGTCCGGATCCTGCGCCGGCGCGGCGACCTGATAATCAGCGAGACGCAGCACGGCTTCGTGTGCGCCAACGCAGGCATCGACCTCTCCAACGTGGAAGCCGGCCAGGCGGCGCTGCTGCCGGTCGACTCGGACCGTTCGGCGCGCCGGATCCGTGACGCCCTGCGCCACCGCTTCGGCGTCGAGGTGGCCGTGGTCGTGAGCGACACCTTCGGACGGCCATGGCGTCGGGGGGTCACCGACGTGGCAATCGGGTGTGCGGGCCTACGTCCTGTGGTCGACCTGCGGGGCACCACGGATGCGCTGGGCCGAGAGCTGCAGGTGACGGAGGTGGCGATAGTGGACGAGATCGCTGCGGCCGCCGAGCTGGTCATGGGCAAGGCCTACGGGATCCCGGTGGCCGTGGTGCGCGGTGTGGACCCGGCGTGGTTCGGCGACGGGAGCGTGGTCGCAGACGTGGTCCGTCCACCCGAAGAGGACCTGTTCAGGTAGGAGCCCAGGCTCGCCTGTTCATGCAGCAGCAGCTACCTGTTCAGGCAGGAGAGCGGCCGTACCGGTCAGCCAGTTCCGTAGCCGTCGGGGTGGCGCTGCTGCCAACGCCAGTGGTCCGCCAGCATCTCGTCGAGGCCGCGTGTGGCCCGCCAGCCCAGCAGGTCCGCCGCCAGCGACGGGTCGGCCCAGATCCGCTCGATGTCACCGTCGCGACGGCCCACGACCTCGTGGGGCACCGGGCGACCGATGACCCGACCGGCGGCGGCAAGTACCTCGAGCACGGAATGACCGGCGCCCGTTCCCAGGTTGACGGCCCGGCAGCCCGTCGACCCGACTGACGGATCCCGGACATCCTCGTCATCCGACCCGGCAAGCACGTCCAGGGCCGCCAGGTGACCCTCGGCCAGGTCCACCACGTGGATGTAGTCGCGGATGGCCGAACCGTCCGGCGTGTCGTAGTCGTCGCCGAATACCGAGAGGCTCTCCCGGCGGCCGACCGCCACCTGCATGAGGTACGGCACGAGGTTGTCCGGAGTGCCGCGCGGGTCCTCTCCCAGGTCGCCGCTGGAGTGCGCGCCCACCGGGTTGAAGTACCGCAGCAGGAGGACGTCCAGCCCGCCGGCGTCAGCCTCAGCGGCCAGCAACTCCTCGCAGGCCACCTTGGTTGCGCCGTACGGGTTGGAGGCGCTGATCGGAGAGTCCTCGGTGACCGGCAGGCTGGTCGGCTCGCCGTAGACGGTGCACGACGACGAGAAGACAATCCGGGAGACGCCGTTGCGGCGCATGGCCTCGACCACGCCGACCGTCGAGCCGACGTTGTTGCGGTGGTAGCCGTCCGGGTCGGCAATCGACCCGCTGACCGACTTGAACGCAGCGAAGTGGACGACCTCGTCGACCCCGTGGTCGACAATGGCACGTCCGACGGCATCCACGTCGGCCGCATCGGCCCGGATGAACGGGAGGTCGGGCCGGGTCAATGCCCGCAGCGCTTCGACTGCCGCCACCGACGAGTTGGAGAGGTCGTCCAGCACGACCACGTCGCGCCCGGCCTCGTGGAGCACGACGGCGGTGTGGCTCCCGATGTAGCCGGCTCCGCCGGTGACGAGGACTGCCATGTCAGGAGTCCCCCGGCACCCGCGCGCCGGCCAGCTCGATACCGGCACCCACCATCTCAGCCGCTCCGATGACGGTCAGGTCGGTGAGCGATGCCCCTTCGCCGACGTGAGCGCCGGGGCCCACCACCGAATCGGCCACCACTGCACCGGCGCCAACCCTCCCACCATCCATCACGATGGAGTTGAGCAGGTGGGCGCCCGGCCCGACCGTCGCCCCCGCCATGACGATCGACCGTTGGACCTCTGCCGACGGGTCCACCGTGGCCGACGGGTGGACGGCCGGAAGATCTCCACGCGTGCCGTCGACCAGGTCGAGTTGCGCCCTGATGTAGGCCTCGGGGGTGCCGGTGTCGATCCAGTAGGCGCTGGACCGCATGGCGTGGAGGCATCCTTCGGCGGCCATTGCCGGGAAAACCTCCCGCTCGATGGACACCCGGCGACCGGCCGGGATGCGGTCCAGGATCGACGGTTCCAGTACGTAGGTTCCGGCGTTGATCCACCGGGAAGGCGCCGATTCGGCGTCGG
>CAJWFS010000149.1 GCA_913030665.1 uncultured Acidimicrobiaceae bacterium
TCCTGGTCCTCCGCGAGGTGGATCGTCGATCCACAGTCGGTCAGGAGGTACTCGACCTCGGCAGCGGGATTCGTCGGGTAGAAGCCGACGGTGATGCCACGCACGGCCACGGCTGCAAGGTCCAGGATGACCCACTCCGGGCGGTCCTCAGCCTGGATCGAGACGCGGTCGCCTACGCCGATGCCGAGGGCCAGGAGGCCGTGGGCCGCGTCCATGACCAGATCCCAGGTACGGGCCCAGGAGTACTCCTGCCAGATGCCGAAGTCCTTCTCCCGCATGGCGATGCGGCCCGGGTCGCTGGTTCCCCAGTCGCGGGCGAGGCTGGCGACGGTGACCGTCGGGGTCGGCGCATCCGTGGAGGAACGTTCCTCAACCACCAGTGTCATGTTCCAGTCCCCCCTGTGCCCACTGACCGGCCGTCGGAACCTAGACCGTCCCACCATGATCGTCTACTCGTGAATCGTCTGTTGGAGAACAAGTGACTGCCGACCGCTGGAACGTGGTTACCGCTTCCAGCCACATCGCAACTCGGTCAGTGACGATTCGGTGACAACATGCAGGACCCCGGGTCCACAGGGGCCCGTCTCGGGCGGTAGGTAGGGTCGCCGTCGTGACCCCGGAAGCCGAAGTGCAATCCGATGACCCGGTGGTCCTGACCGTCGGGCGACTCGGGAAACTCCTGAAAGAGGGATTGTCAGCCCTCTTCCCCGGCGACCTGTGGATCGAGGGCCAGGTGTCCAGCTTCCACGATGCCCGATCGGGCCACGCCTACTTCGACCTGGTCGAGCCGTCGGACGAGCCGGGACGTGCCGTCGCCGCCAGGCTCAGCGTGGCGCTGTTCTCCAATGTCCGGGGGCGGGTGGACCGCACGCTGTCCGAAGCGGGCGGGCTGGCCCTGGCCAACGACATGCAGGTCCGCATCCGGGCCCGGATCGACTTCTACCCGCCCAGTGGTCGCCTGCAGCTCATCATGAACGGCGTCGACCCCGGGTTCACTCTCGGCCGCCTCGCCGCAGAACGCGAGCGCCTGCTCCACGCCCTGGCCGACGAGGGCCTGCTGAGGGCCAACCGGGCCAACCCCATTCCGGTGCCGCCGCTACGCGTCGGCCTGGTTACCAGCATCGGATCTGCCGCCCACGCCGACTTCAGCGAAGAATTCTCTCGTAGCGGGTTCCCGTTCACGGTCCTGGAGCGCGACGCCAGGGTCCAGGGCGACGGATCGGCGATCGACCTGGCCGAGGCCCTGCACATGGTCGCCACCCACCGGCCGGACGTGATCGCCCTGGTCCGGGGTGGCGGTTCGGCCACCGACCTGGCGGCCTTCGACGCCGAGGTCCTGGCGCGGACCATCGCCACCCTGGACGTGGCCGTGGTGACCGGGATCGGACACGAGGTGGACCGCGCAGTCGCCGACGAGGTGGCCCATACCGCCTTCAAGACCCCGACCGCGTGTGCTGCCGCCATCGTCGGACAGGTGGCTGCCTTCGCCGACGCTGTCGCCGACCTGCAGGAGTCAATCGCGCAGCGGGCCGGCGCCAGCACCACCCGGGCAACCGACCTGCTCGACGACCTGGCGCAGCGGACCGCCAGGTCGGCCACCGCCGTGCTGGACCGCCGGGCCGATCGACTCGACGACCTGGTCGGAAGACTGCGTCGCTCGCCGATGGCCACCCTGGACCGGCAGGCCGAACGACTGGCCGGGATCGCCGACAACCTCCGGGCGTTGGACCCGGCCAGGATCCTCGCCCGGGGATGGTCGATTACGCGCCTCGCTGACGGCACCCTCGTCAGGTCCGTGACCGACACGGCAGTCGGCGACACGCTGGTCACCCATGTGACCGGGGGTACGGTCACCAGCACCGTCGACGGGACGGAACCGGCAGGCCGCGAGGAGGCGCCTTGAGCGACGAACACCAGGAAGCCGGCGCACTGCCCGGCTACGCCGACGCACTCGACGAACTGCAGGAGATCCTCGCGTCGCTGGAGTCCGAGGCGACCGACGTCGACCAGCTCGTTGAGCGGGTCCAACGAGCCGATGTGCTCATCCGCCACTGCAGGTCCCGCCTGGACGACGCCCGCCTGCGGGTTGAACAGGTCGTGGCATCCCTCGGACCGGATCCCGACGGGTCCTGACCCTGGGCGATCCGGGAGACTGCGCCGTGTTCATCCGCAAGACCACCACCACCGACGCCTTCGTGGCCGTCGATCTCGGCGACGTACCCGGCCACGGGGTGGTGCGCCTAGCACCGAAGATCCTCCAGGGTGGTGCGAAGGACCTCGCCCGCTCGGTCACGTACGCCCTGGCCTCGCTGGAACGTCGTGAGACCGGCGTCTCGGCGGGCGTCAACTCCACCCCCGACGGACGCGACGCCGCCATCTCCGCATTCGCCGCTGAGGTGGCCGGGTGGGACGCCGGCTACCGGCTCACCGCCGGTAAGGGCGTTGCCGCCGGCGAGCTGGGCGACCTCGAGACCCCGTCCAACGCGGTCCTGCTCGCCACCGGGGCGGTGGCCGCCGGACTCGCCGCCTGCCCGGACGCAGGCACCGCCGTGGTTGATGGATCGGCCGGACCGGCCCTGCTCGACGAGTTGGCCAAGCATGGCCTGTCGCTCGTCGAAACCGAGGACCCACTCACGGCGACAGCAGACCTGTTGTTCGTCGGCTCCGGGGTGGGGGCCATCGACCACGTGGCTGCAGACCGCCTGCAGGTCCGCGTCATGGTTCCCACCGGACCTCTACCGATCACCACGAGGGCAGTAGCCCACTGCCG
>CAJWFS010000150.1 GCA_913030665.1 uncultured Acidimicrobiaceae bacterium
ATGGTGCCCTCGTAGTCGGTCACGCCCTCGATGTGCTTGTTGCAGTTCAGCGCCATCAGAGCGGCGGTGCCGATGGCACACGCCTTCGCACCGAGGGCCAGGCACTTGGCGACGTCACCACCGTTACGGATTCCACCGGCCACGACGAGGTCCACCTCGTCGACGAGGCCCACGTCCTCGAGCGCCCGTCGAGCCTCGGGGATGGCGGCCATCAACGGGATACCGGTCTCCTCGGTGGCCAGATGCGGACCAGCTCCGGTCCCACCCTCGGCTCCATCCAAGAAGATCGAATCGGGACCGCACTTGGCGGCCATCCGTACGTCGTCGTAGACCCTCGAGGAACCCAGCTTGAGCTGGATCGGGATCTGGTAGTTGGTTGCCTCCCGGATCTCCTGGATCTTCAGCGAAAGGTCGTCGGGACCGATCCAGTCGGGGTGGCGTGCCGGGGACCGCTGGTCGATGCCGGCGGGCAGGGAGCGCATCTCGGCCACCTGCTCGGTTACCTTCTGGCCCATGAGGTGGCCACCCAGGCCAACCTTGCAGCCCTGGCCGATGAAGAACTCGACGGCATCGGCCAGCATGAGGTGGTGTGGGTTGAAGCCGTACCGGCTCTGGATGACCTGGTAGAACCATCTGGTGGAGAGGTCCCGCTCGGGCGGAATCATGCCGCCCTCACCTGAACAGGTCGCGGTGCCGGCCATCGAGGCGCCCTTGGCCAGGGCCGACTTGGCCTCGATCGAGAGCGCTCCGAAACTCATGCCGGTGATGTAGACCGGGATGTCCAACTCCAGCGGCGTGTGTGCGAAGCGACCACCTATGACCGTCTTGGTCTCGCACTTCTCCCTGTAGCCCTCGATCACGAAGCGGGTCAGCGTTCCCGGTAGGAACACCAGCTCGTCCCAGTGCGGGATCTTCTTGAACATCGAGAATCCACGCATCCGGTACCGGCCCAGCTCGGCCTTCACATGGATGTCATTGATGACCTCCGGGGTGAAGATCTTGCTCTTGCCGAGGACGTCGGTGACAGAGTTCGTGACGGTAGGTGGGGTGTCGACCCCTTTGATGTCGTTTGCTTCTGGCATCGCCATCTCCTCCTAGAGCACGAGCTTGCGCTCGGAGGGCTCCAGCGCGTCGTAGTTGTGGAGCACCTTGCCGCACTCGAACTTGTTGAAGTCCGGCGGGGTGCCGAGGTCGTATATCGCGAACTTGCGGTTGATGAACTCGTGGTCCTCGTCGGTCATCTCGGCCGGTACGCAGTCCACGCCCAGCGAGGCGATCTTCCCGCCCACGTAGATCAAGCCGTCGTACATGGAGTCACCTAGGCCGTCGTTGGCGTCGCCGCAGATAATCTGGTGGCCTCGCTGCATCATGAAGCCGGTGTTGATACCGGCACTTCCCATCGTGATGATCGTGCCACCCTTCTGGTCGATACCCGTCCTGGCGCCGACGTTGCCCTTGATGACCAGGTCGCCACCTCGGAGGGCGGCCCCTGTCAGGGAGCCGGCGGGACCCTCGACGACGATGGACCCGGACATCATGTTCTCGCCAAGTGCCCAGCCGACACGGCCGTTGATCTGGACCTCGGGTCCGTCTATGAGGCCACAGGCGTACCAGCCGGGACTTCCCTCGAAGGTCAGCCTGCAGCGCTTCAGGATGCCCACACCGAGGGAGTGCTTGGACCCCGGGTTCACAATGGTGACCTCGTTGACGCCCTCGTCGTAGACGATGCGCTTCAACTCCAGGTTGATCTTGCGGGTCGTGAGGTCGGTGGCATCGATCGTGGCGGCCGCACCGTCGATCACCGCCGTCATGGGCGGCTCCGGGTCCGGCTCCACCAGGCCACGGGCGTCGTAGACGACGCCGCTCTTGGTGTTCATACCTGCCACGTCAGCACCTCCCGCTCGAATGGATCCCTTGTCTCCACCTCGGTACCGACGAGCGCCCGGATAGCGACCTCCTCGGATGCCATCGCCACCAGGTTCTCGGTCTCCATGAGCACCAGGGGCTTTGCCGCCATCTCATCCTTGGCGATGCCCAGCTCGTTGCCTGTGGCGACGAGGTAGGTGTACACGCCGTCGAAATCATCGAGACTGTGCTTCATGGCCGTCTCCAGTGACAGGCCGTTCTCGAGCTGCTGTGCCAGGTACACGGCGATGATCTCGGAGTCGCACTGGGACTGGAATCGGTGGCCCATCCGCTCCAGGCGACGCCGCCACACGTGGTAGTTGGTGAGCTGGCCGTTGTGCACGACCGCCACGTCGGCGAACGGGTATGCCCAGTAGGGATGGGCGCTGGCCAGGTCCACGTCCGACTCGGTGGCCATCCGGACGTGCCCGATGCCGTGCGTGCCCGACACCTTGGCGAGCCCGTACTGGTCATGCACCGTGTTGGCGTCGCCGAGGTCCTTGATGATCTCGAGCGAACTACCCAGCGAGAGCACCTTGCAGCCCGGGATGTCCTCCAGGTAGTCGGCGAGGGGCTTCAGGTCACCGCCGTAACGGATGGTGGCCCGAAAGGCGTAGCCGGTCTCATTCTGGATGGTCGCCACCTCGGCGCCGATCTTGGCCAGACGGGACTCCACCTCGGCCCGGTTCCTTTCCAACTTCTCATCCATGCCGAAGCCGGTGAAGTCGTTGGGTTCGGCCAGCATGAACCGGACGATGACCATTTCATCTGCCGGTCCGTAGATGGCGTAGCCCGTCGAGTCGGGGCCCCGGTGCTTCATGGAATTGAGCATCGCGGTGAGCTCGTCACCGAT
>CAJWFS010000151.1 GCA_913030665.1 uncultured Acidimicrobiaceae bacterium
TCACCCCGCCATCGCGGTGCAGGGCGGCCAGCACGTCGTCGATCGGTGCATCGGAATCCAGGGTGGTCAGCTCAGGCATGGCGCGCAGCCTCGTCGGAGTCCCGCCAGGTACGCAAACTGGTTCAGCCACTCAGGCTGAATCGCAGCAACCGTCCGGACCGCTGCTGCCTCGTCAGCGTCGAACACGCCCACGGGGAACAGGTAGCCGTCCCGTTCGTACGACCCGACCTGTTCGAGGGCCAGCGACCCGGCCATGCCCACCTCACCCTCCGATCGGGCTCTGCGCGGTGAGGCCGCCGTCGATGGTGAACAGGCTCCCCGAGACGAAGCTCGACTCATCGGACGCCAGCCACACCGCCAGGTTGGCCACGTCTTCGGGCGTTCCCAATCGGCCCACCGGATGCCGCTCCACCGCTGCTGCCCGTGCGGCCGCCGGATCGTCGGACTCCTCGAACACCACCTCGGCCAGGGCAGTGGCGATCCAGCCGGGAGCGATGGCGTTGCAACGCACGCCGTCGCCTCCGTGGTCGATGGCGATCGACCGGGTGAGGGCGTGCACGGCGCCCTTGGAGGCGTTGTAGACCGCCATCGAATGGTCGGCCGCCTCTCCGGCAACCGAACCGATGTTGATAATGGAGCCGCCGCCGTGGTGGCGCATCCGGCGGATGGCGGCACGGCAGCAGTTGAAGACACCCCGCACGTTCACGCCCATGACGTGGTCGAACTCCCCGTCCGTTGTGTCAGCCAGGGTGTTGAGCACCTGCACGCCTGCGTTGTTGACCAGCACGTCCAACCGGCCGTGGTCTTCGACGGCAGCGGCGATCAGGGCATCGGCCTCCGACGGGTGGGCCACGTCGGTCGGTACCCAGGTGGTACCTGCCACGTCGGGCTCGGACCGACTTCCGATGACCACCAGGGCTCCCTCGGAAACGAACCGGCTGGCGATGGCCTCGCCGATACCGCTGCTGGCACCGGTGACCACGACCGACCTCCCGTCGAGTGCTCCCACTGCCACCTCCCCTCGTCGACCCGATCGGCACCGGGACGCATCGAAACGTAGTACCCGCCGACCGATGCCGTGGTCAGTCGGGACCCGCATGCCCCTGCAGCGTCGCGCACTACGGTCCCCTGCCATGTCCCTCACGATGTCCCAGACCCGCGGCTCCACCGATCCCCCACTCCGAGATGACCTGACCGTCGGCGGGCTGCTACGGGAGGTGGCCGCCGCCGTGCCGGGCCGGGTGGCTCTCATCGCCGGGACCCCCGATCGCGACAACCGGCGCGAGTGGACATACGCGGAACTGTTGGCCGATGCCGAGCGGGCGGCCCGTGCCATCCGGGCGCACTTCGAGGTGGGCGAGCGGGTGGCCATCTGGGCCCCCAACGTTCCGGAGTGGATGATCCTCGAGTTCGGCTGCGCCATGGCCGGCGTGATCCTCGTGACCGTGAACCCGGCCTTCCAGGCCCGCGAGCTGCAGTACGTGCTGACCCAGTCGCGCTCCGCAGGGCTGATCCTGCTCCCCGAATTCCGCGGCAACCCGATGCTGGCCATGGCCACCGAGGTGCAGCCCGAGTGCCCTGAACTCCGGGAGGTCATCCGCCTGGACGAGTGGGAGGCCTTCCTGGCCGACGGCGATGCCTGGGAGGGCGACCTGGTCGACCCCGACCCGATGGACGCCTGCATGATCCAGTACACGTCGGGAACCACCGGCTTCCCGAAGGGCGCTCTGCTCTTCCACCGGGGGCTCGTAAACAACGGGGCCCACACGGCCGACCGGATGGGGGTCAGCGACGGGGCGGTGTGGATCTGCACGATGCCGCTGTTCCACACCGGCGGCTGCGTGCTGGGCGTCCTGAGCGGCGTCTCGAAGCGGGTGACCCTCGTGCTGGTGGAGGCCTTCGATCCGGGCCTGGTCCTGGAGCTGTTCGACACCTACGGCGGCGCCACGATGCTGGGCGTCCCCACGATGCTGGTGGCCATGCTGGAGCACCCCGACTTCGCCACCAGCGACCTGTCCCACGTGGAAGCGATCTGCTCAGGCGGCTCGACCGTCCCGGCCCCGCTGGTGGAACGGCTCGAGAAGGAACTCGGCGCTCCGTTCACGATCGTGTTCGGCCAGACGGAGCTCTCGCCGGTTTCGTCTATGACGCAGACGTTCGACACGATCGTCGACAAGGCCAACACCATCGGACCGGCCATGCCGCACGTGGAGGTCAAGATCATCGACACCGAGACCGGTGAGACCGTCCCGGTCGGAACAATTGGCGAGTACTGCGCACGCGGCTACCTGGTGATGCAGGGCTACTACGAGATGCCCGACGCCACCGCTGAGACCATCGACGACGAGGGCTGGCTGCACACCGGCGACCTGGCCTCCATGGACGAGCGGGGCTACCTCTCGATCGAGGGTCGCCTCAAGGACATGATCATCCGGGGCGGCGAGAACATCTATCCGAAAGAGTTGGAGGACCTGCTCTTCGCCCACCCGTCGGTCGCCGAGGTGGCCGTAGTGGGCCTGCCGGACGAGAAGTGGGGCGAGGTGATCTCGGCGTTCATCCGACCCGCCGCCGGAGCGACCGTCGACAGGGGCGAGTTGTTCGCCTACCTGCGGGAGCACCTGGCACCCCACAAGACCCCCCGCCACTGGTTCCGGGTCGACGGGTTCCCGCTCACCGGCAGCGGCAAGATCCAGAAGTTCGTGCTGCGCGACCAGTGGGTGGACGGCCAGTGGACCGAGCTGGCCTGA
>CAJWFS010000152.1 GCA_913030665.1 uncultured Acidimicrobiaceae bacterium
TCTCCGGAGCAGAAGTAATGAGCGATCCAGACCGGGCGTCCTACGACGCCATCATCATCGGTGCCGGGGTGATCGGCTCGGCCATCGCCTTCGAGCTGGCCAAGAAGGGATGGAAGACCCTGAACGCCGACAAGCTGCCCGCGTCGGGCTACGGCTCGACCAGCAATTCGTGCGCCATCGTGCGCGCCCACTACTCCACCTTCGACGGTGTGGCCATGGCCTACGAGGGCTTCTCCTACTGGAAGGACTGGTCCAACTACCTCGACAGCGAGGACGAGCGCGGCCACGCCCTGTACATGCAGAGCGGCACCGTGCTGTTCATGCTGGAGGGCGGCCACCACGAGAAGGTCCTGCCCCTGTTCGACCAGGTGGGCGTGCCCTACGAGATCCTCAGCAACGAGGAGCTCCGCGAGCGCTACCCGTTCTACGAGCACGGCACCCACGGCGAACCATGCCGACCGGAGGACGACCGCTTCTGGGATGAGCCCGAAGGCGAGATGATCGGGGCGCTCTACACGCCGGACTCCGGCTACGTGAGCGACCCGCAACTGGCCAGCCACAACCTGCAGCGTGCAGCCGAGGCCAAGGGCGGCGAGTTCCGATTCAACACCGAGGTAACCGACATCCGTAGGGTCGACGGACGGGTCACCGGCATCACCCTGGCCGACGGCACCGAAGTGGACGCCCCGGTGGTCGTCAACGTGGCCGGGCCCCACTCGTTCGTCATCAACAAGATGGCCGGCGTCTACGACTCCATGAACATCAAGACCAGGGCGCTTCGCCACGAGGTGCACCACGTGCCGTCGCCTGCGGGGATCGACTTCGAGAAGGACGGCCTGCACTCGTCGGACTCCGACCTGGCCATCTACGTCCGGCCCGAGTCCGGTAACAACATCCTGATTGGCTCCGAGGACCCGGCCTGCGACCCGCAGGTCTGGGTGGACGACCCGGACGACTACGACAACGTGGTGTCCGACGAACAGTGGAACGCCCAGGTCCTCCGCCTGGCCCGACGCATACCGGAGCTGGGGATACCCAACGAGAAGAAGGGCATCGTTGACCTGTACGACGTGTCCGACGACTGGATCCCGATCTACGACCGGACCGACCTGGACGGCTTCTACGTGGCCATCGGGTCAAGCGGGAACCAGTTCAAGAACGCCCCGGTGGCCGGCTGGTGCATGGCGGAGCTGATCCAGAAGGTGGAGGGCGGGCACGACCACGACGCCGATCCGCTGGTGGTCACAGGCGTGCACACCGGCCTCCAGATGGACATGGGCTTCTACAGGCGCAATCGGGAGATCAACCCGGACAGTTCGTTCTCCGTCAACGGCTGATCCAGGCCGCCCAACGGGCCCGGGTCAGTCCTCGTCTGCCACGATTCGCAGGGCCCGGCGGAACTCCTCACGGGTGAACTCGTCACCGAGGCTCGCCTCGTCGCCGGGCTCCTCTACGAGCACCGGCGGGTCGTCGTCGTATTCGAGGCGCAGGGCGCGGCTCATGACGCCGTGCATGGCATACGTGCAGACGATGTAGGTCAACTCCAAGATCTCCTCGTCGGAGAGGTGCTCATGGAGGGCGGAGAAAATGCCGTCGGGTACGCGCCCGTGCTGGATTGAGAGGGCATCGGTGTAGGCCAGCACGGCCCGCTCGACCTCGTCGAAGCAGGTGGCTGTCTCCCAGGCCTCGATGGCCTCGATCTGCTCGTCCGGAATGCCGACGGTTCGGCAGGCCTTGCGGTGCTGGGAGTAGACGAAGCGGCTGCCCACACACCAGCCGACCCGGGTCTGGCCCAGCTCTCGGAGCTTCGGGTCCAGTAGGCGCCTCGGGCTGCGGTAGAGGGCAATGCCCGCGACAGCGTGGTCGAACACATCGGGAACGAGGGCGAACGTCGACCACCAGTCGCCCGGGGTGCCGGTCAGGGTGCCGGGCTCGTCTATCGGGTCCCGGTCCCCGAAGAGCATCTGGAAGATGGGCTGGGCACCGGCGTGGAGGTCAGCCCTACGTACCCGTCGGAGGCGTGGCATGGCCGGACTGTAGGACCGGGGATCAGCCCGACCCCAGCCGGGCGATGGTCAACTGATGGGGCTGGACGGCATCCAGTCGTCGGTGGACTCCGTCGCCTCGGCCCTGACCACCACCCGTGTCCTGAACACCTTGTCGATGAGGCGCTGGTTCCTGGAATCCCAGAGCGGCCACAGGATGTCGATGAGATTGAGGATGTTGCCGACGCCCTGGATGCCGCCGACCAGGACCGGGACCAGCCAGCGCCCCACGCCCCTGGCACCACCCGGCGCCTCGCCGCTGGCGACGTCGACGAGGCGGATCCTCAGGCGACGCTTCCCAGGCGTGGTTCCGGTGACCCCCTGCCGGTAGCCGAAGAGCCAGCCACCCCATACGAACACACCGACACCGGAGATGATCCCGACGACGAGCAGGCCCACACTCGCACCGGTGAACGAGAACTCGTCGGCGGCCTCGTCCCATGCCGTAACGACCGCCACGACCACGAGGAGTACCGGGACGAGCATCGCACCGAAGAACAACAGGGCATCGATGATGGCCGCCTTGCCGCGGGTCCACCATGTGGCGGACTCCAGGCCGGAGACGGGGTCAAGGTCAGCGTCGGTCATGTTCAGTTATCCCTCTGGAAGGC
>CAJWFS010000153.1 GCA_913030665.1 uncultured Acidimicrobiaceae bacterium
CGCCAGGGCGGTGGGCGAGTGGCTGGACACCTACCGCTCGCCGGTCGACGCCGAGGTCTGGTGGTCCCTCTCCAATCCGGGTCCCTACGAGGGGGACAGGGTGGTCCTGGTGCTGGACAGCCAGGACGACTGGCTGCTGGTGGACCTACCGGTGCGCCCAAACGGCACCACGGCATGGGTCCGCCGATCAGACGTGACCCTCTCGACCCACGATGCCCGGATAGTGGTTGACCTCTCGGCGATGCGGCTGTGGGCCTGGGAGGACGGAATGCTGGTCGCCGAGGGGGCTATCGCCTTGGGGACTGATGAGACTCCGACACCGCCCGGCCGTTACTTCCTGAACGAGATACAGGCGCAGGAGGATCCCGACACCCTCTTCGGATCCTGGATCCTGGGTACATCCGGCTTCTCGGAGGTCCTCGAGGAGGTGGACGGTGGCGACCCCGCCGTGGCGATCCACGGCACCAACGATCCTTCGGTGCTGGGCACCCAGGTGTCGCTCGGCTGCATACGTGTCCACGAGGATGTGGTGGAGCGGCTTGCACTTCTGCCCCTCGGGACCCCTGTTGAGGTCCGCGCCTGAGTACCCCCTCAGTTCACCGAGGGGTCGTCCGGGTACCCGGCAAGATGCCCCAGTAGGCCCGTCTGACGGCCCAGAACGATCCGCCAGAGCTCCTCGGGGGAGGTGGTCAGGGCATCCTCCGGGAGCGCATCGACCACGATCCAGCCCCCTGCCACCAGCTCGGCGTCGAGTTGGCCGGCTGACCATCCCGAATATCCGGCGAACAACCTGACCGGTTCCACGCCGGGTAGCTCGTCGGGGCTGCGGTGCAGGTCGACCACGCCCAGCTGGCCCAGGAGGGGGCTGAGGCCGTCAATTCCACCAGCCGGCCCGAGTGCCAGACCGATGATCGAGTCCTCCGATACCGGCCCACCGCGGTGAAGCCTCGACGGGAAGGCGAGGCGGTCCGCCCATTGCGGGACGGCCTCGGCACCACCGACAAGGCGTGGCCGGTTCAGGACCACGCCCAGGGCACCGTCATCGTTGTGCTCCAGGACCAGCACGACGGACCGGTGGAAGTTGGGATCCACCAGTTCGGGAGTGGCCACCAGCAGACGAGCTCTGGTAGAGGTCACCGGCCGGCTTCCCGGAGAGCCTCGCCCAGCAGCGTGTTCGCCCCGGACCGGTTCAGCACACCGACGAGTTCTCCGCCGGCCAGTTCCGTGTAGATGCCGGTGGTCTTGATGGTGGCGTGGCCCAGGAGGTTCTGTATCACGTTCATCGGCACGGCATCGGCGGCCAGTTGCACGCCCGCCGTGTGTCTGAGCGAATGCAGCGACCGGTCGCGCAGCCCAGCCTCCCGGTTCAGGAGGCGAAGCCAGTAGCGGAGCCGGCCATAATTGAATCGGTCCCCGTCATTTGTCACGAACAGCGGATCGTCGGCATCTGACGGGCCGAACCGGCTGGTTCGTTCCTCCTGCCAACGCTGCCCAACCTCGACCAGTTCCTCGGAGAGGGGGAGGCGACGTATGCGACGGCCCTTGCCGAGCACGTGGAGCATCCAGGTGGCCCGGTCCTCGACATCCACGAGGCGTTCCCTCGTCAACCAGCCCCGGTCTGCAGCGATCAACTCGGCGGCACGGAGCCCCAGCACGGCCAGGAAGGAGCACATGGCCAGGTCCCTGCTGGGCCAACGCACCCGATTGGAGTCGTTATCTTGACTGTTCGCCTCGGCATACAGTTCGCGGAGCTCAGCCGGCCGGTAGTACTCGGGGTCGACCTGGGGGACGTCCAGCTTGGCCACCTTCCGTATCCGGGCGATGTCAGGCACCTGGGCAACGAGTCGATCTGCGATGCAGAAGTCGAAGAACGACTTGAGGGCCGCCAGGGTCTGGTTCAGCGTGGACCTGGAGACCTCAGGGTCGGAACGCATTGACCTGACGGTGTCCGTGAGGCTGGCCTGGTCGAGGCTGTCTGGCCGGAAGCCGGTCGGCTCGACGTCCATGTAGGAGACGACCCGCCTTACTCCCTGGCCGTAGGCGCGGACGGTATGTTCCGGCTTGTCCTCGTAGAGGGGCAACCAGTGCAGCCATTCGTGGTACACGGGAGGCATCTCATCGGGTCTGGGCAGGGTTCTGTAGGCCATGATGCTCCAGAGAACGTCGTTCCATGCATGATAATATCCATTATCTTGACACAGGGCAGGTCCTGCGGTGTGGATGCCGCCTGCCGGTGGACGGCCAACACCCCCACCGTCACTCCCCCTCCTGGAAAACCCGCTCCGGGAGGGCTGTGGGTCCGGACGCGGCGGACCCCCGACCGATCCGGCTCGAAGCCGGGGGCCGGGGGCCAGCGTCACACGGTCGAATGCTCCTCTATGGGGTGCCGTCCATGATGTCCGTCATCGGAACGAGCTCCCCTGTGTCGGTGCCGTTGTCCTCGAAGCTCGATAGGCGGAAGGCGTCACAGAAGTCCACCTTGCCGGGTGCCAGCGAACCGTACGGGCACACCGGCAGGGAAGCTTGTGGGATCGACTCCATGGATGCTCGGAAGGTGTCGTGGGTGAGCACCGGTCCTGCCGCCGACGCAATCATCTCGAACAATCGGAGTTGTGTGCAGTGGGTCATGATCGACCGCCACCACTTCTCGATGC
>CAJWFS010000154.1 GCA_913030665.1 uncultured Acidimicrobiaceae bacterium
CGACAGGTAGCGGCGCATGTCCAGGATCTTGTCCATGATCTCGATGTTGACCGGACAGATCTCGTCGCAGGCCCGACAGGTCGTGCATGCCCAGAGCTCGTCGCTCGTGATCCGGTCGAACATCCAGTTGGCCGGTACCGAGATCTCGGCGTCGGTGCCGATGGGGGGCGACACGACCGGTGTTCCGGTGGCCGCCATCACCTCGCCGGTCTTCAGGACGATCTCGCGTGGATCCAACGGCTTGCCGGTGGCATGCGCCGGACAGACGCTGGTGCAGCGGCCGCACATGGTGCACGAGTCGGTGTCCAGCAACTGCTTCCAGGTGAACTCCTCGATGGTCGAGGCCCCGAAGCTCTCCAACTCGGTCTCCATGAGGTTCGGCATTGCCTTCATGGCGCCCTTGGGCCGGTCCCGGTCCTTCAGGTACATGTTCAGTGGCGAGGTGAACATGTGCCGGATCATGGTGATCGGCAGTAACGCCAGGAAGGCCATGAAGGACATCACGTGGGCGATCCACCAGCCCTGGTGCCATCCGGCCAGGTCGCCGGCCAACTGGTCGGAACCACCTATGGCCATGGCCAGCGGGTAGCCGATCACGGACCATGTCTCCGCCTCGGCGCCGTGGCCGCCGAGTGAGTCCTGCAGGGCGATTCGGAACGCCTCGGCTCCGAATCCGGTGATGCCGATCGCCATGAAGATGAGGAGTACGGCTGCGTGCTCGGGCTTCGACTTGATGCGGATCCGGTAGGGCCGGAAACGCCTCGGGCCGTAACGGCGGAGCACCGCCCACACCACGCCGACTAGGTAGAGCGCCCCGGCTATGTCGCCCACAGCCGTGTAGGCCCGGTAGACGTCGCCGTGCAGGAACTTGATTGATTCCGGAACCTGGTGGTTGATCTCGAGCACCGTGGTGACGGCCATCAGGATCAGGAAGGGAAAGTAGATGAGGGCGTGCATGATGCCGGCCGCGGGTTCGCGCAGCAGCGTCTTCATGTACACGCCCGACCGGAAGTCACCGAAGCGCCGCTTGGCGTTGCCGGCGTTGGTGGAGCGGTTGTCGGGGGTGCCCCGCTGCCAGTTCTGGACCCGCTGGGAGAACAGCACCGCCCCGTAGATGATCAGCATCGGGATGACCGTGTAGAAGGCCAGCTTCAGCGGCCCGGGCACGTTTACGAACACCTCGCGGGTGATCGGCGAGTCGTCGTGGAATCCGTTGACCAGTGAGGCGACGCCTGATCCGACTGTGAACAGGGCTACGAGGACCCCGAGCCCGATGACTGCGTGGTTGGGACGGAGGCGCTGAGGGCTCATGGCCCGCCGAGACTACCGGTACGTTCCTGTGCGGTCTGGCACGCGGCCGGGGCGGATCTCCGTGGCCGACGGCCCTGGTACCGGGTCAGGTGCCCTATGCCAGCACGCAGCCGCGGGAGCGCACGGTCCGCAGCGTCAGGCCGGACCCATTCAGGCGTTGGCGGAGTCGCCCCAGTTGGACGTCCAGCGAGTTGCGGCTGGGTAGGCCGTCGGGCCAGCCGGCCTTCGCCAGCTCGCCACGGCCCACGACGGTGCCGAACCGATCCACCAGTGGGGCGATGAGGCGGGCATCGGCGGGAGCGAGGGCCACCCACCACCTGCCGTAGCGCAGGAGCCGATCGTCGGATAGTTCAGGTCGGCGACGCAGGTCCTCCTCGGCCCGGCCCACGAGGGTGAGGACACGGGCGCGGACGTCGGCGGGGGCGGCCGGTAGCCGTACCCAGTCCTCGAGGGGGTCGACGGGGGCGAACGGCGGTGCGTGGGGAGAGACCAGGGCCAACCGCGGGACGCCCTTGCGCCGCAACTCCTCCAACTGCCGGGTCTCGTCGGGCCACCGGACCACGGCCACATCGGTCAGGTCCATTGCGGCGCTCCCACCCGTTGCCCGGTCGTCGTCGGGTTCCCGTCCATGGCCTGAACCTAGGCACCGCCTGTTTCCCCACTGTTTCGAGGCCATGAACCGGGTGCGAACGGGTGTCACCGACCAGGCGGTGGTCAGGTTCCTGTCAGGTAGCCGTTTCGCGGTCGTCATACTCAGCGAACGTTGGCGAAACCCACCCCTCGTACGTTCGGACCGTTCGAATCGACGTCCACCTTTGGAGGGGCAATCGTGAGAAGCATGACCAGACCAACAACCACGCTGTGGAGACGTAGGGCCGGAAGGAGCCGAGTCCACAAGGTGGGCTTCGGCCTCTTCGGCATCGTGGCCGCGATCGCCCTCACGGCGACCCCGGCTGTGGCCCAGGAGCTGACTCCCGCCGAGTACAACGCGGCCCTGTTGACCAGCCTCTGGCTGATCCTCGCCGGGTGCCTGGTGTTCCTGATGCAGGCCGGGTTCGCCCTGGTCGAGGCCGGGATGACCCGGGCCAAGAACATCGGCAACATCATGGCCAAGAACCTGGCGGACATGGCGATCGGAGCACTGGCCTTTTGGGCCGTCGGCTTCGGATTCGCCTTCGGCTCAGACGGGGGCAGCCTCATCGGCACGGACTCCTTCTTCCTGTCGGGCATGTCCGAGTCGTTCGTCGACGGCGACGTGCTGGCCACGCCGTCGTTCTTCTTCTTCCAGGTGGTGTTCGCC
>CAJWFS010000155.1 GCA_913030665.1 uncultured Acidimicrobiaceae bacterium
CGTCCGGTCAGCCGTCGGCGGCTGCCCGTTCCCGGAGCTCGAACTTGAGCACCTTGCCACTGGCGTTCATGGGCAGTGCGTCGACCACCTCGACGTGGCGCGGGGCCTTGTAGTTGGCCATCTCAGCCCTGCACCAGGCGAGGATTCCGGCCGGGTCCGGGGTGGCACCGGTGGACGGGACCACGAAGGCTATGCCGACCTCTCCGAGGCGCTCGTCGGGCACGCCGACGACGGCTACCTGGCCGATGTCGGGGTGGGCGCCCATCAGCTGTTCGACCTCCGCCGGGTACACGTTGAACCCGCCGTTGATGAAGATGTCTTTCGTCCTGTCGGTGATGTCCAGGTAGCCGTTCTCGTCCATCACCCCGATGTCGCCGGTGTGCAGCCAGCCGTCCGGGTCTATGGCCTCGTCCGTCTGGTCCGGATCGTCCAGGTATCCGACCATCACGTTGTAGCCGCGGATCAACACCTCGCCTGCCTGGCCGGCGGGGCACTGTGATCCGTCCGGGTCCACGACCCGGACCTCCACGTCGTCGATGGCCCGCCCGGAGGTGCTGGCGATGAGGGCCGGGTCGTCGTCGTGACGGCACATTGTGGCGATTCCCGACGACTCGGTCAGGCCGTAGCCGGTCACCACCTTCTCGAAGCCGAGCCGGTCGCGCATGTCATGGATCATCTGAACCGGGATCGTCGCCGCTCCGGTCACCGCCAGGCGCAGCGAGGACAGGTCGAACCCGTCGATTCCGGGGTGGTTCAGGATGGTCTGGTAGATGGCGGGGGGTCCGGGGAACATGGTGATGCGCTCCTCGCCGATTCGCCGCATCACCGCCGGCACGTCGAAGACCGGGTGGGGGACGAGCGTGACGCCCCTCATGAGGCAGGCGAGGATGCCGGAGTTCAGGCCGAAGGCATGGAAGAAGGGGTTTACGACCAGGTAGCGGTCCCCGGCCCGGAGCCCGATGACGTCGCTCCACGACTCGAAGGCCCGGCAGATCGCCGAGTGCCTCAGCATTGCGCCCTTCGGGGATCCGGTGGTACCCGATGTGAACATGAGGTGGCAGAGGTCGTCGCCGTCCACCCCGGCGGATCGGGCGGCCCGGTCGGTGTCGTGAATGGAATCTCCGGCGGCCATGAACTCCTGCCATGACGTACAACCCTGGGGGACGGCGCCTCGCAGCACCACCACCTCGTCTAGGTCAGCACCCTGGCCGGCGTTGCGCAGCAGGGTGACGTAGTCGGTGTCCAGGAAGTCGGTGACCGTGAACAGGATCCGGGCCGATGTGCGGTCTAGGAGGTACCCGGCCTCCCGACCCTTGAAGCGGGTGTTGATCGGGACGAGGACAGCTCCGGCACAGTGGGCGCCGATGGCAGCCACCGCCCACTCGGCCACGTTGGGGGCCCACACGGCGATGCGGTCTCCCGGGCCGATGCCCCTGGCCATCAGGGCCCTGGCCGCGGCGTGGATCTGGTCCCGGTAACCGGCGAACGTCCAGCGCAGGTCGCCGTCCACGAATGCCTCGAGGTCGCCGAACCGTTCGGCGGCGTCGTCCACCAGTCGGGGGATCGTGGACCACGAGGCGCTCATCGGCCGGACCCTAGGGGTCGGCTCCAGACCAGTGGGCACCCGGGGTGGTCGACGACGGGGTCGCCGGATCGGACGTCGGCGTGGTGGGGCTTGGTGGGTGCTCCGGGCCGGATCTCGTAGCGGACGCCATCGCCGCAGTAGCGCACCGAGACGGCACGCCGACGCACGGTGGCCGACCTGTTGGGCCCGGCGCCGTGGAGGGTGCCTGCATGGTGGACGATTACGTCACCGGGCTCAGCGGGAATGTGCGTCAGTCGGTCGTCCTCCGGGTGGATTGCCGGGACGGCTTCGCCTTCGGTGTTCGGAAGTGGACCGGGGGTCACGAACCAGTTGGGTCGGTACACGGTCCCGGAGCGGTGTGAGCCGCGTACGTAGACCATGGCGCCGGTGTCGACGGTGACCGGATCGAGGGGGACCCAGCAGGTGCAGATGCGTTCGCCGGACAGGTGGAAGTAGCCGAGGTCCTGGTGCAGGACCGTCGCTTCGACGGTTCCCGGTTCCTTGACCAGCACAGAGTCCTCGTAGAGGTGTATCCGGCCGGCATCCATGAGGGCTGCGGCGATGGCGGGCAGCGGTGAGGTGGTGGCGAAGGCGGCGAAGGCCCGGTGGTGCAGCCAGTGGTCGACGCCAGACAGGAACCGGCCGTCGACGGTTCCCGGGTCTCCGGTTCCGCCCAGCCCGGCGCTGAGCGCTGTCATGTCGACGGTCGTTGACGGGTCGGCGATCGTCTCGTCGACCGGACCGGTCAGGTGGTCCAGCCAGGCGGAAGGGAGGATTCCCGGGAGGTGGACGACGCCGTCGGTGACGAACCGGGCGACCTCGTCATCGGTGACCGGCCTGAGGGACTCAGCCGACGGCGTTGACATGGACCGGAGTCCTACTTCTCCTCGTCGGCAGGGGTGTCTTCCCCAGCCGGGTTGTCGTCGGTTTCAGCATCTTCCTCGGCTGGAGCGTCGTCGGCAGGGGTGTCTTCC
>CAJWFS010000156.1 GCA_913030665.1 uncultured Acidimicrobiaceae bacterium
GTCCGCGTCGTGTCCGAGTTCCTGCCGCCACCACCCCTGGACCTGGATGCACTACATGCCGGTCGCCTGGCCCGACTTCGATCCACCATGGTCGACCACGGTCTCGATCTGTGCGTGCTGACCAACCCGGTGAACCTGCGGTATGCGGCCGACTACCGGGGCTTTCCCCTGTTCCAGAGCCATATTCCATCGACGTACCTGATGGTTCCGGTAGAGGGCCCGCTGGCGCTCTACGGCGGCTACTGCGGCCCGCTCGACACCGTCAACGAAAGCCGTCCTGCCCATTCGGTGACAAGCTTCGATTCCGGGCTGGACCTGTCAGCGGTCGCGGTCGGGTTTGCCGACGACGTGGCCGGCTTCCTCGGCGAGGTCGGCCTGCCGGCGGACGCCGTGGTGGGCCTGGAACGCACGACGCCCAGCGGACATGCGGCCCTCAGCGACGCCGACCTCCACATCGTGGACTCCGACCCCGTCCTGGAACTGGCCAGGAGCCGGAAGTCGTCGCTGGAGATCGAAGCGTTGCGCTACTCGATCGACGTGGCTGAACTCGGGCTGGCGGAGATGGAGGCGGCACTGGTCCCCGGCATCAGCGAGAACCGGCTGTGGTCCATCCTCCACCAGGTCAACATCGCCCACGATGGCGACTGGATCGACGGACGGATGCTGTGTTCCGGCCCGAGGAGCAACCCGTGGTACCAGGAGGCGACCGGCCGGGCCATCCAGGTCGGTGACCTGGTGCCGTTCGACACCGACATGATCGGCCCGTTCGGGTACTGCGCCGATATCTCACGGACGTTCCTGTGCGGAGGGGTGCCACCCAGCGCTCAGCAGGTCTACCTATACGAGCGGGCCCGGGATGAGATCGAACACAACACGGCGCTCCTACGCGTCGGAGCATCCTTCAGGGAACTCTCCATGGCCGTGCTTCGCCAACCCGACGACATAGTCGCCCAGCGTTACGTCTGCGCCTTCCACGGTGTGGGCCTGAGCGACGAGTATCCGAAGATCCCCTATCCCGACGACTGGGACCGCATCGGCTACGACGGTGAGATCGAGGCCGGCCTGGTGCTGTCGGTCGAGAGCTACGTAGGTCCGCTGGGAGGCACCCAGGGCGTGAAGCTGGAGCAGATGGTCCAAGTCACACCTGACGGGGTGGAGGCGCTGTCCTCCTATCCCTTCTGGGAGTGAGGCCTGCCGATGCTGAGGCCCGACGAGTACGACCGCCACGACGCCGTCGGGCTGGCCGCGCTGGTGGCCAACGGCGAGGTGACGGCAGCCGAGGTGGCCGAGACGGCGATCGCACGGATAGAGGCGACAGAACAGCCTCTCAGCGGCGTGATCGCGACCTGCTTCGAGGATGCCCGTCACGAGGTGGAGGCCGGCCAGATGGTCGGTCCGCTGGTCGGCGTGCCGTTCCTGGTCAAGGACCTGAACACCTGGGTCCGGGGGATGGCGGCCACCAACGGCAGCCGGGCCCTCGCCGGCTTCGTGCCCGAGCACGACTCCGTGCTGGTGGGGCGCCTGCGGGCCGCCGGGCTGGTCCTCCTCGGGAAGACCAACACTCCTGAGTTCGGCCTGAACGTGTGCACGGCACCGGCGATGTTCGGGGTGACCCCAAACCCCTTTGATCCGACACGCAGTGCGGGAGGCTCGAGCGGCGGTTCAGCCGTTGCGGTGGCGATCGGTGTCGTGCCCGCAGCCCATGCCACCGACAGCGGAGGGTCGATCCGGATCCCGGCCTCTAACTGCGGATTGTTCGGGCTGAAGCCCTCGCGGTCGCGTGTCCCGCTTGGTAACGACCAGCCCGAAGGTCTGGGCGGACTGAGCGCCGGCCACGCCGTGACCCACAGCGTGCGCGACTCGGCGGTCCTTCTGGACGCCACCGCCGGGCCACTGCCCGGACGCGCCGACGAGTTCAACGGATCCACGGGATCGTTCGCCGAGGCCCTGGCCCACGCCATGCCCGAGCTCCGCGTGGCGTTGTGGACCGAAGGCCTGGCCGACGAGTCGGTGTCGGCGCAATGCGTCCGAGCCGCCGTCGACGCAGCGCACCTCAGCGAGACCGTCGGCTGCCGGGTGGAAGAGATGAGACCACCGGTCAAGGGCGCTGCGCTCCGCCATGCACTCGACGTGGTCTTCACCACGAACATCCGCCGGGTGGTGCACGCCGTGCTGGCCGACCGGCCGAACGCCCTGGCGGACGGGCTGCTGGAGCCGATCACCGTGGCGTGCTTCGAGGCCGGCGCCCGCCACGACGATGCCGACTACGAGGCGGCACTTGGCCACATCCGGAGGGTGGCCCTGGACATGGAGGCGTTCTTCGAGCAGTTCGACCTGCTTCTCACCCCCACGCTGGCCGAACCGCCCATGGCACTCGGGGTGCTCGACATGCAGGCCGACGACTGGGACTCCTACTTCCGACGACTGCTGGATGCGATCCCGTTCACCCCGCTGTTCAACGTGACCGGCGGTCCGGCGGCGTCAGTGCC
>CAJWFS010000157.1 GCA_913030665.1 uncultured Acidimicrobiaceae bacterium
GCCACCACGTAGTCCAGGCGGACCCAGCCGGTGCCGTGGTTGGTCATGTCGTCCAGACGGGCCTTGCGCTCGCCCAGCATCTGGGTGACAGCCCCCACGTGCTCCTCGGGGATGTCGATCGAGAGGCGTTCGGTCGGCTCGTGGAGGGTGTCGTTGATCTCCCGAAGCAGCACAGCCGGCTTGCCGACGGTCATCTCGAATCCCTCGCGCCTCATGGTCTCGACGAGGATCGCCAGTTGCAGCTCGCCCCTGCCCTGGATCTCCCAGGTGTCGGGGCGCTCCGTGGGAAGTACGCGGATCGAGACGTTTCCGACCAGCTCCACATCGAGCCGTGCCTTGATCTGACGGGCTGTCAGCTTGGTGCCGTCGCTGCCGGCAACCGGTGAGGTGTTCACCCCGATCGCCATTGAGAGCGTCGGCTCGTCGACCGTGATGACCGGCAGGGGCTGGGGATCGGCCGGGTCGGCGAGCGTCTCGCCGATGGTGACGCCGTCGATTCCTGACACGTAGGCGATCTCGCCGGGGCCGGCCTCCTCCACGTCGACCTGGCCGAGGGACTCGGTGAGCGTGAGGGTGGCGATGCGGGCCGACTGGATCGAACCATCGGTCCTGCACCAGGCCACCGGTGCCCCGCGCTTCAGGGTGCCGCTGTCGATGCGGCATACGGCGATCCGGCCCAGGTAGGGCGAGGCGTCCAGGTTGGTCACATGTACCCGTAGCGGGGCGTCCTCGTCGTAGGAGGGTGGCGGCACGTGGTCGATGACCACGTCGAAGAAGGGATCCATGTTGGTGCCGGGCACGGCCGGGTCCAGCGTTGCCGTGCCGGCGCGTGCATCGGTGTAGACGATCGGGAAATCGATCTGGTCCTCGGTTGCGTCCAGGTCCAGGAACAGTTCGTAGGTCTCGTCGACGACCTCGGCGAGGCGGGCATCGGGCCGGTCGACCTTGTTCACGACGAGCACGATGGCGAGGCCGGCCTCGAGCGCCTTGCGTAGCACGAACCGGGTCTGCGGGCGTGGTCCCTCGGCGGAGTCGACGAGCAGGATCACCCCGTCGACCATGGTCAGGGCGCGCTCCACCTCGCCGCCGAAGTCGGCGTGACCGGGCGTGTCGACGATGTTGATCTTCACGTCGCCCCGGCGGATCGCTGCGTTCTTGGCGAGGATGGTGATCCCCTTCTCACGCTCCAGGTCCATGGAGTCCATGACGCGTTCGGCCACGTCCTCGCCGGCCCGGAACACGCCGGACTGGCGGAGGAGGGCGTCGACGAGGGTCGTCTTGCCGTGGTCGACGTGTGCGATCACGGCGACGTTGCGGAGGCCGGGGCGCGTGCCGCCGGAGTTCTGAGGGGTTGCCACCTCAAAACGCTAGGGCCTGGGAGGGTCAGAGGGGCGGAGGTGTGACCGAAGAACCAGGTTCACTGCTCCTGTGGGCTATGGCGGTCCACATCTCCGAACCCGCGGAATCAGCGTTTCCGACCTGTTTCCAGGCGACGGCGGGGCGGCTCACCGCCCTTGCGGGCAATAGCGGCTCCCAGGTCCTCGACCGCGTCGTCCAGGAGCGGCCAGGTTTCGTACACGGGACCAGTGGTCCCCAGCATCGCAAGGCGTTCGACGGCGTCGGCCACCAGGAGTGGGTGGGGGAAGCGTCCGTCGACGACATCCAGGGTGGAGCGTGTCACGGCGGCCCAGAGCACCAGGTCGGTGGCCGCCGGGACCTGGACGGCCAGCAGCGGCGCCACGCCCCCGACCTTTCGCCCGTGGAATGCCTGCAGCATCCGCGGACGTGTCCTACCCCACCCGGCGAGGCGATCGGCCAGCGTCGTCGGCCGCGCGCCCAGTCGTTCGGCGAGTTCGCGTAGGCCCTCGTCGCCGAGGAGCACGAAGCCCACGTGTTCGGGTCGGGCCGTGGCCTCGTCCGCCAACTGTCCCCACAGGTCACGCTGCTGGTGACTCTTCAGCGGATTGGTGCGCCGGAGTGTCGGCGCCCGCGAGATGCCGGCGGCGATGCCACGCATGATCGACCGCGGCACGAGGGCGTCCTGTGTCCTGCCCGACTCGGCACGAATCGCCTCGAACCGGGCGGTGACCGTGTCGAACTCCGCCGGGCTGGTCATACGAAGAACGGTACCGCAGTCGGTCGGATGCCAGTGGACAGCCCCCGGAGGTTCCGGATGCCCGACCTAGCCCTCCACGACGGTGATCGTGCCGGTCATGTGAGGGTGGTACGAGCAGGAGTAGGTGTAGTTACCCGGCGTGTCGAGGGTGATCTCAGCGGACCGGCCGCTGCCGATGTTCCCTGAGTCGAACGCACCCGACGTCGCCGTATGGGAGGCACCGTCCAGGTTGGTGAACCGGATCGTCTGACCGGTCAAGACCTGTATGGGTGATCCGAACGAGAAGCCGGAGATGACCACCTCGACCGGCGGCGGCAGCGTGGTCGTGGTGGAAGC
>CAJWFS010000158.1 GCA_913030665.1 uncultured Acidimicrobiaceae bacterium
GTCGAATCCGAGTGCGGCTATGCACCCCGGGTAGGTGGGCTGGTCGATGAGGACCTGGTTCACGACCGTTTGCCGGAGGTGGTCGACGAGCCCGTCGGCATCCATGGCGACGGACCCGTCCCGCAGTCCTTCGGCCAGCAGGAGCCTGAGTTCTCCGAGAGAGCCGTCCATGCCCAGAAGGTTTCGCAGCCGGTTCGCCTCCAGGCGTCGAGCCTCGGCCCCGTGCTCCATCTCACGTCCCACGATGTCCAGGGAGTTGGCTGCCACACGGGCCAGGAACCCGGCCCGCCCGTCCATGGCCGGAACCACCTCGAACCGCAGGAACCCTCTGACGCTCTCCACCAGCTCGTCGACCCGCGGTAGATCCGAGCCATCATCGCCACCTT
The DNA here is from genome assembly GCA_913030665.1 of uncultured Acidimicrobiaceae bacterium. GTDB lineage: Bacteria > Actinomycetota > Acidimicrobiia > Acidimicrobiales > MedAcidi-G1 > UBA9410. Next base: position 387 of record CAJWFS010000158.1, read on the forward strand.
CCCGGACGACCCCGGTGGCCGGACCGGGGATGACCAGGTTCACGCAGTCCACCTGGCACTCCGACGAACGCCGCCCGATCGCCGCCCGCTCCACACTGCGATCCAGTCCGGCCCGGTACTGGTCGGCCATCCCCAGGCAGCCGACCGACCACCAGAACGAACCGAACACCTCCCAGAACCTGACATGGGCCGGGTCCACGACCCGGCCCGACTCCGCTTCATAGCCGGCGAAGAGGTCCTCGTAGGAGCCGAAACCACCGACCGGCTTCTCCGGATGGCCGAATCGCCAGCTGGCGGTGCAGAGCCAGCCCAGGTCGCGCATCGGGTCCCCGATGTGGGCGATCTCCCAGTCCAGTACGGCTGCCATGCCGGTCGGGCCGACGAGGAGGTTGCCGTTGCGGAAGTCGCCGTGGACGAGGGCCGCGTCAGTCTCGGGCGGCAGGTGGTCCAGGAGCCACCGGGCCGTGAAATCGATCATTGGTTGGGGGCTGTTGAACCCCTGGTAGCGCTCCCAGGTCTGCCTGACCTCCTCAGCCGGGCCGACCTCGTGCAGGTCGTCGTTCAGCCCCGTGGAGTCCAGGTCGATGGCATGGATGCGGGCCAGCGCCCGCCCGCACTCGCGTGCCAGCCCGGCCCTGGCGGCAACCAGTTCGTCGGACCGGTTGATCCTGGCTCCGAGGCTCTCACCGGCGATCCACTCCATGACGAAGCCTTCTCCCAGGCCGTCCTCCGGCCGGAGGGCCATGTGGACATCGGGCCCGGGCACCCCGGCCCGACAGGCGAGAGCCATGAGGCGAGCCTCGACGGCGAGACCGGGCCCACCGAAGCCGCGTTCGCCTGCAGGGCCGATGCTCCTGCGCAACGCCAGGCTCCGAGCACCTTCGACCATGTCCACACTGAGGCGGTAGGTCTCCTGGCTGGCTCCCCCTGACAGCCGTTCCATCGAGTGGAGGGCCACGAACCCGTCCAGCCGCAGCAGGGCATCGGCCAGAAGCTGTTGGATCTCGTCGGGGTCCGGCATCCTCGGCACTCAGTCCTCGACGACGCCCTTGGGGGCCTGCTGGGACATGAAGCCGAACATGTAGCCGGCGATGCGGCGGATCTGGATCTCCTCTGCACCCTCGGTGATCCGGTAGCGCCGGTGGTGGCGGTAGATGTGCTCGAACGGCCGGTGGCGTGAGTAGCCCAGCCCACCATGGACCTGCATGGCCCGGTCGGCCGCATCGCAGCACAGGCGGTTGGCCCGGTAGTTGCAAATGGAGACCTTGTCCGAGACCGAGAAGGCGCCGTAGGAGTCCATCTGCCAGGCGGTCTTGTGCACCAGCGCCCGGAGCATCTCGCACTCCGCCTGCAGTTCGACGAGCGGGAACTGGATCCCCTGGTTGATCGAGAGTGGCCTGCCGAACGGCCTGCGCTCCTTCGCGTAGGCGACCGACTCGGTAATGCAGTACTGGGCAGCCCCGAGGCTGGAAGCCGCCTGCCGGATCCGGTTCTCGTTGAAGAAGTGCTGGGCGATCTGCAGGCCCCTCCCCTCCTCCCCGAGGATGGCGCTGTCGGGCAGGCGCACGTCGGTCAACGACACGCGCCCATGGTCGGTGGGCATGTTGAAGGTCCAGAGGTACTCCTCGATGACCAGCCCGTCGGCGTCCATCGGGGTCAGGAACGCCGTGATGCCATGCCCGTCACCCGGCTCACCGGAGGTCCTGGCCAGGATCATGTCGCTGTGCGCCCGGTGGATTCCCGTGTTCCACGTCTTCTCGCCGTTGACGACCCAGCCGTCGCCGTCGCGAACTGCACTCGTCTCCATGTGGGTGGCGTCCGATCCGTGCTCGGGCTCGGTGATACCGAAGGCGAACCCACGCGTGCCGTCCAGAAGGTGGGGAACCCACTCGGCCTTCTGCTCCTCGCTCCCGTACTCCAGCATCAGCAGCAGGCCGACGTTGTTGCCCACGATGGAGTGCTCGTTCTGGAGGTCGTTGTGCAGTCCCAGGCCCCTGGCGGCGAGGTGCTCCCGGATGACGGCCATGCCCAGGTTGGTGCCGT
>CAJWFS010000159.1 GCA_913030665.1 uncultured Acidimicrobiaceae bacterium
GTTCGTCGGTGAAGGCGAGGTCCATCGGTTCTCCTAGGGGCGCCAGTCGTCGCCGCGGCGCGACCATGGATTGTCCTGACCGTCCACCGGGACGGCCACCCGGGTGGCGCACGTCGTGGCGACCACGTCACCCACCATCAGGGCCACGTCCAGGGCTATCCATCCGCAACCCACGTCATCGGTGCCGACGAGGGTGACCGTGGCGCTGAAGGCCATCAGGTCGCCGGGGAACACCGGAGTGTCCATGCGGAAGGTCATGCGGCCGAGTCGACCGGTGGGTCCGGTCCAGTCGGTCACGTAGCGCTCGAACCATGCGGCCTGGTTGGGGGTGTTCAGGAAGATGTCCCGGGTGCCGTTGCGGTTGATCGCGAAGTCGCGGTCGTGGTGCATCGGGCGCCAGTCCCTGGATGCCAGGGCGCCGAGGACCACCGTGGTGGCGGTGACGTCGTGGTCCAGCCCCGGCAGCGTGTCGCCGACGGCCACGTCGCCCAGGAGCAGCAGCGGTGCGCTCACGGCGTGTCCCCGGGGGTCTGGTCCACGCCTGCAGGTCGCCGGTAGCCGAACGCCGTGTATGACTCCACGCCCAGCAACCGGTCGTCCTGGTTCAGGTACTCCACGTCGATGGTCCAGAACCGGCCCCTGCCGAGCTTCGTGGTCTTCGGTTCGCTGATGGACCTGAGGACCTGCCGGGACCGCACCCGGTCGCCGATGCGTACCGGCTCGTGGAAGGTGTTGGTGTTGGACGAGATGATCGCCTCGGGGAGGTCCAGTTCGGCCTTCAGGTCGAAGTGGGCCTGGAGCGGGACGGCCGGTTCGCTGCGACCCGGCGACCAGTGGTGTGGCCGGAACCAGACCGAGAGCATCGTGGGCGGTGCGATGGGGCCACCTGTGAGGGTGGCGGCCACATCGTCGTCCCAGAACAGTGGGTTGGCGTTCTCAACGGCTGCACAGGTGGTCCAGATGTAGCCGTGCTCCACCGCGAATCCGCCCTCTTCCTCGTACCGGGTCACACCGATGAGGGCTGTGACCGCGGCGGGGATGGGCAGCGGCTCGCCCGTGTCCACCGGATCGCTCATGCGATGGCCCCGGCGTTCCTGAGCTCGCCGATTTCGGTGGCGCTGAGGCCGGCGTGGGCCAGGATCTGGTCCGTATCGGGGACCGACTGGTCGCGTACCTGCAACGTGGTGGCATCCACCTGGCCCGCCAGGGGGGCGGCCACCTGGCGGATGGTGCCGGCGGTGGGGTGTATGACCTCGGTGAAGCCGCCACGAGAACCGAACTGCTCGTCGGCGACCACCTCCGGTATCTCCAGGACGGCCGACACGCAGGTGTCGGCCGGTCCCAGATGGGACGCCCACTCGTCGCGGCTACGGGTTGCAAACGCCGCAGCGAAGTCGGCTCGCATGGGTTCCACGGCCAGGTCGTCGTACTGGTGGTCCAGCCACCGGGTGCAGTCCAGTTCCGTGCAGAGGCTGGCGAAGAAGCGAGGCTCGATGGCTGCGACGGCCAGCCAGCCGCCGTCCGAGGCTTCGTAGATGTCGTACCAGGCGTACCGACCGGTGAGCAAGCCGCTGCGGGGCCCCGGCCGGGAGTCCTCCGACAGGAACTCGTCGATGGTCAGCGACATCAGGGAGAGGACGCCGTCGGCGATGGACACGTCCAGGTGGGTGCCCTCCCCGGTGGTTGCCCTGGCCACCAGGGCGGCGCAGATGGCGGCGACGGCGTGGAGGCCCCCGGCGGCGCTGTCAGCGACGGTGGCTCCCGGCAGTGCGGGGCCGCCGCCCGCCTCGCGTCCCGAGCAGTGGAGGTAGCCGCCGACCGCCAGGTAGTTCAGGTCGTGTCCGGCCCAGCCGGACCGCGGGCCGGTTTGGCCGTAGCCGGTGGTTGAGCAGTAGATGATGCCGGGGTTCACCGTCGAGACGTCGTCGAAGCCGATGCCGAGGCGGTCCACGACCCCGGGTCGGAAGCTTTCGATAACCACGTCGACAGTTGCGGCGAGGCGTAGGAAGGCATCGCGGCCGCCGTCGGACCGGAGGTCCAGGAGCACCCGGCGCATGCCCCGCTGGGCGCTGTAGGCGTGGGCCGGGGGCACGATCTGGACTCCGGCGTCCTTCGGGACCGGCCCGACCTTGACCACGTCGGCCCCCCAGTCGGCCAGCCAGCGCGAGGCGCGCACGGCTGGTCCCACCGAGGCGAGGTCCAGGACGGTGATCCCGTCCAGGAGGGGGCGGTCGGGCATGCTGGGTCGCCTAGAAGTTCTTGGGGAGGCCGAGGCCCCGTCGGGTGATGATGTTCTTCT
>CAJWFS010000160.1 GCA_913030665.1 uncultured Acidimicrobiaceae bacterium
GGACACGTCGACCACCCAGCCCCCGGTCGTGGATGCGTCGACCAGCACCGTGCCGCACCTCGGCTCCGTAACCCTCTCCGGCGTCGGGTTCACCCTGGATGCCACCACCGAGACCGAGCGGCTCTGGGCTTTCGGCGACGACGGCGAGGTCGCCCTGGCCGACCTGGTGACGGTCATGGGCCAGCCCATCGGAGACCCCGGCTGGGAAGCGGACGACCTGTGTATGACACCAGAGGTCAGACGCCTGGGGTGGGGTGGGCTGGAGGTGGTCCTGAGCCGTGTGGATGTCGGTGGCCCGACCCTCCTGGCACAGTGGTACCTGACCGGTCAGGACTCTGACGCCACGTCGCTGTGGACCCTCGAGCGAATTGGAATTGGCTCCACGGTCGCCGACCTGCGGGCGGCGCACGGCGATCAGATCACCCTGGAACGACCGTCCGACCGGGACCCCGTCGGATGGTTCGACACGGAACCACTGCTGGGCGACGGCGTCCGCGGAGCCGTGGGCAACACGTCCGATGTCGGAAGGGTGCTCCTGATGTGGGCGGGCGGGGGTTGCCAGCGCCGCTTCGGGTGAGCGTTCGGTTCAGCCGCCTCCGGGTCCGGGATCCAGACCGCTGACCGGCGCCGGGCCCCGGTCGTCATCGACCCAGAGGGTTGCCACGAGACCGATCCCCAGGAACAGGGCGCCCGTCAGGAAGAGCGCCTTCCACCACGGCGGCATCGACCTGCCCGACGCAGCCGGGGCCAGCCCACCCGTCATCCCGGGACCGGGCCGTGGACGGCGTCCAGCGCCGAGTCCAGCGCCGGGACGAACAGGTCGGGCCTGAGAACGCAGGCGGCGTGGTCGGCGTCGATCTCCACGATCGTGGCGTCAGGCAGGGCGTGGGCCAGCTGGCGTTGCCGTGCTGTCGGTACGACGTCGTCATCACCACAGACCACTACGGCGTGAGGCACGTCCAACTCGTGGATCCAGTCGCTGGAATCGAACCGACCCAGGTTCCATGCTGCCCTCAGCACGTGGTCCAGCGAGCCTGCCCTCGTCTCGTCCCATGCCCAGCGGTCGAAGTCGGCGTCGCCAGTCCCCATCGACGCGCCCGCCTGGCGTTCGCTGGCCCGTCGGGCGGCCCGCCACCCGAGTTCCTTCCTCCCGAGGGCCGCCGCCAGGCGTGCGGGCAGCGACGACGCCCCCATGATGGCGAAGTCCCGACGTTCCGTCGCCGTCAGGCCGAACGCCATGGCGGTCGCACAGAGGACGAGGCCGTCCAGGAGGTCCGGGTGGCGGCGCCACATCGTCTGGGCCACGGCCCCGCCCATCGAGTAGCCGACGGCGGTCGCCCGTTCCACGCCAAGTGCCCGGACCACGGCGGCGGCGTCGTCGGCCAATGCCTCCATCCGCATGCGTCCGCGGGCTCGGATGGAGGCGGAACCGTGGCCCCGCTGGTCCCATGCGACGACCCGGGCACGTCGGGCGATCGGTTCGTAGGTGCGGCACCAGTTCAGGTCGGCGCTGACGGTCCAGCCGTGGATCAGTAGGACCGTGGGAGCATCGGGTTCGCCCTCGGGCGGCCCCGAGTCCCTTATTCGTAGCGGGCCGTGGCCCGCCAGGTGCACCTCACGCCAGGGCGGCGCGTCGATCCTCACCGTTCTATCGCGACGACCTCGACGGCCAGGGTTCCTCCGGGAGCCTCGAAGGAGACCGTGTCGCCGACCGCCGCACCCAGCAGGGCCTCGCCGAGGGGTGACCCGGGGGACACCACGCCCACGTCGTCACGCTTCTCCTCTATGGAGCCCACCAGCATGCGTTCCGGCTGGTCGTCACCCTCGAAGACGATGGCCACGACGGTCCCGGGAGCGACCACGTCGATGCTTCCAGCCGTCAACTCGACGATCTCGGAGTTCTCGAGGATGCTCTCGAGGTGCAGGATCCTGCCCTCCATCTTGCCCTGCTCCTCCTTGGCGGCGTGGTAGTCGCCGTTCTCGGAGAGGTCGCCGAGTTCGCGGGCCGTCTCGATCTTGCGTGCGATGTTGATGCGCCCGCGGGTGGTGAGGTCCTGGAACTCGGCTGCCAGCCGATCGTAGGCATCCTGGGAGAGCTGCTGCACCTGTGGCATGCCGAGAGGGTAGCCAGAGTGCCCGGCGGACCGACCGTCCGGCGTCAACCCGCTTGATCGGGCCCGGGGGGTGCTTGGTACACTCCAGCACGTGGCCTTCAGACCGCAGGTGATCATCATTGGATAGCGCACACCACCTCAGGTGTGCGCCCCGACCGTCCACCTCGGTGGACGGTTTT
>CAJWFS010000161.1 GCA_913030665.1 uncultured Acidimicrobiaceae bacterium
ACTCGCCGCGACGCACCGATCCCGACGGCATCGGGATCGTCGTCGAGTTCGCCCGTCCGGACGGGGTGGTCGACGGCTTCGAGTGGTTCTGCGAGGGGTGCCACCACCTGCTGCACAGGGTGGAGGTGGCTGTGGCTTCGATTGTCGACGACCTCCCGCCGCTGTTTGCCGCGTTCGCCGACGACCTGAATGCCCGGACATGTCCGAGTTGTGGTGTCGTCCATCCCGGGTCGGGCTGAGGCCGTGGACCGTCGAACCGTTGACGTCCACGCACACTTCTTCCCCCGGATCAGCCGTGGACAGGGGGCTATGCACGGCTCCGATGGGCCGTGGTTGCGCGACGACGGCGACGGCACCGGACAGCTCATGGTGGGGAACGCCGAGTTCCGTCCGGTCGAGGCGTCGCTGTGGGATCCCGATGTACGGATCGCCCGGATGGACGAGCACGGGATCGACGTGCAGGTCGTGTCGGCCACGCCGATGCTGTTCGGCTACTCGTCGGATCCCGTCGTTGCCGCACCCTGGGCCCGTCTAGTGAACGACCTGGCCCTGGAGATGTGCGCCGGTTACCCCGACCGGCTCAGGCCGCTGTGCCAGGTGCCGCTCCAGGACGTGGATAGGGCCTGTTCCGAGGTGACGCGGTCGGTGGCCGATGGTCACGTGGGCGTGCACATAGGCAGCCATGTCGACGGCCGGAACTTGGACGCCCCGGACCTGGTGAGGTTCCTGCACCACTGCGCCGACGAGGGGATTCCGGTTCTGGTGCACCCGTGGGACACCATGGCCGGGGAGCGGATGCCCGCCCACATGCTGCGGTGGCTGGTCGGCATGCCCGCCGAGACCCACCTGGCCATCCTGTCGCTGGTCCTCAGCGGGGCCTTTGAACGGCTGCCCACCGGCCTGCGCCTCTGCTTCGCCCACGGTGGTGGCAACTTCGCTGCCCAACTGGGGCGGGTGGACAATGCCTGGCGCCGACGCGACCTCGTTCGCGCTGACTGCCCTGAGCCGCCGTCCAGTTACGTCGACCGGTTCCACGTCGATTCGGCGGTGTTCAGCGACGACGCCTTGCGGCTGTTGGTCGCCGTGATGGGTTCGGACCACGTGATGCTCGGGTCAGACGACCCGTTTCCCCTCGGGGAGGAGCAGCCCGGGCGACTGGTCAGGGGCTCAGCGCACCTGACCAGCGATCAGAAGGAAGCGGTTCTCGGCCACAACGCAGTGAGGTTCTTCGACCTCTGAGCCGGATGGGTGGTGAGCCGCGTTGACCCGGTCGTAGCCGGGGAGGGGTCAGGCCTGGGCCTCGGCCCTGGCAGCGGCGTCGCTGTTCTCGAGGGCCTCGAGGAGGTGCAGGGCGATGTCGCCCACCTTCACCTGGTCCTCCTCGATTCCCTCGGCCTTCACCCCATCATCGATCATGATGTAGCAGAAGGGGCAGGCCGTGGCGATGCGCCCGGCACCTGTGGCGAGCAGTTCCTGCGAGCGCTCGACGTTGATGTTCTTGCCGATGTGCTCCTCCATGAACATCCGGCCGCCACCCGCACCACAGCACATGCCCTCTGTGCCCGACCGTTCGGCCTCCACGATCTCGATTCCAGCCAGGCTGCCGATGACGTTTCGGGGGGCGGTGTACACGTCGTTGTGCCGGCCCAGGTAGCAGGAGTCGTGGTAGACGATCCGCTCCTCGAGGCGTGCCCCCTCCATGTCCAGCCTGCCCTGGTCGATCAGCCACTCCAGGAGCTGGCTGTGGTGGACCACCTCATAGTGGCCTCCCAATTGTGGGTACTCGTTGGTCAGTGTGTTGAAGCAGTGCGGGCACTGGGTGACGATCTTCTTGACGCCCATCGAGCCAAGCGTCTCCACGTTCTGCATGGCCAGCATCTGGAATATGTACTCGTTGCCGGAGCGTCTGGCCGGATCCCCGGTACACATCTCGGACGGACCCAGGATCGAGAACGACACCCCGGCGCGCTGCATCAACTGCGCCATGGCCCTGGACACCTTCTTGTTCTTGTCGTCGAAGGAGCCGGCGCAGCCCACCCAGTAGAGGTACTCGGACTCGAGCGGGTCGCCGCCGTCGAGGACCTGGATGCCCTCCAGGTCGCCGACCCAGTCGGCCCGTTCGCTCTGGGACAGGCCCCACGGGTTCCCGGAGTTCTCCATCGAACGGTAGGCGCTACCCAGCTCGGTCGGGAAGTCGGACTCCATCAACGACAGGTAGCGGCGCATGTCCAGGATCTTGTCCATGATCTCGATGTTGACCGGA
>CAJWFS010000162.1 GCA_913030665.1 uncultured Acidimicrobiaceae bacterium
AGCCCAGGCTGAGTCCCAGTTGCATCAGTGTCCCCTCTTTCCGCCGGCAGCTCTGGCCGCGTTCAGGTCGTGGCGGGTGAGGTGGCGGTCGTCGACCATGAGCGAGTCGTCGTAGCCCCAGGCCTGGATGGGCTCGCCCGCCGGTGTGGAGGAAGCCGCCTCACGCAGGACGGCGAGCACGTCGGCGACGGTTCGGCAGTCCGGGTAGCCGATCTGCGGGGCCAGCATCTGGACACCGGCGGCTATGGGGTGCATGTGGGTCTCGATGAACCCGGGCAGGACGGTCGCACCGCCCAGGTCGAGCACCTCGGTGCCGGGACCGGTGAGGGCCTCCAGGTCGGCTCGGGTCCCCACGCCGATGATGCGGCCCCGCCACGAGGCCAGCGCCTCGGCGTTCGGGTTGTCAGGGTCCAGCGTGTGGAACCGGGCGTTCGTGAACAGCCGGTCGGCGATCGTCACGGTTCAGCCCCGATCCTTCTTCCTGGCCTGCATGCGTTCCATGTAGGCCTCCCGCGAGGCACGCCCCTCCGGGTCGCGCAACGCCGCGGTCAGACCGTCGGCGTCAGACCAGGAGCGTCCGGTTCCGACCATCTGGTCGGTCACGGCGTTGACGTGCCGCTTGGTGGCCAGCACGGCAGCCCTCGGCCGTGACGCCACCGCCTCGGCCAGCTCGTCGGCCGCTGCGGCCAGCTCGTCGGCGGGGACGATCCGGTTCAGAAACCCGGCGGCCATCGCCTCCTCGGCACCGAACGGTCGGCAGGTCATGACCAGTTCCTTCGTGAGCGCCGGGCCGATCTCGCGGACCAGGCGGGGGATGCCACCCCAGGCCAGGGGGATGCCCAGGTCCACTTCCGGTATCGAGAAGGACACGTCAGCCGTGGCGATGCGCAGGTCGCAGGCGGCGGCGACGACCAGCCCGCCACCGACCACGTGGCCGTGCAGGGCTGCGATCAGGACCGGGGAGGTGCGTTCCAGGGCGTCTGCCATGAGCCTTCCGGTGTCGGCCGGGACCCGTCCGCCGGCCGGCGATGGTCCTTCGTCGCCGAACACCGACAGGTCGAATCCTGCGCTGAATGCCCGGCCCGCGCCGCTCACCACTACGACCCGGAGGTCGCTCTGGTGGTCGAACCAGGAGGCGGCCTCGGCCACCTCGGCCATCAGCTCGTTGGATAGGGCATTGAGCCGGTCGGGGCGGTTCAGGGTGAGGGTGCCGCGACGGCCATCGCAGGTGACCGTGATGGTCTGGAAGTCTGGGGGTGTCGACATGCCGCCGAGTCTCGTCCGCCGGGCTGGGCGGTGCGTGACCGGGCGTCAGGGCGGTGGCCCTGTCAGTGTTACCGCGCTGGTCGGTCGGCTACCGGTGCCCGGGTGCCGGCGCCCGGGGAGGGTCAGTCGGCGGCCGGCTCCAGGGTCACGTCCGCCGACAACGCCTCGCCTTCGACCAGGTCGATGCCGGTGGCCCGGGCGGCGGCGGCCACGTCGGCCAGCACCGGGCGCAGCCAGGCGAGGCGTTCGGGCGTATCGGTGATCGTGCAGGCCACGACCGGTGTGGCCAGTGAGCGCTTCTCGGTCGTCTTGTGGCGTCGGATCTCGGCCAGGGCATCGGCGGCCACGCCGGCCATGGCGGGGTCCACCCTTTCGTCGTCGACCGTCGCTGCGGCCCGCAGCTCGGCCGCCGAGGGCCAGGCCTGCCTGTGGACGGAACCGCCCCGCCACCACGACCAGACCTCCTCGGTCACGAACGGGAGGACCGGCGCGAACAGGCGCAGCAGCGTGGACAGGGCCAGTCGCAGGGCGTGGCGGGCCGATTCGGCGCCTGCCTCGTCGCCCTCGTAGGCACGGGCCTTGACCAGCTCCACGTGGTCGTCGGTGAAGGTCCAGAACCAGGTCTCGGTGCGTTCCAGGGCCCGGGCGTAGTCGAAGCCTTCGAAGGCCCTGGTGGCCTCGTCGACCAGGTCTGCGAGGCGTTCCAGCATCGCCCGGTCAAGTGGATTCGTGATGGCCGCCGGGTCGATGGCCAGCGGGGTCGCCTCGCCGGCTCCGAATCCGAGGGCGAACCGGCTTGCGTTCAGGACCTTGATGGCGAGGCGCCGGCCGATCTTCATCTGGCCGTCGTCGAAGGCCGTGTCGGTTCCGGGCCTGCCGTTCGACGCCCAGTAGCGAACGGCGTCAGAACCGTGCTGGTCCAGCAGGTCCAGCGGGGTGACCACGTTGCCCTTGGACTTGGACATCTTCTTGCGGTCCGGGTCCAGGATCC
>CAJWFS010000163.1 GCA_913030665.1 uncultured Acidimicrobiaceae bacterium
GTGCCACCCCAGGCCGCTGCACGGGTACCGATCTCGAAGGTGTCCGAGGCGAAGGTCCCGCCGAAGGGCAACTCCATGTGGGTGTGGCAGTCGATTCCGCCGGGAACCACGTACTTCCCTGTGGCATCGATGACGCGTTCCGCTCCCGACTCGGCCGATACAGCCAGCGTCGAGCCGGGCTGGAGCACCGCAACGATCGTGGTGCCGTCGACCAGTACCTCGGCGGCGTGGCGTCCGGTGGCGCTGACCACCGTTCCGTTCTTGATGAGTGTCGTCATGGTTCCCCCTTCAGGACCCGTGTAGTGAGCCGTGGGCGCCTCAGCCCAGCCTCTCGATGATTCGAACCAACACGTCAGCCGCCTCGTCTATCTCCGCCTCGGTGACGGTCATCGGTGGGGCGATTCTCAGTACGTTGCCGTAGAGGCCACCCTTGCCGATCAGCAGGCCGGCGGCTCGGGCCTCCTCCATGATCCGGCTGGCGGCATCCGTGTTCGGTTCCAGGGATCCGGCCTGGACGGTCTCGATCGCCAGCATCAGGCCCTTGCCCCGCAGTTCGGCCACCACCGACGAGGCATCCACCGCCGGTTGGAGGTGCCCCGCCAGGCGCTCACCCATGGCCAGTGCGTGGCCCTGGATGTCGTGCTTCAGCATGTATCGGATGGTGGCCAGGGCGCCCACGCTGCTCATCGGGTTCCCGCCGAAGGTGGAGAGTGAGTTGCCCGGCAGCGAGTCCATCAGGTCCGCGCCGGCAACCACGCCGCCCAGGGCCAGGCCGTTGCCGACCCCCTTGGCGAAGGTCAGGAGGTCCGGCGTCATCCCGTGGGCCTGGTAGCCCCAGAAGTTCTCTCCGGTCCGACCCCAGCCGGTCTGGACCTCGTCGGAGATGAAGAGGACGCCACGGTTGTCCAACTCCTTCTTCATGGCACCGAAGAAGCCGTCCGGTGGGGTGGCGAAGCCCCCGACGCCCTGGATGGGCTCGGCGATCATGGCCGCCACGTCCCCTGAGGTCATCATGTCGAATACTTGGGTCAGGTCGTCGACGCAGGCATCTGTGTAGGCATCGTCATCCAGGTGCCGGAATGGGCTGCGCAGCCGGTATCCGCCGTGTACGTAGTTGACGGACAGGCCACTGACGCTGGTCGGGGACCAGGACCTCTGGGCGGTGATGGCGATGGTCGTGAAGGACCTGCCGTGGTAGCTGTTGCGAAGTGCCAGGACCTGGTTGGACCTGCGCGAGACGGTGGCCAACATGAGGGCTGCGTCGTTGGCCTCGGTACCCGAGGTGGTGAAGAACACCTTGGCATCAGGAATGCCCGACAGTCCGGCGATGAGCTCCGCAAGCTCGATCATGGACTCCGACAGGTAGAGGGTGGAGGTGTGGAACGTCCTGGATGCCTGGGCGCGGACCGCCTCGGTGATCTCGGGGATGTCGTAGCCGAGGCTGGTGGTCAGGATGCCGCCGAAGAAGTCCAGGTACCGGTTGCCCTCGACGTCGAAGACGTGGCGACCCTTGCCGTGGTCGAACGAGATGGGCGGGTCGTAGTAGAGCGACAGCCAGTTGGGCAGGACGGCCCGGTGCCGTTCCAGCAGCTCAGCGTTGGTGGTCATCGGCTACTCCAGCTCATCGTGCAGATGCGGGTCGGGGATCGCCCTGTGAGTCAGGCCCGGGTGAGGGGGTCGTACATGTCGGGACGGCGGTCCCGGTAGAAGGCCCACTGGTTGCGTACCTCGTCGACCAGGTCCAGGTCCAGGTCCCTGACGATGAGCTCTGCCTCCTTGTCGGAGCAGACGTCACCAACGAACTGGCCGCGCGGGTCCACGAAGTAGGTGGTGCCGTAGAAGTCGTTGTCTCCCAATTCTTCGATGCCCACACGGTTGATGGCTCCGACGAAGTACATGTTGGCGGCGGCTGACGCCGGCTGCTCCAGCTGCCAGAGATAGGACGACAGGCCTCGACTGGTGGCAGATGGGTTGAACACCATCTGGGCGCCGTTCAGGCCCAGCGCCCGCCAGCCCTCCGGGAAGTGCCGGTCGTAGCAGATGTAGACGCCGACCCTGCCGACCGCCGTGTCGAACACCGGGTAGCCGAGGTTGCCGGGCCGGAAGTAGAACTTCTCCCAGAAGCCCTTGACCTGTGGGATGTGGGTCTTGCGGTACTTGCCCAGGTAGGTCCCGTCGGCGTCGATGACCGCCGCCGTGTTGTAGAGCAGGCCCTCCTGCTCCTTCTCGTACATCGGCAGGATCAGGA
>CAJWFS010000164.1 GCA_913030665.1 uncultured Acidimicrobiaceae bacterium
CCAGCTGTGAACGCAGCGGTGTTGCGTTCCACGGCCACCCCGTTGAGCTCTATGGCGCGTTCGACTGACGCCGGCTCGATCGGAATAGCACCGGTCTGCACTGCTACGCCCAGCAGGTAGACGTTGGCCGACGAGGTATCGCCGAACATGTCCGTGCACGCCCTGCCGGCGTCGACGACTTTGTTGTCTTGCGTCCTCGTGACTCCCGCGGCACGGTCCAGGAGCTCTGTCAGGTCGGGGAGTTGTCGGCTGGGGTGTCCGACCATGGACCCGGTGGGCGTCTCAGTGCTCGAGGCCACCAGCACCGTGCGGTCCGGATCACCGACGTGTAGTACGTCTTCGGATGCTCCGACGAGCAGGTCGAAGGCCAGGATCACGTCGGCGCCGCCTTCGCTGATGAGGCTCGATGTCAGCTCTGTGCTGCGCGACAACCGGATGTCGCTGACCACCGGCCCTGCTTTCTGGGAGATTCCCGTCTGGTCGAGGCCTCGGACTTCGTACCCGTCGAACATGGCTGCCGTGGCCAGGATCTGGGCCACGGTGACCACACCGGTGCCGCCTACGCCAGCTAGTCGGATGTCGACGGTGTCGGTGTTGACGATGGCGACAGGTGCGCCGAGTGGGGCCTCGTGGCCGGGCTCTGGTGTTGCGGCTGGCGGGGCATCCGGGTCGACTGCGACGGTCATGAAGCTGGGGCAATCGCCGTCCAGGCAACTCGCGTCCAGGTTGCACGACGTCTGGTCGATCGTGGTCTTGGTGCCGAGCGGTGTTTCCAGGGACTGGACGGACAGGCAGTTGGAAACCTCGCCACAATCGCCGCATCCTTCACAGAGGCGGTGGTTGATGACGACGCGGAAGCCCGGTGTGGTGGCCTTCCCCCGTTTGCGGAGCCGACGGGTCTGCGCGGCACATTCCTGGTCGTGGATGAGCACTGTTACGCCGTCGACGGCAGCTAGCACTTCCTGCGCTTCGACCATGCGGGTCCTGTCCCACACTTTGACGCCGGCCGGCATTTCGACGCTCCGATAGCGGCCGCGATCCTCGGTGGTGACCAGTACCTGGCTTACTCCATGGGCCAGCAGGATCTTGGCGATCTCCGGGACTCCGGTGCCGCCGACGGCGTCCTGGCCGCCCGTCATGGCCACGGTTCCGTTGTAGAGGACCTTGTAGGTCACTGTGACACCGGCTGCGACTGCTGCCTGGATGGCGAGCTGTCCCGAGTGGAAGAACGTCCCGTCGCCCATGTTCTGCGTGAAGTGCCGACGGTCCACGAACGGCGCCATACCGATCCAGGGGGCACCTTCGTTGCCCATTGCCGTCATGCCAATGGTGGAACCGACTCGGTCCTCGTCCATGAGCAGCACCATCATGTGGCATCCGATGCCGGCGCCGACCAGGGCACCGTCGGGAACCTTGGTGCTCCAGTTGTGCGGGCAACCGGAGCAGAAGTACGGCGACCGTTCCACAGACAGCGGGATCGGCAGCCGCTCGCGGCGTTTTTGTTCCGGAGCGAGTCGGTCGCCGGAACGAGCTGAGATCCGTTCCCGGAGGCCGTCGACCATGGCATCGGCATCGAGAATCCCCCAGCTGCGCATGAGGAGCCGACCGTCCGGGTGGGTCTTGCCGACGACGACAGGCTGGTCAGGACCGCCGTAGAGGGCGTCTTTGACCAGCCACTCGAGGGTGGGGTTCTTCTCCTCGACGACGACAATCTCGTCCAGGCCTCTGGAGAACTCCCGGATGACCGCCGGGTTGAACGGCACGGGCATCTGCATCTGGAACACGCGGATGCCGGCGGCGGCGATCTCTGCCGGGGTCGTCAGCCCGAGTCGGCCAAGGGCTTGGAGCATTTCGTAGTAGGTGAAGCCGCTGGCGACGAGCCCTATCCACGCATCCGGAGTGTCGACCGTGGTCCGGTTCAGGCCGTTGGCCAACGCGTAGCGCCTGACCAGTTCGGCGCGGGCCTCTCGGAAGTCCTGCTCCAGTCTCAGGGTGTGCGGGGTGATGAGGTTGCCGTCGGGGCGGTGTTCGTAGGCGACACCGTCGATGACCATGTCGGGAACCACGGGGATCGTGCGTCCCAGGTCGAGATCTGCGGTGCCGCTGCCGTCACCTACGGCGGCGACGACCTTCAGGGAGGTCCACACTCCGGCGAGTCGGGACAGTTCGACGGCGTGGCGGCCCAGGTCCAGGATCTCCTGGACGTCTCCCGGGTAGAGGATCGGTATGTGGAGGTCGACCAGTGC
>CAJWFS010000165.1 GCA_913030665.1 uncultured Acidimicrobiaceae bacterium
CTCCATCCAGCGGCAACACTGTGACGATGGTGGACGGAATCAGTATGGATCGGAGACTGGTGGTCGCCGATGAGGTGTCAGGGGCACTGGTCGACGGCCGGGCTGTAGTGGCCCTGGAATCCACCATCGTCAGCCACGGTCTGCCGTCTCCGCAGAACGTCGAGACGGCGTTGGCCTGCGCAGCCGAAGTCCGGGCCGCCGGTGCTGTCCCGGCCACCGTGGCCGTCATTGACGGATCACTCCGGGTCGGTCTCTCGGTCAACGAGATTGAACGCCTAGGCAGTGGGGAGGTCGAGAAGGCCAGCCTTCGCGACCTGGGGCACCTGCTGGCCGAAGGTCGGACGGGTTCCACCACGGTGGCCGCCACCCTGTTCGCTTCCCACCGGGCTGGGATCCGACTATTCGCCACAGGCGGGATCGGCGGTGTGCACCGGGGTGACGATCGCGATATTTCGGCCGACCTCACCGCCCTGGCCACACTGCCGGTGGCCGTGGTGTGTGCCGGAGCCAAAGCGATCCTCGACTTGCCCCGAACCGTTGAGGCCTTGGAGACGCTAGGCGTCCCGGTCGTCGGGCAGGGCACCGACGTGATGCCCGAGTTCTGGACCCGGGGCGGCGACCTACCGGTGTCGGTCCGGTCTGATCATCCAGCCACCACGGCCGGGATTCTTCACGCCCACTGGGGGTGCGGCCTGCTCAGCGGAGTGGTGGTGGCCAACCCCATCCCTGTTGCCGACGAGGCCGACCCACAGGCCATCGCCGAGGCCATCGTGGGTGGTCTGGCCGCAGCCGACGCTGCCGGGGTACGCGGCCGCGCCGTGACACCCTTCCTGCTGGCGCACATCGGTGAGACCACCCGCGGCGCCAGCCAGGAGGCCAACGTGGCCCTGGTGAAGCACAACGCCACGGTGGCCGCCGAAATCGCCAGGGCGCTGGCCACCCTTCCGGCCCTCGACGTCGAGAGAAACTGAACGGTGGTCAACCACGATCCCAAACGAGGCACGATCATCACCGGAGGACCCGCCTATCCGCTAGTGAAAGGCGACATCAGCACCGTCGAGGCGGTCCGGATCGACGATCGCCGGATTACTCACATCGGATCGCTGGCCGATGCAGGAGCCCTCGGCGACGCTCAGGTGATCGACCTGGACGGCCGCAGCATCCTCCCGGGCTTTGTCGACGCCCATACCCACCCTCTCATGCACGGCCAGTGCGCCTCGTGGGCCGACCTGACCTCGGCGTCCACCGTCGATGAGGTGATCAAACTGCTCAGCGAACACGCCCGAACCGAGGCCCACTCCGTAGCTCCGATTCGCGGCTTCGGCTACGACCACCACCGCCTAGCCGGGGGTCGGCACCCCACGGCCGTGGAGCTGGACCGGGTAGTTGACGACCGGACGGTCACCGTGATGCACGTCAGTGGCCACGGATTCTCGGTGAACAGCCACGGGCTTGCCGAGGCCGATATCACCGCGGCGACGGCCACCCCACCCGGTGGCGTCATCGACCGGGACGAGGACGGTCGGCCCCTCGGTCGAGTCTTCGACGCCGCTTGCGACCTGCTCACCGGACCCGACGGGGTGAAGCTCGGGAACCACGGCCCCAACCTCCACCTCCCGGACGACCCGGACGACCTGGCCAGAATGCTGGACGACGCACAGGGGGCGTTCCTGGCCACCGGAGTCACCACCGTGGGCGACTGCCAGGTCACCGAACGGGAAATGCGCGCCTTCCTGACCGCTCGGGACGCCGGACGCCTCACGTTGCGCGTAGTTATGTATGTCCTGTCCAGTCACGTCGACAGCCTGAACCGCCTGGGAATCGACTCGTGGCTGGGCGACGACCACCTGTCGGTCGGCGGAGTCAAGCACTATGCCGACGGTGCCCTGACCGGGGGCACCGCCTACCTACCATGTGGCTGCGGGGCCACCCACGGACACCTGTACCACGGACCGGGCGAACTGGAGAACCTACTGGTCGCCTCGGCCACCGCCGGTCGTCAGACCGCCACCCACGCTCAAGGACCCGAGGCCATCCAACTGGTTCTAGACGCTCTGAGCCGGGCCCCGCTGCGTCCTGACCTCCGGCATCGCATCGAGCACTGCGGCTTCCCGTCCGCCGACCAACTAACTGAGATGTGTCGGCTCGGAGTAATCCCGGTCCCACAGCCAACCCAGGTCCACCTTTACGGGGAGGGCGTGCGCCGCGACCACCCCGAGG
>CAJWFS010000166.1 GCA_913030665.1 uncultured Acidimicrobiaceae bacterium
CGTGCATGCACAGGTTGGTGGTCACACCGTCGGCGATCTTGTGCCACTCGCCGTATCCGTTCGGGGGATACGAGAGGATGTCGATGAACCCAGGAGCCACCACCAGGCCGGCGGCGTCCAGCGTCGTGGAACCGACCAGCGGGTCCAGGCTGATGCGACTGACGGTGTCGCCGTCGATGCCGACGTGGGCCACTGCGTCGAAGCCGGTCTCCGGGTCGATGACCCGACCGCCGGCCACGACGACGTCGTGGACACGGTTGTCGGTTGGCGCTCCGGATCCGTCGAGGGAGGGCTGGACGTCCGGCACGCCGGTCGTCGGGGTCGGCGGCACGGTGCTGGAACGCGGGACGGCCGGCAGCGTCGTCGGGCCGGCCGTACCCGCTGTGCCCGTGGGGGTCGGGAGGCGCCGCAGGAAGGCGATCGTGGCTGCGCCGAAGCCGACGCCCAGGACGAACCGTCGCCGCGTCACGGCTGATGGCAGGAGGTCGTCGGGGAGGCGTTGCACCGGGGAGCGCGGTAGCTCGGTATCGGCTGACGTGGATCCGTCGTGGTCGGCGGGCCCGGGACCGTCGGACGGCGGGTTGTCGGGCGGGCCGTCCTCGCCGATAGTCGGTTCGTCCATCGGGGCGGACGCTAGTGGTGGGGCAGCGGGCCCCGGCGCCGGGCCGCCCCGGCCGGATCTCCACCACTGGCTACCGTTGGTCCGTGCCCCTGGGACGATCCCGCAACCTCCTGCTCCTCACCGGATCGGTGCTGTTGCTGGGAGTCCTAGGCGTCCTCGCCTCCAGCACCCCCGACCGGTACGTGCTGCGCGTCGTCGGCGACCCCCTGGCCTCCGTCGAGGTTCGGCTGGTGGTCGAGCCACCCGCACCCAGGACGCTGGATGCCTATCGGGGGCTGGGTACCTGGGTGGACTCCTACGACTTCGACCCCGCCTACGTCCCCGGCGACATCACCGTGGCGCCCAGCGACCTGGCCGACATGGCCGCACACGGCGTCCGGACCCTGTTCCTGCAGTCCTCCCGGTCGGATCGCCGCGCCACCGGCCTCGTGTCGGATCCGTGGCTGCTGGCCGAGTTCCTCCTGGCCGCCGACAGGACCGACATGGAGGTGGTCGCCTGGTACCTGCCCAAGTGGACCGATGATGACGAGGACCTTGACCGCCTGCTGGCGATCGACCGGTTCTCAGTTCTGGGTCGGCGCTTCGACGGCCTGGCCGTGGACATCGAGTGGAACCGGGACGGCCTGGGCGCCATCGAACGCTCACACCGCCTCGTGAACCTCTCCGACCGCCTCCGAAGGACCGTGGGTGGAGATCCCCTGGGGGCCATCGTGATGCCGCCGGTCATCACCGACGAGATCAACCTCGGCTACTGGCCCGGCTTCCCGTGGGCCGACCTGGCGACCCGGTATGACGTCTGGCTGCCGATGGCCTACTGGTCCTTCCGCACAGAGGAGCACGCCGACCCCGGGTTCTACGTCGCCCAGAACATCAGGCGCCTCCGGGCCGACCTAGGTGATCCAGAGGCGATGGTGCACGCCATCGGCGGCATCGGTGCGGCCGACGGATCCGCGCTCGTGGACCCCGGTGAGCCGCTGGCCACCATTGACGACCTGCCACCGTTCGTCCGGGCGCTGGTAGCCGAGGGGGCGGTGGGCGGTTCCATCTACGACTGGGCGACCATGGGCTCCCGGTCGCGCAGCATCCTGGCGGACCTCATGGCCGGTTCTCCGTTCGGTCCTGAGGAGGGCTGAGTCCTAGGAGTCGACAACAGAGGTCGTCCAGCGACCCCAGGCGCATCGGGAGCCCCACCTACCGTCCGGAACCAACGGCCTGCGCCGGGTCCTGAACACGAGGTAATTGGCCCGCGCGCGCGGGCCCCCTACCATGGAGGGGCGGCACCGCTCATTCGGGGTGCCTGGGCGGAGCGGGGGTGACCACATGACTCAGCGGCGCGGCGCGACCTCGACCACGGCGTTCGGCGTGGGGCGACGTGAGAACCACGACTCCTCCTCCTTCTACTCCCGCTTCACGACCCCCGAGCTCTCCGACGACGACATCGTGGTCGAGGCGCCGGACCTGGGCGACGGATGCCTGAACGGCGACGCCAGGGACATGCACCAGCTACCGGACTCCTCGGTGGCCCTGGTCGTCACATCGCCTCCGTACTTCGTGGGCAAGGACTACGAGCTGGAGATGGAACGCGACGGCGTGCCCAC
>CAJWFS010000167.1 GCA_913030665.1 uncultured Acidimicrobiaceae bacterium
AGGGTCTTGGCCCGGCCGGTGTCGCCGGCAGGCCGGAGGACGCTCCCGTCGCCCGCTGCGCCCAGGGCGCGCTGCGAGGGCGGCACCGTCGGGGCGTCCAGCTCTTCGCCGGCATCCCCTACGCCGCGCCACCCGTCGGAGAGCGACGGTTCCGGGCGCCGGCACCGCCCGAACCGTGGGACGGCGAGCGGGATGCCCGCCGGTTCGGCCCGGCCGCGCCACAGCTACCCGGTGAGGGCCTCACCAGCCGCGTCCCGATTCCATGGGACGAGGACTGCCTCACGCTGAACGTGGTGACGCCGGCGTGCGACGATGCCTTACGGCCCGTCTACGTCTGGATCCACGGCGGTTCCTACAAGCACGGCCAGGGCGCAACGCCTTGGTACGACGGCACGTCGTTCGCCACACGGGGCGACATCGTCGTGGTGACCATCAACTACCGGCTGGGTGCGTTGGGCTTCTGCGACCTGGGCAGCCACCTGGGCGACGACTTCGCCACCTGCGGCATCAACGGCACGCTGGACCAGGTGGCCGCCCTGACCTGGGTACACCAGAACATTGCCGGATTCGGCGGTGACCCCGACCGGATCACCATCGGCGGCGAGTCCGCCGGGGCGTTCAGCGTCTGCAACATGCTGGCGATGCCGTCCACGGACGGCCTGTTCCACCGGGCCATCGCCCAGAGCGGAGCGGCACACCACACGTTCGACCCCGAGGAGGGCTCCGGGATAGCCGCCGAGTTCCTCGGCCGCCTGGGTAATCCCTCCGCCGACGAGCTCCTGGCCATGGACGTCGGGGCCCTCCTGGAGGCCCAGGAGCAGGTGGCGGCGGACCGCAGCCACCTGCCCGGACGTAACCAGGAGCCCTTCTACCCGGTCTGGGGGCACGAGGCCCTGCCCCGGGCCCCACGGGAGCTGATCGCCGAAGGAGCCGGAGCAGACATCGCGATGCTCACCGGCACCAACGAGGACGAGTTGGCACTGTGGGGTGTGACGGGCACCACGGCCGCCGAGGTTGACGACATGGTCGGAGCTATCACAGAAGACCCCGCAGGCATGCTGGCCACCTACCGGAGGCGCCTGGACGTCGCCGACCCGGGTTGGCTGGCGTGTGCCATCGGCACCGACCGGGTGTTCCGGATTCCCGCCGTCCGGCTGGCCGATGCCCGCCACGCCAACGGCGCGGACACCTGGATGTACCGGTTCTCCTGGGACTCCCGGGCCTTCGACGGTCAGTTCGGTGCCGCCCACGCGTTGGAGATCCCATTCGCCTTTAACACGATCGACCAGCCGGGCGTGGACATCTTCCTGGGTCCTGGCGACGTGCCAACCGCCCTGGCCGAGACCATCCACGACGCGTGGATCGCCTTCATCCGCGACGGTGACCCGTCGACCGACGCCCTTGGCCCTTGGCCCACCTACGACCCTGAGCGCCGCCGCGTAATGGACCTGAACGACGGGTGCCGCCTCCTGGACGACCCGGAGGCCGACGAGCGACGCATCTGGGACGGGCTCGTCAGGTGAGCATGTCACCAACCGTGGAACGGGCTGACACGGCACGGGGAGTCTCGACATGGGGAGCAGCTCCATGAGAATGCTGGTGATGGGCGGCACGCAGTTCAACGGCCTGGCGCTGGTCCACGAGCTGGCCCGCTGCGGGCATGACGTGACCATCGTGAACCGGGGCCGGACCGAGGCGCCGCTGCCGGACGGCATCCACCGCCTCTTCGCCGACCGGACCGACCACGACCAGATGCGCGACGTTCTGGGCGGCCTCGAGTTCGACGTGGTGCTGGACATGAGCGCCTATCACCCCGACGACGTACGGCTCATGGTTGAGCTCTTCGACGGGCGGACCGGCCAGTACGTGTTCGCAAGCTCGACGGTGGTCTACGCGGCATCGGACCACCTGCCCATCACCGAGGACCACCCCACGGAGCGCGGCGACCCCCAGATCGAGTACGGCGGCAACAAGCTCCTCTGCGAGGACGTGCTGGCCGAGGCTCGCGACGACCACGGCTTCCCGTCGACCGTCGTGTACTTCTCGATGGTCTACGGGCCCCGCAACATCATCCCGGACCGGGAGCAGCGCATGTTCGCCCGCCTGGAGGCCGGGCGGCCCGTCCTGATCCCCGGCGACGGCACGACGGTCTTCCAGGTCGGCCACGTGGACGACCAGGCCAGGGCCCTGGAGGC
>CAJWFS010000168.1 GCA_913030665.1 uncultured Acidimicrobiaceae bacterium
TACCGGAACCCGGAGCTGCTGGCCGACATGGCTCGCACGCTCGACCACCTCAGCGGCGGTCGGATGTACCTGGCGGTGGGAGCCGGCTGGTTCGAAAAGGACTACGACGAGTACGGCTACGAGTTCGGCACCGTGGCCGGTCGGCTGCGCCGCCTGGAGGCCGACCTTCCGAGGATGAAGAAGCGCCTGGCGGCCCTGAACCCACCGCCTGTCGGACCGATGCCGCTGCTCATCGGTGGCTCGGGCCGCACCATCACGCTGCGACTCGTGGCGGAGCACGCCGATGCGTGGAACTGCTTCGGGCCACCAGAGAACGTGGCCGAGCTCTCCGCGATCCTGGACGACTGGTGCGCAAAGGTGGGCCGTGACCCATCCGAGATCGAACGTACGGTGTCCATCGGGCCGGACGACGTCGAGGACGTGGGCCGCTACGTGGACCTGGGCGTCGACCACCTGGTGGTCGGAACGGGCGACCCGTTCGACCTCGGCCCGCTGGAACGCCTCATCGCCCAGCGCGACGCCCTGGACTGACCCTCCCTCCCTATGACACCACGGACAAGGAACAGATGATGACCAACCAGACCTACGCATGCACGAAGTGCGGCGGTACCGAATGCGAGACCGGTTCGATCCGGACGACCGGCTCCGGCCTGAGTCGTTTCCTGAACCTGCAGAACCACAAGTTCGGCTACTTGGCGTGTGCGGCCTGCGGCTACACCGACCTGTACAAGGTCGACGGCAGCGGGAAGTTCGGCACGATCGTCGACGTCCTCACCAACTGAGCCGCTAGTCGGCACGCCGGTCACAGCCCGCTCGTCCCGGTTCGGTATGGTCGCGGTCATGCCCACGGAGGTGCCGGCCGACCTCGCCGCCGACCCGGACTCATTCCACCGCTTCCACTCCGAGGTCCTACCGGCGCGGATAGCGGCCGGCAACGGTGCTCTGGCCTTCGCCGACCTGGCGGACCTCGGGACGTTGGCGATACGCACGCCGGCAGGCTCCTGGACCTACGTACCCGGCACAGGATCCGTGGAGCTCCTGGAAGGCGAGGCGACGGCCGACGCCGTGGTCGCCGTCGACCTCAACGCCTGGCTGGGCCTCGTGTCCGACCTGGACACCGCCCCCGGTCTCCTCTACTCGAACCGGGCATCGGTCCCGGTCGGGAACCCGCTGCGGTTCATGCGTTGGGAGCCCGGGCTCCGGGCCCTTTTCCACGGCCTCCCGGTATTCGACCCCGACAACGTCGACCTCCGGGACCTGGACGGAGAACCGTTGGATACCACCCGCTCCTTTACCCTCGAAGAGACCGGGGACACGGGTCGGGACGGGGCGGCGGCCCGGCACTTCCTCCGGACGACCGGCTACCTCCACGTCCCGGGCGTCTTCGACGCCGACGAGGTGACGGCCATGCTCACCGATGCCGACATCCTCGCCGGCGAGGCCCAGCCAGGGGACATGGCGTCGTGGTGGGGGCGTGACGCCGCCGGCACCGAGGTGCTCACCCGGGTGCTGCGGGCGGCCAGTCGGCCGGACCTACGGCTGCTGGTCGGCGACACGCGGATCCGTCGGGTGGTCGACACCGCCGACGAGGCGCTGGTTCCGAAGGTTCCCGACGACCCTGAGGCCGTCGACCTGGTGACCATCCTGTGGAAGCGCCCGGACATGGCCGAAGGACTCGCCGACTTGCCGTGGCACCGCGACTGCGGCATGGGCGGCCATGCCCTGAACTGCCCGTCCGTCGTGCTCACCATCTGCCTCACCACGGGCACGCCTGAGGCGGGCGAACTGAGGTTCCTGCCCGGCTCGCACCGGGGCGGGTTCCCGTTCGTGGACGGGACCGACGTGGCGGCCCCCGACGGGGTCGGCCTGCCCATCGGCGTCGGTGACGTGACCCTCCACTACTCGGACCTGATGCACGCCTCGCTGCCACCCACATCGGCCGAGGGCCCGCACCGCATCTCGGTGCTGCTCGGGTTCGCCCCGGAGACCGCCGGCCACCACCTGGGCGGTCGGCACTACAACGACGCCCTGCTCATCAACGATGACGGCCAGGTCGACCACCTCGGCCACCGCCTGGTGGAAGGCTGACCCACACAGCGGCTACGGCCGGGCCGCCGTGCCAAGGTGAGAGCCTCAGCGTCCCGCAGGATCGGAGTACCAGTGAGCCTCGACGACTTCCCACGCATCCCCCTGTT
>CAJWFS010000169.1 GCA_913030665.1 uncultured Acidimicrobiaceae bacterium
ACCGGATGCGGGAACGAGAACAGGCCCGGCGCATCGGTCGCTGCGTTTCGGCCGTCCACGGGTCGAACCCTATGGTCAGGCGATGGCGTCATCCACGATCGGCCCGTTTCCTATCTCCGGCACCCCGGTCGACGAGGTGGTCCGGGAACTGGACGCCAAGCGGGACAACGACGTCCGATGGGCCGAGGGGCGCACCTTCGGCCTCGTGTTCGACGGTGGCGATGAGGTCCGCGACGTGGCCGAACGGGCCGCACGGCTCTTCCTCCACGAGAACGCCCTCAACACCTCGGCCTTCCCGTCCCTGGGCGAGATCCAGTCCGAGCTCTGCGGGTGGACCGCCGACCTCCTCCACGGACCGCCGGAGACCGCCGGATTCCTGACCAGCGGAGGCACCGAGAGCATCCTGTGCGCCGTGGAGGCCGCCAGGGAGCGGGCCCGGGCTGAACGCTCGGTCGCCGAACCCGAGATCGTCCTGGCCGAGAGCGCCCATGCCGCCTTCCACAAGGGTGCACACCTCTTTGGCCTGCAGACCCGGGTGGTTCCGGTGACCGATGCCTGGACGGTCGACCTGGACGCGATGGCCGACGCTGTGGGTCCGAATACGGCCCTTGTCGTGGCCTCCGCTCCCCAGTACCCGCAGGGGGTCGTCGACCCGGTCGCGGAGATCGCCGAGTTGGCTGCCGGTGTAGGGGCGAGCTGCCACGTTGATGCGTGCATGGGCGGTTTCGTCCTCCCCTTCGCCACCATCGAGGAACCCGACGCGTGGGACTCCCCGCCCTGGGACCTGGCGGTGGACGGTGTCACGAGCATCTCCGCCGACCTCCACAAGCTGGGCTACGCCCCCAAGGGCGCGTCGGTCATCCTCCACCGCTCGCGCCAGCTGAGGCGCTACCAGACCTTCGACTTCGACGGCTGGCTGGGTGGTCGCTACGTGACGCCGAACCTCCAGGGCACACGCTCGGGCCTTCCCATGGCGGCCGCCTGGGCGGTGGTCCGACACCTCGGCGCGGACGGCTACCGGCGACTCGTACGGTCCGCCATCGAAACCGCCGACCGGATCCGGACCGGGGTTCGTGCCATCGACGGCATCACCGTGCCGGGCGACCCACGGCACCACCTGTTGTCCATCGTCTCGGACACCTCGTCAGACGAGCCGATAGACGTGTTCGCCCTTGGTGACGCCCTGGCAGCCCGGAGCTGGCACCACGACCGGCAGGGACCGCCGGACGGCCTCCACCTGACCGTCAGTGCCGGAAACGCCCCGGTCGTCGACGAATGGCTGGATGACCTGTTCGCTGCGGCGATCGAGGCCCGGGCCGCGGCACCGGGGACGGTGACCGACTACGCAACCCTGGAGTAGCGGCTCAGTCGAACAATCGGGATGCGTCCTCGAAGTCGACCAGCCAGATCCGGCCGCCGCCGTCGGAGTGGTACGACGACCACCCGAGGAGCTGTCGTGCCCGCTCGGGGAGTGTGGCTACCCGGTCCCGGTCGACCTGGATGGGGCTGGCCTCCTCGGGTCGCAACCAACCGGCCACGAAGCTCACGTGCATGCCGTAACGCCAACCGTCCGTGGTGTTGGCCCCGGCACCGTGGATGACCTTTCCGGAGTAGATCATCCCGCTGCCGGCAGACATCTCCGCATACGCCACATCGGCATCGGTCACCTCGTGGCCCCGCACCAGGCCCGGCGGTAGCGCCTGGCTTCCCGGCACCACCACGGTGGCGCCGTTCCCCCGGGTGAAGTCCGACAGGGCGAACATGCAGCTGATGGTCACCTCCCGATCCGGGTTGACGGCCTCGGGCCAGTTGTTCTCGTCGCGGTGCAGGTACTGGGCCGGCTCGTCGGGACCCACGGCCATGACCTGGCCGGTGTTCAGCCAGTAATCGGCGCAGCCCGGCAGGAGCTCCCGGTCGGCGACCGCGGCCAGCACCGGGTTCAGCAGGGCGTGGTCCACGAAGGCCCGACTGCGTGCCGCTAGTCCACAGAACCGAATGGTGTTGGCGCCGTGGAAGGTCTCCCAGAGCTCCATGCCGCTCTTCGAACCGGGCGCCGCCGCTCCGAAATCGGATGCCAGGTCCTCGACGATGGCCCGGCGTCCGTCCTCGGAGAGCATGTCGCGCACGATCACCCCGCCATCGCGGTGCAGGGCGGCCAGCACGTCGTCGATCGGTGCATCGGA
>CAJWFS010000170.1 GCA_913030665.1 uncultured Acidimicrobiaceae bacterium
CCTTGTTGTTGCGGCGGGGAGGTGTACGACGTGCCATCAGAAGGGCTCCTCATCGGTCTGGGGTGTCTGGGCGGCCCCACCACCGCCGCCGGTCGGTGCCGACGAGGTGGCACCGTCGCCACGAAATTCGTTACGGGTCACCTCGGCGGTCGCCCACTTGAGGCTCGGGGCCACGTCATCGGCGACTATCTCCACCTTCGAGCGGCGATCCCCGTCCTGGTTCTCCCAGGAGCGCTGGTCGAGTCGGCCGTAGACGATGACCCGTGATCCCTTGGTGATCGATTCCGCCACGTTCTCGGCGAGGTTGCGCCAGCAGGTGATGTCGAAGAAGGAGACGATCTCCTCGTCGTTCTGTCCCTTGCGGTTCCACGCCAGGCCGAAGTTGGCCACGGCGGCGCCACCGGGCGTGAACCGCAGTTCGGGGTCGCGGGTCACGTTGCCCACGACTGTCACTGTGTTGTCGAATGCCATGTTGCTACTCCGTTCCTGAACCGGCATCGGCCGGCGCTACCTCACCGAGGAGGCCGCGCTTGGCGGCCTCTGCATCGGGAAGGCGCATGATCTTGTGGCGGACCACCTCACTGCGGTCCGCGAGTCGGAGGATGCGATCGGTGGTGTCGAGGTTGCCCGCATCGGTCACCACCTCGAGGACGACGTAGACGCCCTCCCACTTGAGGTTGATCCGGTAGGCGAAGCGCCTCCGGCCCCATGGCTCGGAGTCCAGCACGGTGGCCACACGACCACCCTCGGACTCGATGTTGGTGGTGACCTTCGACAGGCTTGCCGCAATGGCGTCCTCATCAAGGTCGCCGCCGAAGATGATCATGAGCTCATAGACCTGCATGGCAGGCACTCACCTCCTCTGGTCTCGGACCTCGCCTCTGGCGTGCCCGGGGCCCCGTAGCGGGGCAGGGGTAACGGGTTGTCGTGATTCCGTAGGGCGACCGGCGGACCGGGCCTACGCAAGCAACCAGAGGCTACCGGCGTCCAATCCGAGGTCCGACACGCATCCATGACGACAGCATGACCCCCGGGTGTGACAGTCGCCCCGGTGGGTGAAGCCGAATGACTGGCTTCAACGTCCCACAGAAGGGTCGACTCAGCGGTACCCCAGTGAGGTCAACCGCACCAGGTGGTTCCACCCGCACGCTGCACAGACCTCGACCACATAGCCGGTCATGTCAGCCCTGCGGGCATCCAGCCTGGCCAACTCGCCGGGGGTCGAGATGCAACGACCATGGGCCGGCAACCGGGGCCCGAACACATATGTCACATGGGCGATCTCGTGGTCCTCGCATACCGGACAGGTCTCCGAGGTCGGGATCCCACACTCCACGGCATTTCGTCGGAGCATGGGCTGGGCGTCACAGATGATCTCTCGTCCGACGTCGCCCCTGCGCCAGCCGTTCAAGGTCGTCTGGCGAGCCAACCTGTAGTCCACGTCTGCCGGCCTACGGGCAGGCAGCAGGCCTTCAGGGACCTGTCTCGCCTCACCGGTTCGCCGACTTGCCACTCCGCAACCATAGGTGACCACCGGGAGCCGCCCTGGCGCGATCCAGCCAACCGGTCAGCCGGAGGCCCTGGTGGACCACCAGTCCAGCAACCGCTCAGCCACATCGCCCGGGTCCATCCGCCCCTCGCCAAGGCGAAGCTCGGCCAGCCAACCCAGCGCCTCACCGACCTCCCGACCGGCCTCCAACCCGAGCAGGGCCATCACCTCGTCGCCACCCAGAGCCGGACCCAGATCGTCCAATTCACCGGCTGCACGAAGCCGACCCAGTGCCACAGGAAGGTCGCCGGCCGGAACCCCGACCGACCCGGCGAAGTCCACCACCCGGTCCAGGATCGGCCCGCTGGCCGCGGCCAGGCGTCGAACCGATTCATCCGACCAGGACCTCCCAGCAGCCCCACCTATCCGAATCCGATCGGCCCCGTCCACCAGTCCGGCGATCCGGCCGGCATCGGCTCCGGAGAGTCGCAGGGCCACGGTGCTCTCAGCCAGCCCGCCCGTCGACCAGGCGATGACCGCCAGCCGCAGTACCGGGTCGGTGGTAGTGGACGCCACGCGGGCCAGGGCCGACGACCTGGCATCGCCATCCAGGCGGGCCAGTTCCGGAAGCACCCGCCACGCCAGGGCGACATCCTCCAGG
>CAJWFS010000171.1 GCA_913030665.1 uncultured Acidimicrobiaceae bacterium
GTGAGGCAGCGCTGGTTGCGACGCGGCGACGTCCTCGCGGATCAGGCAGCCGGGTCCGGTGACCGCGGTGGTCCACCACCACCTGGCGGGTAGCCAGCCGTCTGGAGCCCCGGATACCGTTCCGGGGTCTGCGGGGCTATAGCTCAGTCGGTTAGAGCGCACCCCTGATAAGGGTGAGGTCGCTGGTTCGATTCCAGCTAGCCCCACGTCCATGCATGTGATCAGACGAGCCCTCGCAGCAGTCTCGGTGTCCGCAGCCGTCGCTGGCGTACTCCGCCTTCGTGGAGGCGCGGGCACAGCCCGCCGATCGGGCGGATGGAGGGTTCTCTCCGGCCCGAAGCTGCGCTGATGAGGGTGGCCGTCCTGGGTGCCGGTGCGGTCGGTGCCCGCGTTGCACGCCAATTGCTCGCAACCGACACGGTGGACTCGATCGTGCTCCGCGACACGTCGGCTGACCGTCTGGCACGGGTTGGCCGCTCGCTCGGAGAACGGGTCGTCCTCGAACACCATCCCTTCCCGGCCGCCATCGAGGCCGATGCCATGGTCATCGCGACCCCCCGGGGCACCCAGTTCGAAGCGGTGGAGGCAACGATCCAGGCCAGACGGCCTGCGGTGCTGGTGGGAGACGGATTGGCAGAGACGATCGCGGTGCTGGCCCTGGCTGGTGCAGCGGGCCGGGCGGGGGTACCCGTGGCCGTCGGGTCCGGCTTCGCTCCGGGCCTCAGCTGCCTCCTGGCCGCCCACGGGCGCTCCTGGTTCGAGAGCGTCGAGGAGATCCACGTGGCCAAGGCCGGGACCGGTGGGCCGGCCTGCGCCCTGGTCCACCATCGGGCACTCAGCCGCCGCTCCTTTGACTGGCGTGAGGGGGGATGGGCGCGTCGACCCGGCGGATCCGGCCGGGAACTCATCTGGTTCCCGGATCCAGTCGGGCCCCGCGACTGCTATCGGGCCGCCCTACCGGACCCCGTGCTTCTCCACCACGCTTTTCCGGAAGTGGGTCGGATCACGGCCCGTATGGCTGCAACGCGCCGCGACAGGCTCACGGCCCCGCTGCCGATGCTTTCGCCATCGCACCTGGAGGGTGGTTCCGGGGCGGTCCGGGTGGAGGTCCGGGGACGCCGCGACGGCGTCGAGGATGTGGTCGTGCTGGGTGCTTCCGGACGACCGGCGGTGGCGGCCGCTGCCGTGGCTGCCACGGCAGTGGAGTGGCTGCTGACCGGTCGGAACCGCGTCCGGGGAATGGTCGGCCTGGCCGAGATGGTCGAGCCGCTGGCCTTTCTGGACGAGCTGGCAGATAGGGGTCTGGAGGCCGAGGTGTTCGAGGGGGACCGGGCGCTGGCCTGAGGTCAGCCCGGGTCAGCCTCGTCCGACCAGGTCCAGGATCTGGTCAAGAAGTGCCGGGTTGGTCGCCAGGGCGTCTCCGCCCTCGGCTGTGATCGCTCCGGAGAGGTCCGTGAAGACTCCTCCAGCCTCGGGGAGGATCGTGAGCATCGGAGCGACGTCCCAACGAGATACGACCGGATCCACCATGGCGTCGGCCCGCCCCGTCGCCACCAGGACGTAGCCGTAGGCATCGCCCCAGGTGCGGATGACGGCGCCCTGTCCGATGAACTCGTCCAGTGCGCTCGCAGACGGCCAGTAGTCCACGCCGCTGGTGACGATGCAGGCCCCCCGGAGGCTGGTGCGGTCCGAGACGTGTGCCGGCTCACCGTCCACGAAGCAGCCTCGGCCACGTCCGGCCCAGACACACTCATCTAGGCCGGGGACGTTGATGACCCCCACAGCGGCGCCGTGACGGTCCTCGAGTGCCACCAGGTTTGCGAAGAGGGGGACGCCGTGGATGAACGACTGGGTGCCGTCGATCGGGTCCAGGATCCATGTCCGGCCGGAGGTCCCGGCGACGTCGGCCTCCTCCTCGCCCACGATGGCGTCGTCTGGGAAGGCCTCGCCGATCCGCTCGCGCAGCAGTCGTTCGGCGCCCCGGTCGGCCACCGTGACCGGCGTGCCGTCGTCCTTGCCATCGACGGCCAGGTCGGGCTGTCGGAAGTACCCGAGGCTCAGCTCACCGGCCTCCCTGGCGATGTCCACGGCGAACTCGACCAGGGCCGGGTCGACGGCCGGTCCGGTTGTGGCTGGGAGCGGGTC
>CAJWFS010000172.1 GCA_913030665.1 uncultured Acidimicrobiaceae bacterium
AGCAGCGCCCTGGTGTACGGGTGGGCCGGGGCCTCGTAGAGGCGGTCAGCGTCGCCCACCTCGCAGAGCTTTCCCAGGTACATCACGACGACTCGGTCGCTCACATTGCGAACCACCGACAGGTCGTGGCTGATGAACACGAGGCTCAGGTCGTAGCGGGCCTTCATGTCCTCCAGGAGGTTCAGGATCTTTGCCTGGACTGAGACGTCCAGGGCTGAGACCGGCTCATCACAGATCAGGATCTCCGGATTCACGGTGAGCGCTCGGGCGATGGAGATCCGCTGGCACTGTCCGCCGGAGAACTGGTGTGGCCGGTGGGAGGCCGCCGCTGCTGGGTCGATGCCTACGGCGTGGAGGACTTCTGCGACTCGTTCCCTTCCTTCGGTCCCGATGTCGCCGTCGGACCAGATTTCGAGACCCTCACTGACGATGTCTTTTACCCGCCGCCGCGGGTTCAGCGACGAGATCGGGTCCTGGAAGATCATCTGGAGTCTCGGCCGTACATCGCGCAGGTCGTTACCTGATAGGGCGGTCAGGTCGATCTCATTTTCGGAGCCGGGGTCGAGAACCACCCGTCCGCTGGTAGGCGGCGGGAGTTGGACCAAGGCTCGAGCTGTCGTGGACTTGCCGCAGCCGGATTCGCCGACAATGCCCAGGGTCTCCCCCTTCCGGAGGTCGAAAGAGACGTCGGACACCGCGTGGACCACCCGGTTGCGACCGACTGGGAATTCCTGGACGAGGTTTTCCACCCGGAGGATGACGTCCTTGCCGCCACGGAGTTGGACGGTGCCGCGACCAGCCATCAGGCCCGCTCCTCCGGACCGTCGACCACCGCTCCGACGGGCACTCCAGACTGGTGGATTTCCAACCCGGTTGCTGTGTGTCCTCGCGCCGCGTTGGCTGCCAGGGCCGCCGCCGCGGCGGGGGTTCCGACCGGCGTGTGGCACGCAACCTGGTGGTCGTCACCAAGGGGCGTCAGGGGTGGTCCTTGTGTCACGCACCGGTCCGTCGTGTAGCGGCACCGATCCGCGAACGGGCACCCGGTGGGCGGGCTGGTGGTGACCGGTGGTTGGCCGGGAATCGGCACCAGGCGCGTATGGCTGGCCGAATTGATCTTCGGAATGGTTTCAATCAGCGCCTCGGTGTAGGGGTGACCCTGCTGGGAGAAGATTTCTTCGGTGGGGGCCTCTTCCATCGTCCGACCGGCGTACATGACCATCACCTCGTCGGTCCGGCCCTTGACGACGCCGAGGTCGTGGGTGACGAGAATCATCGCCATCCCCCGCGCGGCACGGAGGTCGTCCAGCAGGTCCAAGATGTGCTTCTGGACGGTGACGTCCAACGACGTGGTGGGTTCATCGGCGATGAGTACCCGTGGTTCGCACGCCAGGGCTGCTGCGATCACCACCCGTTGGCGGAGGCCTCCTGATAGTTGGTGGGGGTATTCGTCGAGCCTTCTTCCCGGTTCGGGAATCCCTACCTGCTCGAGCAGGTCGCCTGCTTGGCGGCGTGCCGCCGTTCTCGTCTGCCCGAGGTGATAGCGCACTGACTCGGCGATCTGTTCGCCGACCTTCTTAACCGGATTGAGCGATGTCATCGGATCCTGGAAGACCATGGAGATCTCGACACCCCAGAGGTGCTTCTCGGTCTTCCGTTCGGCGGCCAGGGCGCGTAGGTCACGACCGTCAAAGTTGACCGAACCGTCGACCAGGGCATAGGAGGGAAGAAGGTTCATCAGGGTCTTGGCTGTCACTGTCTTGCCGGAACCGGATTCTCCGACGATTCCCATGGACTGGCCGGCTTCTAGGTCGAAGGACACCCCGTCGACGGCATGCACCATCCCGATCGGGGTCGGGAATACCACCTTTAGGTCCCGGACACTCAGCAACGGTGCTTGTCGGCCGGTCATCGCCCGAGGCCTGTTTCTCGGACGTTGAAGAAGTCGCGGAGGTAGTCGCCGATGTAGTTGATCGACGCGAGGGTGAGGAACATCACGGTGATCGGACCAAAGGCGACCCATGGAGAGTCTCGTAGGACCCTGCTTCCCGCGCCGTTGCGGATGAGCTTCCCCCACGTCTCTCCCTTCTCGAGCGACAGGCCGAGGAACGC
Source organism: uncultured Acidimicrobiaceae bacterium (assembly GCA_913030665.1). Taxonomy (GTDB): domain Bacteria; phylum Actinomycetota; class Acidimicrobiia; order Acidimicrobiales; family MedAcidi-G1; genus UBA9410. The sequence continues at coordinate 2,110 of CAJWFS010000172.1, forward strand.
CAGGCC
>CAJWFS010000173.1 GCA_913030665.1 uncultured Acidimicrobiaceae bacterium
CACCTTGCCAAGGTGAGGGTCGCGGGTTCGAATCTCGTCGTCCGCTCCACGGGAATCCCCTGCTCAGCAGGGGATTCTTCTGTTTTCCGGGGCTCGAACGCTTTGATGACTCCGGCTCAGCGCCAGACCACGCGGGCCACGGTCAGGGTGGTGCAGTAGAAGACGTCGCGGTTGCCGCCGGGCGTGAGGAACATTCCGTTGGCGATCCGGGACCCGGTATGAACTCGGTCCAGCAGGTTTCCGGTGCGGATGTCGACGACGATCAGGTCGTCGGTACCGTCCCGGGTGAAGTCGTTGATGACCATCTCGGCCGACTCGGGGAACACCACCGGTTGCATGGTGGGCCGGACGTCGAGGTGCCAACTGACAGCCAGTCCGTCCGACGTATCGACGCCTGCCAGACCGCCGTTCAGCGAGTCCCAGGCGAGAGCCATCTGGTGTTCCGGCACGTGTACCGGTGGGGCGATGATCCCGCCGCCGGGGGTGCCGAACGGTTCGACCACGTCCACTTCGCCGGACCCTCCCAGGTCCACGCGTAGCAGCCGTTGGGCGCCCGTCCACGAGACGGGGTTGCGCCACGACAGCGCCCTGCCGGGGTGGTCGGCCCACCGACCGTTGGGTTCGGTGGTATGGATGAGGCGGATCGGTGCGACGTCGCCGCAGTCCATGAGCCAGGCGGCGCCGTCGGAGAGGCACGAGTCCCAGGCCAGGCCGTGATCGCCGCCAGTGGTGCGGTAGCGGGGGGACCAGATCCCGTCCAGGTGCATCGAGTCCGCGTCGACCCGGATCCTCCACAGGTGTTCGGTTCCCGGCACGATGACGGCGTCCCCGTCGGATCCGTGGTCACCGGCGATGCGACCCATGGAGCCCTCTGGCAGGACCATGGGCTCGCCGATGAGGTCGAGGGTGTCGGGGTCCAGTCGGGTGATGGTGGTGCCGCCCTGGCCCTCCAGGCGGAGGTCCTTGGTGATCAACGTGCCGTCGGACAGGGCCAGGAGACCGTTGTGGCTGCGGTCGACTGGCAGCTCACGTTCGGCGAGCACCTGGCAGTCCGGGTCCAGGCGGTGCAGGTAGGAGCCGTTCACGGAATGGATCGAGCCGTTGGCGTGGGCCAGGATCGCCCCGCACCACACGTGGTCGCCGCATGGCAGCTCCCCCGACCAACTGATCGGCTCCAGGGTCTCCGGGTGGATGCGCTCCACCCATCCGTACGGGGGCGGGCCGGCGAAGGCGGGCATCGTGCCACCCAGGAACCACTCGCCCTGGTCGCGTTCCACGACCATCACGTTCCAGCGGTCGTTTCGCCTCGTGACCACCTCGGCGGTCCCGGTGGCGGCGTCCAGACGCCCGGAGCGTGCCTTCTGGCGCCGGTTGCCGCCGCATTCCACCGGCCACCGGGAGGGCCAGTAACCGGGGCTGGGATCGTTCCGGTCCAGTGGCGTGGTCATTGTCGGAACGTTATGACACGACCTGGATCAACCGGTGATCCGACGGTTCCGGCTGCTCGTTTCCACGGCGAAGTGCCGTCGGGACAGGTAGGCGAACAGGGCGACCGCCAGTGGTAGCACGGTGAACCACAGACTGGCGCTCCGGTAGTCGCCCCACACGATGCTCCCAAGCGAGAAGGTCAGGGCGCCCAGTGCCGAGGTCAGCACGCTGATCAGGGCGAGGGTTCCCGAGATCGAACCGATGTGTCCCACTCCGAAGAGCGCTGGTAGGAGGGAACTCTGCACGGCGGCGCCGCTGCCCATCGTCATCCCCAGGACCATCGAATAGAGGAGCACTGCTGGAAAGGTCGTAGACGTGCCACCCAGCAGCATCGTCGATGCCAGGAGCAGCATCACCACCGTCGGGAGCATCGGCCGGGTCGCACGATCGGCCAACCATCCGAACGCCAGCCCTCCCATGACAGCGCCGACCGCCTGGGGTAGGAACATGGCGGCGGCCTGCGAATTCGAGTAGCCGATCTCGCCGAGCAGGTTGGTCTGGTGGAATAGCAGGCCGGTACCGAGCAGCGAGTTCGTAGCGGTGACGGCGGCGAGGGCCCAGAAGGCAGTCGACCTGAGTGCCGTCGACCGGGTGA
>CAJWFS010000174.1 GCA_913030665.1 uncultured Acidimicrobiaceae bacterium
GGGAGCCGGCGCTGTCTGCCGTGCCCGTCGGAGGGCCGTGGGGTGCCACGGGCCGCGACCGCTGGGCGTTCCTCGAGTACGTCGTCGACGATGACCCGGCCAACCTGGCCGCCGACGCCGCCACGCTGCGGGCCTGGCTCGACGCCGGTGGGAACCCGGAGAAGGATGCCGACCGTGTCTGACCCGCGGGCCAACCCGATGGCCGGCAACCCGTTCGCCTCGAAGGCTGACGCCCAGCAGGCCGTGCGCGATCTCGTCGAACCAGTGGTCCGGCACCTGTCGCCCGGCGGAGCCCGGGCCCGTTTAGGCAGCGGTGCCGCACTGTTCGAGGCACGGGTGGCCGAGCTAGAGGGCTGGGCCCGGCCGCTCTACGGGATCGTGCCCCTGGTCGTCGGCGGTGGCGAGTTCGCCCACTGGGAGCGGTGGCGGGAGGGTCTGGTCGCCGGAACGGACCCGGACGGCGAGGAGTACTGGGGGGCCTGTACCGGAGATACCGACCAGCGGATGGTCGAGATGGCGGCCATTGGGTTTGCCCTCGCCTTCACTCCCGAGCACCTCTGGGATCCGCTGGACGATGCGGCCCAGCAACGGGTCCTGGCTTGGCTGGACGGCATCGACCAGTTTGAGCCCGCACGTGGCAACTGGCAATTCTTCCGCCTCCTCGTGCACATGGGGAGAGAACGGATCGGTGCACCGGGCGACCCGGCCACGGCCCAGCGGTCGGTCGAGAGAATCGAGGAGTACCACGTGGCCGACGGCTGGTACCGGGACGGCGTTCTCGGCAACGTCGACTGGTACCTCCCGTTCGCCTTCCACACCTACGGGCTGGTGCTCCACGCCTCCGGTCTGGGCGACCGGGAGGCAGCCGACCGGTGGAAGGAGCGTGCCTGGGCGTTCGGCCCCGAATTCGGACACTGGTTCGGTCCCGACGGCGCCGGCATCCCGTACGGCCGGAGCATGACCTACCGGTTTGCCCAGTCCAGCCTGTGGGGGGCGTACGCCCTGGCCGACGTGGAGGCTGTGCCGTGGGCCGAGGCCCACGGCTACTGGGCCAGGCACCTACGTTGGTGGGCCGACCGACCGATTTCGGACCGCGACGGGGTCCTGTCCATCGGGTACGGGTACGACAATCGGCGCCTTGCTGAGGGCTACAACTCGGCCGGGTCGCCGTACTGGGCCATGAAGGCATTCACTGCGGTGGCCGCCCCCGACGACCACCCGTTCTGGACCCTGGACGAGGTCCCGCAGGAACCCCTGGACCGACCGGTGGTCCAGCCGATCGCCGGCTGGATCCTCGACCGGGATAACGCCCATGCCGTGGCTCTCTCCGGGAGGCGGTCGCCAAGCGTTCGGTTCTTCGAGCAGACGACAGCCAAGTACGAGAAGTTCGCCTACTCGTCGCGATACGGATTCGCCGGCGAGGTGGAATTCCACTACGGCGCACCGATGACCGACTCCACCTTGGTCCTGGTCGAAGGGTCCGATCGTCGGACCCGGTCCCGGGTCGAGGACGCCTTCGTCGAGGAGGGCCCCGACGGGCCATTGCTGTGGTCACGATGGCGTCCGTGGGCCGACGTGGTCGTCGACACGGTGCTGGCCGGCGGGGCCACCTGCCACCATCGCGTCCACCTGGTGCGGACCGGGAGGGCGTTGACCGCCGTCGAGACGGGGTTCGCGGTGGCCGTGACCTCCTTCCGCCTCACCGAGAGTCCGTCGGACATCGAAGTGGTGCTGGCCGACGGGAGCGCCGAAGTACGCACGACGCACGACCGCAGTGGCCTCGCTGACGGCATCCGGTCCGGATCGGTACGGCCTCTACCGCCCAACGCCGGGATGGTCGCCCCATCTCAAGCCGTTCCCGTGCTGAGGAGTGACCTCGAACCGGGTGAGCACGTCCTGGTCTGCACGGTGTGGGCAGGTCCGGCAGGACACGGTCCTGAACCGGACCGCTTGCCCGGTCCGCCCGACTCGGCCCGAGTCCTGCTGGAACGCGAACGGGATCGAGACACAGAGCCGATCAACGAGATGGACGCCGAGGCCATAGCCCGGCTGCGGCTCGGCGGGA
>CAJWFS010000175.1 GCA_913030665.1 uncultured Acidimicrobiaceae bacterium
ATGGCCCAACCCCTTATCTCCCCCAGGACCGGCTTCGGGCACTCCCAGATCTTCATGAACCGCCTGACGTTGTTTCCCATGAACTGGTAGTCGCGGACCGGGTCCCATGCGCCCTCGCGGGGCTTCGGGCCCCTGGCCCCGTACGACGTGGACCAGCCCGGTTCGTCTCCACCGGTGGTCCCAACGACGTCGTCGGATGCCGCTCCCGCCGTCAGGTCGTAGCCGGCAGCGAGGGTGTCGCCGGCTCCACGCAGGACCACAGCCACCACGTCGGCGGACTTCGTGGCTGCGTCTATCCCATCGGCGATCCCCTGGATGACCGCGTCGGTGAGCGTGTTCTTCTTCTCGGGACGGTTGATGGTGATGATCGCGATGTCGTCGCGTTCGTCGTACAGCACGGGGTCGGTCATGGACAGAAGCCTCCCATGTCGGCCTCAGCCCGCTACCACGCCGGCCACTCCGGCCAGGACAAGACCGAGGCCGAGTATCTGGATGGGTCGCACGCTGTCGCCGAAGACCAGTCGGCCGAGGGCGACGCTGACGGCCGGGAACATCGCACCGGTCACGGCCGCCGGCAGGAGATCGACCTGGATACCCAGCAGGTAGAGAACCGAGGCGATGCCTCCGAAGACCCCGGACCAGAAGGCCGTCCACCTCACAGCACCCCGGGGTATGACCGGAGAACGCACGATCATGGCCGCCACGACCGTGAGCAGACAGGCGACCACCCGCTGGGCCACGGCAGGCCAGGGGCCGCCGGACGGCGAGGTTCCAATCAGCACCGCCAGGCCGATGCCGTAGCCGAGACCCGAGGCGGCGCCCCACAGAAGGCCGGCCCGCGTGCCGGATCCGACCCGGCCGCCGCCGGTTATGAACAGCAGGCCGACGAGCGCCACGCCCACTCCCAGAACGGCCATCCCGGTCGGGTCCGCTCCACCGGCAGTGGCGACTCCGAACGGGATGACGACGGTCAAGGTCGCCACCATCGGAGCGATCACCGTCGCCGAACTCCGCATGAGCCCGCCGAGGTAGGCGACCATGCCGACGCCGAACCCGACTCCTGATACCGCTCCCCTACCCAGGTCGGGCCAGTTGGGCTGGCTGGGCATCCACAGGAGCATCCCGAAGGCGGCCAGGGCGGCGACGCCCTGCGAGACGACGGAGACGGCCAACACCCCGGCGGCCCTGGCGCCCCGACGTCCGAACATCTCCGACATGCCCACCGACAACGAGCTGAGGGCTCCGAACAGGGCACCCATCAGGAGTGCAGGACCATCCCGGACATCGCCGGAACACTAGGTGCGCCGACCACCTGGACCTAGGGTTCCGCCCCAGCACCGCGACCACCAGCGGGGTCGACGGCGACCGAATGACGATGGGAGGCCTCATGGGTGCGATCACGCTGCTGGACGGTGGCATGGGTCAGGAGTTGATCAATCGCGGAGCTCCGCGCTCTGAGGAACTCTGGTCGGCATGGGCGCTGCTGGAGGATCCTGGGCTCGTGGCCGCCATCCACGCCGACTACGTGGCCGCCGGTGCGGACGTCCTGACGACCAACAGCTACGCCACCTTCGACAACCGGCTGGGTCCCTTCGGCCTCGCCGACCGTGCCGAGGAGCTCACCCGGCTCTCCGGGAGCCTCGCCCGGGCCACCGCGGATGTCGCCGAAGGTTCCGTCCGTGTGGCGGGTTCGCTTCCTCCCCTGCGCCACAGCTACAACCCCGAGCCGGATGGCACCTACGCCCAACTCCACGACGAGTACCTCCAGATGGTCGGTCACCTTGTCGACCACGTTGACCTCTTCGTCTGCGAGACCATGGGCGCCTGCTTCGAGGCGCGGGCGGCGGCCGACGCCGCCCGCACAACCGGAAAACCGGTGTGGGTCTCGTTCACCCTGCAGGGAGGCAACGGAGCGGGCCTCATCGACGGCACCACCTTCTCCGAGGCATGCTCCGTGGTCGATGCCGACGCCTTCCTCCTCAACTGCTGCCCGCCCGAACGCATCGCCACAGCCCTGCCCCTCCTCCGACAGGCCACGAACCTCAC
>CAJWFS010000176.1 GCA_913030665.1 uncultured Acidimicrobiaceae bacterium
GGACCTCGAGGAGGTGGAGTCGACCAGCACCCTGGACAGCGTCGGCAGCCGGATCGCCGTTCAGTCCTCGTGTGACCGGGTGCTCCGCTTCCAGGGAGTGGATGCTGATGCCGTCAACTGGGGCTGGTTGTCCGACAAGGAACGGTTCGTCTTCGAGGCATACGACCATGAGGACCGGCTGGCCACGCCACTGCTCAGGGGTGACGCGCTCGGTAACCGCACCAGCGATGGAGCGGAGCTGGTTGCCGCCCCGTGGAGCGAGGCCCTCGACCTGGCCGCCGGGGCGCTGCGCGCCGCAGCGGCGGACCGGATCGCGGTGGTGGGTGGCGCCCGGCTGACCAACGAGTCCCAGTACGCCTGGGCGAAGCTGGCCAAGGGCGTCCTGGGAACCGACCACGTGGACTCCCAGTTGGGGGACGGGCTTCCGGCCGACCTGATCCTGGGGCTGCCCCGAGCGACCATCGACGAGGCCTGTACCCCTGGTGGCACCATCGTCCTGCTCGGGCCGGATCCCAAGGAGGAACTCGGTGCCCTATACCTGAGGCTACGCCACGCGGTCGTCCATGACGGCGCCACCCTGATCGAGCTGACGCAGCGCCGGACCGGCCTCACCGACCATGCCGCCCACTCGATGCGCGTGCAGCCCGGGGAGGCCGCCGAGGTCGTCTCGGCCATGTTCGGTGACGGGTCGTCAGGAGCTGCGCCAGGCCGATCGGGCGGAGACGTGGTTGGCGCAGGTGAGGTTCTCGCAGCGGCGACCGGTCCGGTCACCGTGCTGCTGGGTCGCCCTTCGCTGGCCGAGGCTGCCGGGCCGGTGGTCGACGCCGCCCTGGCGCTCCACGACTACCTTCCCGACGTCCGGTTCCTCTCCCTGTTGCGGCGGGGCAACGTGCACGGCGCCATGGACATGGGCTTGGCGCCGGGGCTGCTCCCGGGCAGGGCCACGCTGGCCGACGCAGACCGGTTCGTGGACGCATGGCCCGGCGTTCCTGACGTCGTCGGGCGCGACACCCTCGCGACGCTTGAGGCCGCAGCTGACGGCCAGGTCGACGTCCTGGTGCTTCTGGGCGCAGACCTGCTGGCCGATGTTCCGGACGGCGACCTGGCCCGTAGGGCACTGGACGGAGCGGGCACGGTGATCGCTATCGACCTGTTCGCCACGGAGACCGTCGCCAGTGCCGATGTCGTGCTGCCGGCCGCCGGGCCGACCGAGGTGGACGGCACCTTCACCAACCTGGAGGGCAGGGTCAGCCGGGTCGTCCGCAAGGTCACCTCACCGGGCACGTCGCGCCCCGACTGGATGATCGCCGTGGACCTGGCGGACCGTCTCGGTACCGACCTCGGCTTCACGTCACCGGACGACGTGTGGGCCGAGTTGACCGCCGTCTCGGCGGTCCACGCCGACCTCTCTGCCGAGGCCATCGCCGCCGACTCGACGGAGGGCGTCCTGGTCACAGGTGGCCTGGCGCTGGTCCGGCCGGAGCCCACCCTCGTCCCGGCCCGTCAGCCCTCGGTGCTGCGCCTCGTCGCCACCCGGTCCATGTACGACACCGGGGTCCTGGTCGCCCACAGCCCCTCCCTCGCAGGCTTGGCGCCCGGTGCCCGCGCAGCGCTGGAGCCCACCGAGATGCGGCGCCATGGCGTCGCCGACGGCGAGGTTGTCGACCTGGTGGGTCCGAAGGGGACCATCCGGGTTCCGGTGGTGGCCGACGCCGGCGTGGCCGCCGGGACCGTCCACCTCATCGTGAACCAGCCAGGTGTGGACGTCGTAGCGATGCTCGACGCGGGTGCACCCGTCACCGACGTGAAGTTGGTACGACGATGACCCCGGCCACGCTGACAGCTCCGCTGGTCCTGGCCGCCGACCCCCTCCTGGATGGAGCCATAGGTCCGGGCATCGTGGGCATCGTGCTCATCAAGGTGGTGCTGGCGTTCACCCTGCTGCTGGTGTCTGTGATGCTCATGATCTGGTTCGAGCGCAAGCTGGTCGCCGACATGCACAACCGGATCGGACCGGCCGA
>CAJWFS010000177.1 GCA_913030665.1 uncultured Acidimicrobiaceae bacterium
GTGGTGCGCCCCCTGGGACTTGAACCCAGAACCTGCGGATTAAGAGTCCGATGCTCTGCCAATTGAGCTAGAGGCGCCAGCGGCGCCCGATCCTACCGGCGCCCGCCGGAGCGGACGACCGACGGATCGGGCCTCGTGGGGTGACCGAGGGGATTTGAACCCCCGACTTCCTGGACCACAACCAGGTGCTCTAACCGAACTGAGCTACGGCCACCAAGTGCCGTCATGATACGGCCCGGTCCTGTCGGCGACGCCCCGATTAGGACTCACGACAGACGGCGTCTAGGTCGTCAGGACCGGCGCTGGTGTGTGACCATTCTCGGATGTCGACGAGGATCGCTGTTATCGGTGGCGGCATCGCCGGGGTGAGCGCCGCCCACCACATCCTGGAGTTGGATCCCGCCGCCGACGTGGTACTGCTCGAGATGGAGGCAACCCTGGCGCAGCACACGACCGGGCGTTCGGCAGCCCTGCTACTGGAGAACCTGGGGACGGCCTCCACCCGAGCCATCTGCTCGGCCAGCCTCCAGTTCCTCCGCGAAACGCCCGACGGATTGGTCGACGGTCCGTTGCTGACACATCGCCAGGTCCTCCATGTGGGAACGACCGAACAGGATGCGGCCATCGAGCGGATGCTGGCTGATGGCGTTTCGGCCACGACCGACACGGTCGAGGTCGACCTCGACGAGGCGATGCGCCTCTTCCCGCCGTTGCGTCGGGACCGGCTCCACCGGGCACTTGTGGAGCCGGACAGTGCGGACATAGACGTCGGCGCCCTGCACCAGGCCTTCGTCCGCGGCTTTCGTCGCGCCGGGGGTCGTATCGCAACATCGACGCGGGTTGACGCCGCTCGCCCCGATGGTGGGGGCTGGCGTCTGGACACCACCGACGGGCCTGTAGGAGTTGACCTGGTGGTAAACGCTGCCGGCGCATGGGGCGACCTGGTGGCCCACGGAGCCGGATTGGAGCCCGTGGGCCTCGAACCACGACGCCGGACGGCGTTCATGGTGGACGGGCCGGGAACCGACACCACCGGATGGGCGTTCACCGGCAACATCGCCCACGACTGGTACATCAAGGACGATGGCCTGCAGATGCTCTGTTCGCTGGGGGAGCAGAACCCGTCGGAGCCGTGCGACGCCAGGCCGGAGGAGATTGACGTGGCGCTGGCCATCGACCGGCTCAACGAGGCCACAATGCTCGGCATCCGGTCGGTGAACTCCGCATGGACCGGGCTGCGGACCTTCGCCCCGGACGAATCGATGGTGATCGGCCCGGACCCCGACCACCCGACGTTCGTGTGGTGCGTAGGCCAGGGCGGCACCGGTATCCAGACCTCGCCGGGAGCAGGCCGCCTGACCGCGGAGCTTGCCCTGGGTGGTGGTCCATCTGAGGTGTTCGCGGGCCTCGTTCTGGACGAGGTGGGGCCGGGGCGCTTCCGGGGTAAGGGGTAGGCCCCTAAAGGTTCACCTCTGGTGTGGCGATGAAGACGGCGATCGTGCAGCCGGTCTCGGTCCGGGAGTTGTGACGGGTGCCTCGGCGAAGCATGACCATGTCACCGGGGCCGTACCGGAAGCCGTCATGGTCCACCAGGTCGCCGTCGAGGACGAGGAAGTGCTCGTCGCAGGTGTGTTCGTGCGGGGTGCTCGAGGCACCGGGCTCCAACCGGTAGACGTGGAAGCCGGTTCCGATACGGAGGGAGTCGTCCAACTGGAGGATGGATTCTCCCGGCCCCAGGGCCTTCCAGTCGCCATCTTCGAGGTTGGCCACCGTGCGGAGGTCCGGGCTGATCGCATCCATCTGCGTTCCGCCGTCGATCCGCTTACCGTCATCCACTCACACATTCTACGAGTAGGCCTGATCCGGACGGATCGATGTCCATCGAACCCGGCGTCGATCCTCCGACGTTCGAGGGTCTGGTTCCAGACACGCTGGGACCGGAACGGTTACGGGGCCAGCGGTAACCTCGGTGGGCCGGCCCCCGTAGCTCAGCCCGGATAGAGCAGTGGCCTTCTAATCC